>JAIMJL010000072.1 GCA_020693225.1 Sandarakinorhabdus sp. | reverse complement strand
CCGACGAACAGATCGAAGGCGAGGAAATGCACCCACGCTCCGAGAATGGCCTCCGGGCGTGACAGCAGCGCGACCACGCCCGCCAGGCTGGAAAAGCCTGCGCCTTCCGGCAGCCCGGGGCCGAAGGCAAGGCCGCGGATCAGCAGGGTGAGATAGAGGCCACACACCAGCGCGGCGGCAAAGCGGGCAAACGGGATGGCCATGCGGCGTTGCAGCGGCGAGAGTGCGAGCGCCAGCCAGCCCGCCAGCACGATCAGATTGCCGATGCGAAAAACCGTGTCGGCGGACTCCATCCCTTTTCTCCCTCGCTTGCCGACACCCCCCTGGCGCGGCTAGACGGCGGCGGTGATGACCCGCGCGCATGCATCGTCTGGATCGCCGTTCGAGGCAAGCATCGGATTTGCGCGCGCGGTGCGGGTGGGCCAGCATATCTTCGTTTCGGGAACCGCGCCGGTGGAGGCGGATGGCACCAGCACGCCGGGTGATGCCGAAGTGCAGGCGCGGCGGTGCCTGGCCATCATCGTGCAGGCCATCGAACAGCTGGGTGGCGCGGCATCCGATGTGGTGCGGACGCGGATGTTTCTGGTGGATGCCGGCGATGCCGAGGCCGTTGGTCGCGCGCATGGCAAAGTGTTCGGGGCGATTCGGCCGGCCAGCACGATGGTTGCCGGGCTGGTGCTGCTGCGCCCGGAATGGCGGGTGGAGATCGAGGCCGAGGCGCTGCTGACAGCACCCCATGGCGGATAGCGGCGTGGCACCCTTGCGGCTGTCGCAGCTGGCCGGGCAGCTTGCCGCCGAGGGGGCATCCACCGCCTGGGATATCGCGGTGGAGGCGATGGATCGCCACCGTGCCGGCGAGGACATCCTCCTGCTGACGTTGGGCGATCCGCCGGAGCCGCCGCATGCCGCCATTGTGGCCGCCACCCATGCGGCGGTGCGCGAAGGGCGCACGCACTATACCCCGCTGCTGGGCGAGCCGGCGCTGCGGCAGGCGATTGCCGCACGCGAAGGCTGCCACGCGGAAAATGTGGTGGTGCTGCCGGGGGCGCAACATGGCGCGCTCGCCGCGATGCTGATGCTGGCCGATCCGGGCGACGAGGTGATCCTGTGCGACCCCTATTATGCCACCTATCCGGGGGTGGTGGCGGCGGCGCAGGCGCGGCGGGTGGTGGTGCCGGCGCGGGCGGATCTGGCCATCGATGTGCCGGCGCTGGTGGCAGCCATAACGCCTCGCACCCGCGTTATCTTCCTCAATTCGCCGGCCAATCCCAGCGGCGCGGCACTTTCGGAAGAGGATTTCGCACTGCTGCGCTCGGCTTGCTTGGCGCACCGCATCTGGCTGCTTGTGGACGAGGTCTATGCCGATTTCCGCTTTGGCGGCGCGCATGTGCCCGCCTGGAAGCATGGGCCGGAAGGGCAGACCATCGTGGTTTCCAGTCTCTCCAAAAGCCACGCAATGACCGGCTACCGGCTGGGCTGGGCGGTGGCGCCGGAGCGGGTGGTGCAGGCGTTGGGTGACTGGAGCGCCGCGGCGCTTTTTGGCGTGTCGCAGTTTGTGCAGGATGCGGGCGTTGCGGCGCTCGCAGTGCCGGCATCCGCGCTGGCCCCCTATATCGACGGCTTCAAGGCCCGTGCGGCGCAGGTTGTGCGGCGGGCCAATGCCATTCCCGGCCTTGCTGCGCGGATGCCGGAGGGTGGCATGTTCGTGATGCTGGATTGCTGCGCCATCACGACGGACGATATTGCTTTTGCTGCCCATATGCTGGCGGCGACCGGCGTGGCGTGTGTGCCGGGGTCCGGCTTTGGACAGGCGGCGCGCGGCCATGTGCGGATCAGCCTGACCGCCGATTGCGAGACGCTGGACCTGGCGTTTGATCGCATTGCCGCCTGGCTGGCAGTGCGATCCGGATAGGCCCGGATCACTTGTTCAGACGGAGACTGACTTCGGTCAGTCGTTCAGCAAGAGACTGACTTCGGTCAGTCGTTCAGAAAGAGACTGACTTCGGTCAGTCGTTCAGAAAGAGACTGACTTCGGTCAGTCGTCGCGGCTGACGCGTTCTTCGCGTTCGTGCTTTTCCTGGGCTTCCAGCGTCATGGTGGCGATGGGCCGGGCTTCCAGCCGTTGCAGCGAGATCGGATCACCGGTGATCTCGCAATAGCCATAGTCCCCGCTTTCGATCCGCCGCAGCGCGGCATCGATCTTCGAGGTCAGCTTGCGCTGGCGATCGCGGGTGCGCAATTCCAGCGCCCAGTCGGTTTCCGAAGATGCGCGGTCGGTCTGGTCCGGCTCCTGCAGCGGGCCTTCTTTCAGCGTGGCCAGCGTGGCGCGCGCCTCCTGAACCAGATCGGCCTTCCATTTCAGCAATTTCGCACGAAAATAGGCGAGCTGCCGTTCCCCCATGAAAGGTTCGGTTTCGCTGGGGCGATAGCCATCCGGGATTTCCAGCCGCGCGATTTCCGCCAGCAGGCCGTCATGCTCGAAAATATCGGCATTCCCTGCCTTGGATTCAAACTCCGACACCTGCTTTCTCCCCTCCGACGATGCCCCACCCGAAACCGGTGCGCCCAATGTCACTGCATGCACTCCCCATGCACGGATTGAGACCAGCGGCTCGCTGATGAGCAGATTTCTGCCATGCCCTCCAGCGTGTTGGCGCATAGCGCAGAGGCGTTGCAGCGGCAAGTGTTGGTGGCCACAAATGGCGGTATGTGCACCAGAATCTGCGGCAAGACTTCAGGCAGCTGGACGTTTTACCACGGGCTCTGCGACCGCGCCGGCAGCGGCGGCGCGGGCGATGACATCGGCCAATGGTTCGGCCACGCAGGCCATCCAGTGGGCGTTGGCATGCAGCAGGGTTTGCGAATCCAGCAGCACCCCGATGTGGCCGGGCCACCAGGCGATATCGCCACGCTGACAGGCGCCATTCTGCACCGGTTCGCCGGCGTCGGCGATCAGCATGTCGCTGTCCCGGGGCGCGGTGCGGCCCGCCATCTTCCAGGCAACCTGGATAACGCCGGAGCAATCCACGCCGCTGCGCGTGCGGCCGCCCCAGCGATAGGGCGCGCCGATGAAGCTTAGCGCGATCTGCACCCAGTCTGTGCCCGGTTGCAGCAGGTGCCGGCGATGCAGGAAGCAGCCCTGGTGGTGGCCGCTTGCCAGCTGCACGAATCGGTCGTCGTGATCGATGATCTGAACCTCGGCGGCCATCGGCAAGGTTCCCACCACCGGTGCCTTGATGCCGGGCGCGGCAAAGACCAGCGCGTCTGACGGGCCGATGAGGGCATCGCTTCCGGCAGGCGTGCCGGCATGTTCCAGAACCGCCAGATCGGCATAGCCGACATAGTGATCGTGCAGGCCATAGCCCCAGGCCTGCCCGGCACTGCAATCCAGCACTGCGAATTGCTCGCCAAACAGCAGCTCGCTGACGGCAACGGCATCGGCGCCCGGCGAATCGCGTAGCGGCGTGGCTTTGGCTCGCACGCGCATGATGACCGGCGCGGCATAGGCCTGCACCGCGATATGCCGTGCCAGCGCGATATCGGCCAGATCCCCGCGCCAGGCGGCGGTGCGCGGATCGAGCGGGCCCAGCCGACGGGTGCAGCGCGGCCCGGACACGCGGCTTTGCAGGCGGGTCATGCCGCGAAGCGCCTTTCGATCATTTTCAGTGCTGCAAACAGGCCCATCGCCGCGCCGCCTTTCGGGCGGCCCGGCCTGGCACTGCCGTTCCACGCATAGAGATCGAGGTGCGCCCAGGGCGTTCCTTCGCCCACGAAATGCTCAAGGAACAGCGCGCCGACAACTGCCCCTGCCAGCCCTCCTTCGGCATTGTTGTTGAGATCGGCGATGGTGGAGCGGAACATGGAGCGGTAGGGCCGCCACAGCGGCAGGCGCCAGAGCGGATCGTCGGTTGCATCCGCGGCTGCCAGAAACGCCGCTGCTAGCGCCTCATCGTTGCAGAACAGCGCCGGCAGTTCGGGGCCGAGCGCCACCCGCGCCGCGCCGGTGAGCGTTGCGAAATCCAGCACCAGCGCCGGGTCTGCCTCTCCGGCGAGCGCCAGCGCATCGGCCAGCACCAGCCGGCCTTCGGCATCGGTGTTGCCGATTTCAACCGAAAGGCCCTTGCGGGTGGCAATCACGTCTCCGGGACGGATGGCATCGCCGGACACGGCATTGTCGACCGCGGCAATCACCAGCTTCACACGCACCGGCAGTTGCCGCTCGATCACCATCCGCGCGAGCGCCAGCGCGTGTGCGGCGCCGCCCATGTCTTTCTTCATCAGCAGCATGGAATTGCCGGGTTTCAGATTAAGACCGCCGGTGTCGAAACAGACGCCCTTGCCGACCAGCGCCAGCAGCGGGCGAGCGGGATCGCCCCAATCGAGGGTGAGGATGCGCGGGCGGCGCGGACTGGCGCGGCCCACGGCATGGATGGCCGGAAAATTCTGCGTCGAAAGCGCCTCGCCGGCCACGACACCGACCTTGCCGCCGCACGCCTCGCCGAGCGCCCGCACGGCCGCTTCCAGCTCGCCGGGCCCCATGTCTTCGGCGGGTGTATCGACCAGATCCCGAACCTCTGCTGCGGCCTTTGCCTCTGCTATGGCGGCAGCGATTCTGCTGGCGTCGCTGATCAGCAATTGCCGCGCGCCACGGGAATCGTCTGCCTTGCGATAGCGGGCGAAGCGGTGCTGCGCCATCAGCCAGCCATGGGCGGCAAGGCCGACGGCGAGCGGTGCGCCCGACGCATCAACCAGCCGATAGCTGCCGGCGGTAAGCCCGGCGGCGGCGGCGGCGAGGGTCCAGCGGCCCGCAGCGACCTGCTTGCCCAACCCGACAACATAGCTCCAGTCCCGCCCGTTGCCGCCGGGGAGCAGAAAGCCGCTGTCGGCCTGGCCCTTGAACCCGGCGGCGGCCAGCGCGGCGCGGCCGGCTTCGCCCAGCGACCGGGAGAAATCCTCTGCCTGCGCCTCGCTCACGGCATGGATCGCGCGCGCCTCCTGCCCGCGGTCTGCGGCAATCAGGCTGGCAAAATCGGTCATCGCGCGGCCAGCAGCTGTGCGGCGAGCGGCGCATGGTAGGTGAGGATGCCCGACGCACCGGCGCGCTTGAAGGCCGCCAGCGTTTCCAGCACGACGCGTTCGCGATCGAGCATTCCGGCTGCCGCTGCGGCTTCCAGCATGGCATATTCGCCAGAGACGCAATAGGCGAACACCGGCACATCGAAGCGTTGCGCCACGGCGGCGACGATATCGAGATAGGGCAGGCCGGGTTTCACCATCACGCTGTCGGCGCCTTCGGCAATATCGAGCGCCACTTCGCGGCACGCCTCGCGGCTGTTGCGCGGGTCCATCTGGTAGGTTTTTTTGTCGCCTTTCAGATAGCCGCCGGCGCCCACGGCATCGCGGAACGGGCCATAGAAGCCGCTGGCATATTTGGCCGCATAGGCCATGATCTGCACATTGGTGAAGCCTTCGCCTTCGAGGCCGGCGCGGATGGCGGCAACCCGGCCATCCATCATGTCGGAGGGGGCGACGATATCGGCGCCGGCGCGGGCCTGGTTCAGCGCCTGCTGCACCAGCACGGCGTTGGTTTCATCGTTCAGGATGCGGCCGTCATCGTGCAGCAGGCCATCATGGCCATGGCTGGTATAGGGATCGAGCGCGATATCGGTGAGCAGGCCGACATTGGCCCCGCTGGCCTTGATCGCCCGCAGCGCGCGGCACACCAGATTGTCCGGGTTCAGCGCTTCTTCCCCGCCGGGCGTGCGCAAATGGGCCGGTGTGAAAGGGAACAGAGCGAGGCAGGGGATGCCCAGCGCCTCGGCTTCCTTGGCCAGCCCGGGCAGCCGATCGATGGAATGGCGGAACACCCCCGGCATGGTGGCGATCGGCTCTTCCACGCCTTCACCCTCGCGGATGAACAGCGGCCAGATCAGGTCTGCCGGCGAAAGCCGCGTTTCAGCGACCATTTCGCGCGACCATGGGGCAGCGCGCAGCCGGCGCATCCGGGTGGCGGGAAAGCGTCCTTGGTTCATGCGCACAGGCGATAGCGCGGGCTTGCGCCATGCGCTAGCCTGTGGCCCATGGCCCTGTTTCCGATCGATGAACTGGAGGCGCTTCTGATCCTGCGCGCCAAGGCC
Organism: Sandarakinorhabdus sp.; assembly: GCA_020693225.1. Taxonomy (GTDB): domain Bacteria; phylum Pseudomonadota; class Alphaproteobacteria; order Sphingomonadales; family Sphingomonadaceae; genus Sandaracinobacteroides. The sequence goes on along the minus strand of JAIMJL010000072.1, from coordinate 8,184 downwards.
GGGAAAAGCATTTCCTATGGCGAAGTGTTCCAGTGGTTCGATTTGCCGTTCCAGCGGTTCCAGGTGGGGCAATTGTGCGCGGCGCTGGATGAGGTGGATCGCTTGCAGCGCGGGCGCGGGCGGCCGGAGCTTGCTGTGCTGGTGGTGCGGCAATCGGATGGGCTGCCGGGGCAGGGCTGGTGGCTGTCGAAGAATCAGGAGACGTGGCAGGGGTTGTTTGTGGGGCAGGAGGCGGCGGCTTTCGTGCGGCAGGTGCAGCAGCGGGCTTTTGGTTGGTGGGCGAAGGCGGCTGCGGCGGGCTAGCGGCGCTGGAAGCGGTTCAGGCCATCCTCGATGATCCGGGCAATTTCTACCCGTTCGGGCGGAGACAGGAACCCGCCGACCGGCTCTCGGCGGCTTCCGGCACGCAACCAGAGCCGGTTCTGTTGTTCGCCGGTTTCCTCCAGCTCCACGCGCGCCCAGTGCGGCTCCAGCAGGGTGCGCTGGCGGTGGCCGAGCGGGGAAATGCGGACGAGCTCGAGGCCGCTGCTATCCAGGCGGAGTTCTTCCACCGCCTCGCCCGAGCGATAGGATGCGCGCATCGCCCACCACAAAAGCGCCACATCGAACAGCATGAAGGGGAGGATCGGCCAGGCGCCCAGCGCCAGGAAGCGCAGGCCCATCAGAAGAAAAATGACCGCGACGCCGGCAATCATCCACAGGAAATGCTTGCGCGACATGGACCGGTTTGGTCGCAGTTCCAGCGCAAAGATGGCGGGCTTGCTTGCAGGAGTGCGCATGCGGCAAGGCTGTAGCATGACAGCGCCCAGGCCCATCCGCGACAAATCGCCAGTCCGACCGCGCCGCATTCCCCGCGCGCGGGCGCAGGCGATCTTCGATACGTTGGGGGAGGCCAATCCGGAGCCGCAGACCGAGCTGGCGTTTGTGAACCCTTACACGCTGCTGGTGGCGGTGGTGCTTTCGGCGCAGGCGACGGATGTGGGAGTGAACAAGGCGACCAAGCGGCTGTTTGAAGAAGTGCAGGATCCGGCGGCCATGCTGGCGTTGGGGGTGGACGGGCTGAAGGCGCATATCCGCACCATCGGGCTGTTCAACGCCAAGGCAGAAAATGTGATCAGGCTTTCAGCGCAGCTGCTGGAGCGGCACGGCGGCGAAGTGCCGCGCGATCGAGAAAGCCTGGAGGCGCTGCCCGGCGTGGGGCGCAAGACCGCCAATGTGGTGCTGAACGAGGCCTTTGGCGAGCCGACGCTGGCGGTGGACACGCATGTCTTCCGGGTGGCGCATCGGGTTGGTTTTTCGCGCGGCAAGACGCCGGATGCGGTGGAGCAGGATCTGCTGCCGCAGGTGCCGCAGCAGTGGGCGCGGGCGGCGCACCATTTGCTGATTTTGCACGGCCGCTATGTGTGCAAGGCGCGCACGCCGGAATGCTGGCGCTGCGCCATAGCGCCGCACTGCGGCTTCAAGCCGAAAAGCGCCGCGCCCGGAGGCAAATGTTAACAGCGGGTTCAGGGCCTTCCCGGCAATCTGAATGCCTGTACATGTTGCGTTGCGTATCTTCGGCCATCGCCCTTTCCGGGCGGTGGCCGGCACCGAAAGGAGCATGAGCCTTGCAGATGTCCGCAACCCTTGCAGCCTGCCTGTTGGCTGGCGTGGCGCTCACGGGATGCGCCGCCGATCCGGACCGGCCGGCCCGGGCGCAGCAAACGATGGTGCCGGCTGGCCCGGCGCAGAATTGCGTGGACACCAATCGCATCCGGTCCACCCGTGTGGTGGACGATCAGGCCATCGATTTCACGATGAATGATGGCACCATATTGCGCAACAGCTTGCCCAATCGCTGCCCCGGTCTGGGGTTCGAACAGGCGTTCAGCTATTCCACATCGATCAACCGGCTGTGCAATGTGGACATCATCACCGTGCTGAACCAGGGCGGCGGCAACCGGCGCGGCGCTTCGTGCGGGCTGGGCATGTTCGTGCCGGTGAAGCCGGCGGACTCGCCTGCCGGATAAGCGTGCCGGAAGCGGTGGTGGCTTGCGCCGGGGCGCGGTTTCGGCCACTCCGCTCTGATGAAACTTGCCGATTGTCACAATATTGAAGACTTCCGCGCGCTGGCCAGGCAGCGCCTGCCGGGGCCGGTGTTTCACTACATCGATGGCGCGGCCGACGACGAGCTGACCAAGGACCGCAACACGCAGGCCTTTGCGGATTGCGACCTGGTTCCGGATGTGCTGGCCGGGGTGGAAGCGATCGACATGTCGGTGGAGGTGCTGGGCAAAAGGCTTTCGATGCCACTGTTCCTGTCTCCCACTGCGCTGCAGCGGCTGTTTCACTGGGAGGGTGAGCGCGCGGTTGGGCGGGCGGCCTCGCAGTTCGGCACCTATTTCGGGATTTCCTCGCTATCCACGGTGAGCCTGGAAGAGATTGGCGCGAGCGTGTCGGCGCCCAAGATGTTCCAGCTTTATGTGCACAAGGATCAAGGGCTGAACCGGGCGCTGATCCAGCGCGCGCAGGAGTCCGGCTTCGATGCCCTGACGTTGACGGTGGATACCATCGTGGGGGGCAACCGCGAGCGTTGCCTGCGAACCGGCTTCACTTCGCCGCCGCGCTTCACGCTGGGCAGCGTGTGGGAATATGCCACCAAGCCGGGTTGGGCGCTGGACTATCTGCTGCGCGGCAAATTCTCGCTGCCGAACCTGGAGGGGCATTTGCCGGAAGGCTCGAAGGTGGCGATGAGCGTTGCCGATTATTTCACGCAAATGCTGGACCCGACGCTGGACTGGGCGCGGGCAGCGGAGATCCGCAAGAGCTGGACGGGGCCGTTCTGCCTGAAGGGCATCATGAGCGTGGGCGACGCGCAAAGGGCGGTGGATATTGGCGCGACGGCCATCATGGTTTCCAACCATGGCGGGCGGCAGCTGGATGGCAGCCGCGCGCCATTTGACCAGCTGGCGGAAATCGTCGACGCGGTGGGCGACCGCATCGAGGTGATCTGCGATGGCGGCATAAGGCGCGGCAGCCATGTGCTGAAGGCGCTGAGCGTGGGCGCGAAGGCTTGTTCCGGCGGGCGGCTCTATCTCTATGCGCTGGCGGCGGCGGGCGAGCCGGGCGTGGTGCGGTCGCTTGCCAAGCTGCGCGCGGAAATCGAGCGCGATATGCGGCTGATGGGGGTGCAGCGGGTGGATGAACTCTCCCGCGAGAAGCTGCGGTGGAGGTGAGGCGATGATTCGCGACGCGGAGACATTGGAGCTGCTGCTGCAGACGGTGGAAGCCTTTGTGGGTGATCGGCTGGTGCCGGCCGAGATGGAGGTGGGCGATACCGACCGGATTCCCGACGCTCTGGTAGACGACATGCGCGCGTTGGGGCTGTTCGGGATGACGATCCCGGAACGCTATGGCGGGCTGGGGCTGACGATGGAGGAGGAGGTGCGGGTGGCGTTCGCGCTGGGGCGAACCTCGCCGGCCTTCCGCTCGCGGATCGGCACCAACAACGGCATCGGCTCGTCTGGCATCGTGATGGACGGGACCGAAGCGCAGAAGGCGCGCTGGCTGCCACGGATCGCCAGCGGCGAGATCACCGCAAGCTTCTGTTTGACAGAAGCCGGATCGGGATCGGATGCGGCGGCGCTGAAAACCCGCGCGGTGCGCGACGGCGACAGCTATGTGCTGAACGGCAGCAAACGCTACATCACCAACGCGCCGCTGGCAGACCTGTTTACCGTGATGGCGCGGACCGACCCCGCCATACCGGGGGCGGGGGGTATTTCCGCCTTTGTCGTGGAAAGAGGCACGCCGGGGCTGAGCCTGGGCAAGCCGGAAAAGAAGATGGGGCAGCAGGGCGCGCCGGTTTCAGATGTGATTTTCGAGAATTGCCGCATTGCGGCCGCCAATCTGATCGGCGAACGCGAGGGCGTGGGCTTTCGCACCGCGATGAAGGTGCTGGACAAGGGGCGGCTGCACATTTCCGCGGTTGCGGTGGGGGCGGCCGAGCGGATGCTGGGCGAGGCGCTGGCCTATGCCAAGGAGCGGCAGCAGTTCGGCAAGGCGATTTCCGAGTTCCAGCTGGTGCAGGCGATGCTGGCCGACAGCCAGGCGGAGATATATGCGGCGCGCTGCATGGTGCTGGATGCGGCGCAGCGGCGGGATGCGGGGGAGGCGGTGACCATGCAGGCGAGTTGCGCGAAGATGTTTGCGACCGAAATGTGTGGCCGGGTGGCAGACCGGGCGGTGCAGATTTTCGGCGGCGCGGGTTATATCGGGGACTATGGCATCGAGCGATGGTACCGCGATGTGCGGCTGTTCCGGCTGTATGAGGGGACGACGCAGATTCAACAGCTGATCATCGCGCGCGAAATGCTGCGGGCATGAGCGGGCCGCACGCCACCTGGACATCGCGCGCCGGCTTCCTGTTTGCCACCATCGGTTTTTCGGTGGGGCTGGGGAATATCTGGCGCTTCCCCTGGCTGGCCGGCGAAAATGGCGGCGGGGCTTTTGTGGCGGTCTATCTGGTGTGCGTGGCATTCGTGGCCCTGCCGATCGTGATGGCGGAGCTGTTGATCGGGCGGCGCGGCGGGCTGACTCCGGCGGCAACCATGCGCAAGGTGGCGCTGGCTGAGGGGCGCTCGCCGAAATGGGCGATCGGCGGCTGGATCGCGATTCTGTCGGTGTTCATGATCGGCACCTTCTATGGTGTGATCGGCGGCTGGACGCTGGCCTATTTCTGGAATGCGATTTCGGGGCAGCTTCAAGGCGTGGATGCGGCCAGCGCGCAGGCTTTGTTCGATGCGCTGCTTGCGTCTCCGGCGATGCTGATTTTCTGGATGCTGCTGTTTTTGTTGATCAACATTCTGATCGTGGAGCGCGGGCTGCAGAAGGGGGTGGAGCGGGCCAGCTCGATCCTGATGCCGCTGTTGTTCGCGATGCTGCTGGGGCTTTGCCTGTTTGCGCTGGTGTCGGGCGATGCGGTGGCCGGGCTTTCCTTCCTGTTTGTGCCAGATTTCAGCGCGATCACTGCCAACACCTGGCTGGTGGCGCTGGGCCAGGCCTTCTTCTCGGTGGGGGTCGGGATGGCGGCGATGATGCTCTATGGCGCTTTCCTGCCGAAATCAGTGCGGATTCCCGGAACGGCGGCGATCGTGGTGGCGGCCGATACGCTGGTGGCGCTGCTGGCCGGCATTGCCATCTTCCCCTTCCTGTTTGCGCAGGGGCTGGAGCCGGCGCAGGGGCCGGGGCTGGTGTTCGTGGTGATGCCGGTTGCCTTGCAGGCCAGTGGCTTTGCCAGCGTGGCGCTGGCGGCGTTCTTTGCGCTGCTGTCGGTGGCGGCGCTGACCTCCATGATGTCATTCTTCGAGATGGGGGCTGCCTGGGGTGAGGAGAATGGGGTTAAACGGCGGACGATGGTTTGGGGTGGCGGGGTGGCAACGGCGGTTGTCGGCCTGCTGACCGTCTTTTCCTTGAACCATGCGGCGGACTTTCATCCGCTCGGATTTGTGCCCGGCTTCGAGGGCAAGACGATGTTCGACACGATCGACTGGCTTTCCTCCAACCTGGGGCTGACGATCGCCGGGCTGATTTCGGCGCTGTTTGCCGGATGGGTGATGGCGAAGGATTCGACGGCGGAGGAACTGGGGCTGGACCCTGCGAGCCTCGCTTTTCGGGGCTGGCGGTTCCTGCTGCGCTGGCCCGTGCCGCTGACCATCGTGGCACTGATTGCCGGGGCGCTGTTCGGGCTGGGCGAGACGACGGCTTAAGGTTTGAATCTGGGGCTGGCGATGAGCTGGGTGTGGGCCTCGGTGAGCGCCTGCAGCTTGGCTTCGTGCTCGCGGCTGCCGGCGTTGGCATCGGGATGATAGCGGCGGACGAGACTGCGGTAGCGGGTCTTGATCTGGGGTAACGTGGCGGTTTCCTCGAGGCCGAGTTTGGCCAGCGCCTGGCGGTCTTCCCGGGACAGCGCGGAGCCTTGTGGGCGGCTCGCGGCTTTCCAGCGCAACACGCCCAGCGCATCGGCGGCGCGGTCTGGTCCGGCGGCGAAGGCATTGGCGGCAAAGGCGCGGGTTTCGCGTTCCCAGGTTGGCGCGGGGCTTTGCGCGTCCCAAATCTCGTCCTGGCTCATGCCATCGAACCAGTTCCATTGCGCGTTGAAGGCGCGGACGTGCGGCAGGCAGAAATATTGCCAGCGCGGCGGGCCGGACGGCGGCAGGAAGCTGCTTCCGGGACGGTTTACGGGCGCGCGATAACTGCCCGGTTCGGGGCATCCGGGGTGCGCGCAGGGGTGTTCGCCGGGAAAGCTGCCGGCCTTGGCGCGGGGTTTTGGGGGTTCGTCCAAAGCTGTTCTTTCCCGATCAATCGGCCGATATAGGCACAGGTTATCGGGATTGGGAGTGACGGATGGGCGCAGTGAAGCACGAAATCGAAGCGCGGCTGACCGCGGCGCTGGCGCCGACGCGGCTGGTGGTGACCGACGACAGCGAGCAGCATCGCGGGCATGCCGGGCATGATGCACGTGGCGAAAGCCATTTTTCGGTGGAGATCGAGAGTGCGGCTTTTGCCGGGCTCAACCGGGTGGCCCGGCAGCGGGCAGTGAATGTGGCACTGGCGGAGCTGCTGCGGGAGCGGGTGCATGCGCTGACCCTGGTGTGTCGCGCGCCGGGCGAGGTCGCGCCCGAAGGCGCCTGAGGTTTTGTCTGGACACGGTTGAAAGCCGGGACGGCTTCGCTGTCTCTCGCCGCTGCCCCGCACAGCAACCGAAAAATGTTGGTGCAGGGGTTTGAAACCCCTGCCCGCCGGAGGCATGAGCTTTCTGACTATGGCGGATTTGTTCGGATCGGAGAGCGGGGCAGAAAAGGCGGTGCCGCTGGCGGAGCGGTTGCGGCCGGCGAGCCTTACTGACGTGGTGGGGCAGGCGCATCTGACCGGGGCGGACGGGGCCCTGACGCGCATGGTGGCGGCGGGGGTTTTGCCTTCGCTGATTTTCTGGGGGCCGCCGGGGACGGGCAAGACGTCTATTGCAAGGTTGCTGGCCGAAGCAGCCGGGTATCGCTTTGTCGGGGTGTCGGCGGTGATGACGTCGACCGCCGAGCTGAAGGCGATTTTTGCCGCGGCGCGGGTGGCGGGGGCGCGGACATTGCTGTTTGTGGACGAAATTCACCGGTTCAACCGGGCGCAGCAGGACGGGTTTCTGGCGCCGATGGAGGATGGGACGGTGACCTTGGTGGGGGCGACCACCGAGAATCCGAGCTTTGAATTGAACGCCGCCATCCTGAGCCGGGCGCAGGTGCTGGTGTTGCAGCGACTGGATGCAAGCGCGCTGCAGGCCTTGCTGGAGCGGGCGGAGCGGCTGATGGGGCGGGGCTTGCCGCTGGATGCGGATGCGCGCGGCGCGCTTGTGGATGGGGCAGACGGCGACGGGCGGTTTCTGATCGGGCAGGCGGAGACGCTGTTCCATCTGGGCGAAGTGTCGCCCATGGGGCGGGCGGCGATGGCGGCGGTGTTGCAGCGGCGGGTGCCGGTGTATGACAAGGACCGCGACGGGCATTATGATCTGATTTCGGCGCTGCACAAATCCTTGCGGGGCAGCGATCCGGATGCAGCGCTCTATTGGCTGGCGCGAATGCTGGTGGCCGGAGAAGCGCCGCTCTACGTGTTGCGGCGGCTGGTGCGTTTTGCCAGCGAGGATGTGGGGCTGGCGGATTCGAACGCGCTGGTGGTGACGTTGGCGGCCAAGGAGTCCTATGATTTTCTGGGCTCTCCGGAAGGCGAGCTGGCGATTGCGCAGGCCTGCCTGTATCTGGCGTGCGCGCCGAAATCGAACGCCGCCTATGTGGCGCAGAAGGCGGCCTGGGGCGCGGCGCGGGACAGCGGTTCGCTGCCGCCGCCGAAATCCATCGTGAATGCGCCGACCCGGCTGATGCGGGAATTGGGGCATGGGGCGGGCTATGCCTATGATCATGATGCGCCGGACGGGTTTTCCGGGGCGAATTATTGGCCGGATGGCATGGCGGGCAAACGCTTTTACGCGCCGACCGAGCGTGGCATGGAGAAGCGGATCGGCGAACGGCTGGCGGAATGGGCGCGGCTGCGCGAGGGTCGGGGACTGCGCGGAATGTAAAGGCTGGATGGGACTTTGCGGCAGTGTTTGCCCGCCGATTTAGAGCATGTTCCGATCTGGTGGAATCACCAGCATCGGAA
>JAIMJL010000071.1:1721-14720 GCA_020693225.1 Sandarakinorhabdus sp. | reverse complement strand
CGCACTGCTTTCCTGAATGTCTGCCATCTACGCCCCCGCACCAAAAATTCCCCAGCATAGGTGGCCCAGCTGACACCGGCTTGCAATCGATTGGAGCATGGTCCGGGCAATCTGCACTGCGATCATCGGGGCGTGTTTGCTTAAAGGCTCCAGCACACCCAGCATCGGTCCGAGCGAAAGGGGACTGGCTGGGTCGAGATTTTCAGGATGTTTAGAGCATGTTTCGATCTGGTAGAATCACCAGCATCGGAAACCCATGCGGAAAAACAGGACGATAGAGCGGCCGTTCTGATGCAATCAGAACGAGACTCGCTCTAAAAGACCGCGGCGCGCATTGGCAAATATGGTGGTGGTGACCCCTACGGGACTCGAACCCGTGTTTTCGCCGTGAAAGGGCGACGTCCTAGACCGCTAGACGAAGGGGCCGGCTTCGCGGGAGAGGCGGCGAATTAGCGGGCGGGGGCGGCGTCGTCAAGGTGAAGTTCGGCGCGGGTGCGGCCTTGCCATTCATTGAGCGCGATCCGGCCGGCGAGATAGACCGGCGTATCGCCGGCACCGAGCAGAAACTGGCCCATCGCACTGTCGGCTGCGCGGAACGCGACACCCTGCACGCGGCCGCCGTCCGGGCCGCTTGCCACGAAGCGGATGTGATCGCCCGGCGCAGTTTTTCCCACCCGATCGACCTTCAGCAGCCGCAGCGGGCCGGTTGCAATGCGCGGCGACGGCCAGCCCTGGCCATAGGGCGCTGCCACGGCAAGGGCTTCGGCCAGCGCCACATTGACGCCCGCCGGTGCGACAGCAAGATCGATCGCCAGCGTTCGCTCGGTTGACGCTGCGGCCACAGCGCCGGCAAGCCGATCGTTCAAAAAGGCCGCAAACCGATCGATGCCGCCATCCGCCACCGCGACACCCGCTGCCATTGCGTGACCACCGCCGGCGAGCAAAAGCCCGGCATCCTTGGCTGCCAGCACGGCGGCGCCCAGATCCACCCCATCGACCGACCGGCCGGAGCCTTTGCCGATTCCATCGGCGCCGATCGCGATCACAATGGCCGGCTTGCCCAGCTTTTCTTTCAGGCGAGCCGCCGCGATTCCCACCACGCCGGGGTGCCAGCCTGCGCCGGACACAACTGCCACGGCGGCATTGGCAGTGCTCGCCGCCGCTGCCAGCGCCTCTTCCACGACCGCGGCCTCGATGGCCCGGCGCTCGATGTTCAGCCGATCAAGCTCTGCTGCCAGCAGGGCTGCTTCACCCGGATCATCGGTGGTGAGCAGGCGCACGCCCAGGTCAGCCTGGCCCACGCGCCCGCCCGCGTTGATGCGCGGGCCAAGCACGAAGCCGAGATCGTCGGCCTGCGGCGGGCGGCTGTGCCCGGCAATATCGAACAGGGCGGCGATTCCCGGATTGCGCCGATCCGCCATGCGCCGCAGCCCCAGCGCCACCAGCGCGCGGTTCAGCCCCAGCAGGGGGACCACATCGGCCACCGTGCCGAGCGCGACGATTTCCAGCAGCTCGGCAAGCTTTGGCTCGGGCCTGCTGGCAAAATATCCCCGCGCGCGCAGTTCGCGATTGACCGCAGCTGCCAGCAGAAAGGCAAGGCCCGCGGTGCAGACATGCCCGAAGGCGGCCGCCTCTGGCGATTCATCTAGGCGGTTGGGGTTCACCAGCGCCACTGCCGCCGGCAAGGCGGTGGAGGCCTTGTGGTGATCGACCACCACCACGTCGAGACCGGCCTGCTTTGCGGCTTGCAGCTCGGCAAAGGCCTGGGTGCCGCAATCCAGCAGCAGCAGCAGCGCCGTGCCCTGCGCCCTGAGGGCCAGCAGGGCATCGATCGAGGGGCCATAGCCTTCCAGCAGGCGATCCGGGATATAATGGCCTGGTGTGGCCCCCAGCTGGCGCAGCAGTCGGATAAGGACCGCGGCTGATGTGGCACCATCGACATCGTAATCCGCGAAAACGGTAATCGCCTCGCCCGCCACCACCGCATCGGCAATCCTGCGGGCGCCTGCATCCATGCCGGCAAACAGCGACGGGTTGGGCATCCAGTCTTTCAGCGTGGGATGCAGCAGGCGGGCCACGTCTGCCGGGGCGCAACCGCGCGACAGCAGCAGCGAGGCGGCCAGATCATCGGCCCCCATGCGCTGCGCTTCACCCAGCGGCAAGGGGGCGGCGCGCCAGGACCAGGCGCGGCCGGAGGCAGAGCGGGAAACCTGGAACGGCCTTGGCGGGCCGTCCGGTTCAGCCATGCTTGGGATCGCCGCGCCGATCACCCTTGACCCAGCGCACCGTGCCCGACGACGCCCGCATCACAACGCTGTGGGTGGTGATGCGGCCATTCTTGTAACGCTTCACGCCGTCCAGCAGCGAGCCGTCGGTGACGCCGGTGGCGGCGAAGATCACGTCACCGCGCGCCAGATCCTCGAGGTGATAGATGCGGTCAAGGTCGGTGATGCCGAGCTTGCGCGCGCGCTGCTTTTCATCCTCGTTGCGGAACACCAGCCGGCCCTGGAATTGCCCGCCGACACAGCGCAGGGCAGCCGCCGCCAGCACGCCTTCGGGCGCGCCACCGGAGCCCATGTAGATATCGATGGTGGTTTCCGGATCGGTGACGGCGATGACGCCGGCCACATCGCCATCGGGGATCAGCACGATGCCGCACCCAAGCGACCTGAGCTCGCGGATCAGCGCCTCGTGGCGCGGCCGATCGAGCACGCAGGCGATGATGTCGGAGGGTGCCACACCCTTGGCATCGGCCAGCGCCTGCACATTTTCGGTGGCACTGCGGGTGAGCGACACCAGCCCTTCGGGATGGCCGGGGCCAATTGCCAGCTTGTCCATATAGGTATCGGGCGCGTTCAGCAGCCCGCCTTCCTCGGCAATGGCGAGCACGGCCAGCGCATTGGGGCCGGCCTTCGCGGTGATGGTGGTGCCTTCCAGCGGATCGAGGGCGATATCGATCTTCGGGCCGCTGCCAATCGCCGAGCCGACCTTTTCGCCGATATACAGCATCGGGGCTTCATCCCGCTCGCCTTCGCCGATCACCACCGTGCCATCGAAGGCCAGCCGGTTGAGCGCATCGCGCATCGCCTCTACCGCTGCGGAGTCGGCGGCCTTTTCATCGCCACGGCCCACCATCCGGGATGCCGCAATTGCGGCATATTCGGTTACCCGCACCATTTCGAGGACCAGCACGCGGTCAAGAACCTGGGAAGGCGCAAGCGCCGGCTTTTCGATCGGGTTGGTCATGGATTCTATCCTTCGGCTGCCAGGATCGGCATGAAAAGTGGCGCACCGGCAACGCTGTCCAGCGCCGCCATGGCTGCCAAGGCTGCACGAATCGCCTGATCCGCACATTCGTGGGTTACCATCACCACAAGTGCAGTGCCATCGGCCTTTGCCGCTGGCTGGATCAGGCTTTCGATGGAAACGCCGGCATCGCGCAAGGCGGCAGTGAGATCGGCGAGCACACCCGGACGATCCAGCACGGTGAGCCGCAGATAGGTGCGCCCGAAGCGCCCCTCTGGCGGGGCGGGCGGAAGGGGAGCAAGTGCGGCCACCGGCATGGCAAAGGCCGGGCCGGATTCGCCGCGCGCGACATCGATGAGATCGGCCACCACGGCGCTGGCGGTCGGCCCTTCGCCGGCGCCGCGCCCCTGGAACAGCAGGCGCCCGACGAAATTGCCCTCCGCCACCACGGCGTTCAGCGGCCCTTCCACCGCCGCCAGCGGGTGCGCCAGCGGCACGAGGCAGGGATGCACCCGTTGCAGCAGGGTGCCCGCCTCCACCGCCGCCAGCCCGACAAGGCGCACCTTGAACCCGAGCGCCGCCGCCTGTTGCAGATCGGCCAGCCGGATATCGCGGATGCCGCCGGTTTCGACATGCGCGAAATCCAGCCGCGAGCCGAATGCCAGGCTGGCCAGGATGGACAGTTTGTGCGCGGCATCGATGCCGTCGATATCGAAACTCGGATCGGATTCGGCAAAGCCCAGGCGTTGTGCGTCGGCCAGAACGTCGGCGAACTCCAGCCCCTCCTTTTCCATCCGGGTGAGGATGTAGTTGCAGGTGCCGTTCAGGATTCCATAGACGCGCGACAGTTCGTTGGCGGCGGCGCCTTCGCGCAAACCCTTGATGACCGGAATGCCGCCCGCCACTGCCGCTTCGAACTTCAGCGGCGTGGCATTGGCTTCGGCCGCTTCTGCCAGCGCCAGCCCGTGATGCGCCAGCATGGCCTTGTTGGCGGTGACGAACGGCTTGCCTGCCGCGAGCGTTGCCCGCGCCAGCGTGAGCGCCGGGCCATCCGCCCCGCCGATCAATTCGACGACCACATCCACATCATCCCGACCAGCCAGTGCGGTTGCATCATCCACCCACTGGAAGCGTCTGAGATCGATGTCACGCTGTCGCTGGCGATCGCGTGCTGAAACCGCCGACACCACGATCGGCCGCCCGGCGCGCCGCGACACAAGGCTGGCGTTGGCATCCAGCAGCTTGATGACACCGGCACCAACGGTGCCGAGACCGGCAAGGCCGATGCGCAAGGGGTTCACGCTCATCGTGTCAGGCTCCGGCACTGGCGGCGGGTGTGTTCACGCCCATGCTCTGCAGATATTTCTTCACATTGCGGGCGGCCTGGCGAAGCCTTTGTTCGTTTTCCACCATTGCGATGCGCACGAAGCCCTCGCCTTCCTCGCCATAGCCAACGCCCGGTGCCACGGCGACGCCCGCCTGCGTGAGCAGTTGCTTGGCAAATTCGAGGCTGCCCAGATGCTTGAGCGCCGGTGGCAGCGGTGCCCAGGCAAACATCGACGCGCGCGGGGATGGAATGTCCCAGCCGGCGCGGCCGAAGCTTTCCACCAGCACATCGCGGCGGCGCTGATACAGCGCGCGGTTGCTGGCAACGATGTCCTGCGGGCCGTTGATGGCGGCAACCGCGGCGGCCTGGATGGGCGTGAATGCGCCATAGTCCAGATAGCTTTTCACCCGAGTCAAGGCACCGATCAGGGTTTGGTTGCCGACCGCAAAGCCGATCCGCCAACCGGCCATCGAATAGGTTTTCGACATCGAGGTGAATTCGACCGCAACATCCATCGCGCCTTTCACCTGCAGGATCGACGGTGTCGGCATCCCGTCGAAATAGAGCTCGGAATAGGCGAGATCGGACAGCACCCAGATTTTGTGCTCGCGCGCGAAGGCGACAACCTGTTCATAGAAGGCGAGATCGACCACTTCGGCGGTGGGATTGGATGGATAGCCGATCACCATCACCGTGGGCTTCGGCACGGTGAACCGCACGGCGCGTTCCAGGCTGTCGAAGAAACCCGGGCCTGGCGTTGTGGGGATCGATCGGATGGTGGCCCCGGCGATGATGAAGCCGAAGGTGTGGATGGGGTAGCTGGGGTTTGGCGCCAGCACCACATCGCCGGGTGCGGTGATGGCCTGTGCGAGGTTGGCCAGCCCCTCTTTCGATCCGAGCGTGACCACCACTTGCGATTCGGGATCGACCTCCACGCCGAACCGCCGCTGATAATAGCCGGCCTGCGCCTTCCGCAGGCCGAGAATGCCCTTGGAAGCGGAATAGCCGTGGGCATCGGGCTTCATCGCCACTTCGCACAGCTTGGCAATCACATGCGGCGGCGGCGGCAGATCGGGGTTGCCCATGCCAAGATCGATGATGTCTTCCCCCGCCGCCCGGGCACGCGCGCGCATCGCGTTCACTTCGGCGATCACATAGGGCGGCAAGCGGCGGATACGATAAAATTCGTCGGACATCATCACTCTCGGCTTCGCGCCCACGCTTGACGCGGCGAACCTTTGCTACAGCGCGAAAGGAAAGGCGAGCGCGGAATTCTCCACGCTCGCCCGAAACATCCTGCCCATGGCCCGCACCCGGTGGTGCAGGCGTTGGCAATCACATGGCCTTCGCAGCGGCCTTTTCGCGCGCGATGTCGGACCGCTGGATGCACTTGTCCTTCACCTTGGCGCTGCAATAGGGCAAACCGGTTGCCTCGTTCGCTGGCGGTGCTGTCTGGGCCGAAGCCGGCACTGCCAGCAGCAGCGTGGAAACAGCGCAAAGCCCCAAGATCTTCAGATGCGTTTTCATGCGTTTTCGCTCCCGTTCATTGGCCGGACCTTTGCGGCTCGACACCCTATTTTTACCCAACAATCCGCCCCTCGCCAAGAGTTTCCGCAATGCTTGCTGCCAGCAGGCAAACACGGCAAGAGAGGGGCGGGATGGAGACGGAAATGCCTGAGCGACCTTCGGACAACGCTGCGCCCGCTGACACGATGCTGCAGGACTTCGAGCGCGTGAGCCAGGTGGCCGGCCGGGCGCAGCAGTTGATGCTGGAATTCTGGACATCCGAGGCGGCAAAGCTGGGCGGTTTGCAGGGGTCGCCGGATGAAGCGGTGCCAATCCAGGCAGCACGCTTTTCCGGATCGATGGCCGAAACCTGGCAGGACTGGGCCAAGGCCTGGGGCGCAACCGATCCGGTCGAGCTGGCGCGATTGACGGGAGATTATTGGGCCGACTCGCTGAAGCTGTGGTCTGGCATGATGACCGGAGACCGGGATTCGCTGCCGCCGGCAAAGCCGGACAAGCGCTTCCAGGCGGCGGCGTGGAGCGAAAATCCGGTGTTCGACATGGTGCGCCGCAGCTATCTTCTCGCCAGCGACTATCTGGGCAAAAGCGTGGAGGCCATCAGCGGTCTGCCGGAAGACGAGCACCAGCGGTTGCAATTTCAGGCGAGGCAGTTCGTGGATGCGATGAGCCCGGCAAATTTTGCCGCGCTGAACCCGGAAGTGATCGAGGCAGCGCAGGCCAGCAACGGCGAAAGCCTGATTTCCGGGCTGCAGAAGCTGCTCGATGATCTGCAGCGCGGCAAGCTGACGATGACCGACGAGTCAGCCTTTGAAGTCGGCCGCAATGTGGCGGCGACGCCGGGCAAGGTGGTGTTTGAGAACCGGCTGTTCCAGTTGATCCACTATGCCCCGACGACCGCGGAGGTTTATGAGATCCCGCTGCTGATCTTCCCGCCGTGGATTAACAAATTCTACATTCTGGACCTGACCGCCGAAAAGAGCCTGATCCGCTGGGCGGTCGATCAGGGGCTTTCGGTGTTTGTGGTTTCTTGGGCGCAGGGGTCGGAGGCGCTGGCCGATGTGATCCTCGACACTTATGTGCTGGAAGGCCAGCTGGCGGCAATCGATGCCGTGCTGGCGGCAACCGGCGCGCCGGCAACCCACACGATCGGCTATTGTGTCGCCGGGACCACCCTGGCGACGACGCTGGCCTACATGACCAGCACCGGGCAGGCGGACAAGGTGCGGACGGCGACCTATTTTACCGCGCAGGTGGACTTTGCCGATGCCGGCGACCTGAAAACCCTGATCGACGACAAGATGATCACCACCATCCGCGAACTTTCAGCGGAAAAGGGCTATCTGGATGGGCGCTTCCTCGCCACCACCTTCAACATGCTGCGGCCAAGTGATCTGATCTGGAATTATGTGGTCAACAATTATCTGAAGGGAAAGGAATATGTGCCCTTCGACCTGTTGTTCTGGAACTCCGACCCCACCAACGTCCCAGGCAAATGGCATCTGGATTATGTCCGCGACTTCTATCATCGCAACCTGCTGGTCGAGCCCGGCGGGATCGCGGTGGCAGGCGTTCCGATCGACCTGAAGCGTGTGACGACACCGAGCTATATCCAGGCCGGCAAGGATGATCATATCGCGCCGGCGATCAGCTGCTTCAAACTGACCCGCGCCTTTTCCGGCCCGCACCGCTTCATGCTGGCCGGATCGGGCCATATTGCCGGCGTGGTGAACCCGCCATCGGCGCAGAAATACCAATATTGGACCTTGCCGGACGGGACCGAAACGCCCGACAGCCTGGAGGCCTTCCGCGCGGCTGCGATCGAAACCAAGGGCAGCTGGTGGCCGGACTGGATCGCCTGGCTGGCACCGCAGTCAGGCGGCAACGTGGCCGCGCGCGTGCCAGGCGAGGCCAAGGGTTTTGCAGCCATCGAGGATGCACCGGGGCGCTATGTGAAGCAGCGCATCGCCTGAGGCTTATGCCAAGTCTCGATGAGGAAGACTCATCGAGTTCGGCCTATCGGCCGGCGCGCGGTCGCGCTTGCGGCGTTCCGCCGAGGCGATAGGTTCGTCTTCGCGGGACACGGTATCACCCGGCTCGCACCATCCGATGCAGGGCGGCAAGCAGGGCCGGCAGTCCGGCTGCCAGCACCGGCAACAGCTTCGCCGGCTGCTGGCCGCCGGCCAGCACGAGGCCGACCAGCAGCACCGCCGCCCCGGCGATCGTCAGCAGGATGGGCAATTGCGCCCGCACCCAGGCGCCGGCCGGCATGTCCTTTTGCCACTGGGCGATGCGATCCAGCTTTTCCGCCTGCCGCACGAACATGGCGAAGCTTTCGTTCATCAGCCGCGGCTCCGGATCCAGCACGATGACGCCGCGCCGCAGCAGCGAGGCAAAGGCAAGGCCGGCGGCGATGTTCACGAAGCGGCCTTCGGCCAGATGGTGCATCACCAGCCGTTCGGCGCGGGTGGAGCCGGACCATACCCGCTGATAATGTTCGATGAACTGCGCCCGCAGATAGGCCAGTGCACCCGTTGGCCCGGCAAACTGCCGCAGCAGGGCCCAGTGCATCAGACGCTGCTCATACAGCGCGGGATAGGGCGGGTTCACCGACGTTCCGGCAGCACCCAGCGGCAGGATGCCGCTGTCGAGAAGGGCATTACCGGGCACGATCTCTTCGTTGATGCAGCCGTTCACCACGCGCGGGGAAAGCCAGCGCAATTCGGAAAAGACCGTTTCGATCGCCTGCCGCTCGAAATTGCCCAGCGTGTCCCACTGCGCCTGAAAAGCCGACCGGGCAGCTTCCGGCACATGGCCGATGGTTGTTTCGATGGGCCGGAAGTGGAAGGTGGCGAAATCCTCGAACAGCCGCGCCCAACGCAGATTTTCGCGCGTGCCGTCCACCACGGCGGAATCGCGTTCGCGCTCATAGGCATCGAGAATGCGATCCATCGGCGCCGCTGGCGCGAAAAACAGCAGGAAGGGATCGGTGAGATCATCATTGCGTTCCAGCTTGTCTACTTGCCGGGCCAGCTCTTCCACCGCCCGCAGCGCCATCAGCCGCCGCGGCGGATCGGCCAGCACCAGTTCCAGCCCGTACAGCTCGATAATGTCGCCGGGTGCCACGCAAATATTTGGCAGGCTGGCGCCTTCGGCGGCATCGAGGCCGGACAGATCGAACGGGACCACGCGGCGACCGGCCTCGTCACCGGCCGGGCCGCCCATGCGCTCGAGCATCGGCATGATGGTCCAGGGCGCATTCACCAGCAGCGATTTGCGGTTAAGCGTCTGCACGTCCACAGCAGGCGGCGGCTTGCCCCACAGATTGCCCAGGAACAGATTGGGATAGGTGACCGCTTCAAGCGCGATGCCGAAGCCGCACAGGGCGCGCAACGTGCGCTGCAGCAGAATCCAGAGCATGGCGGCAAGGCCCGCCGCCACGCCAAGCAGGAGCAGCAACAACGGACTCTCGATCGCGGTGTTCCAGATGGCGGGGGGCGACCAGGAAATTGCCTGCAACTCCGGTCCGCATAACAGCGGCGCTTTGCTGCCCGCCGATGCTGAATCGCAGCCCGCCACGGTGGGCGCGGCAACCCCGCGCTGCAGCCGCAGCAGGAAGCCGGCAAAGCCTTCGGTTGCGGGGCGGTCTTCCACCTTGGCGTCTGGCTGCAAGCGGACGCCGATCGGTGCTGGCGCGCCCTTGCCTTCGGCGACACTGGTCAATCCCAGCACCCAGCGCAAATCGGCATGGGCCCGCGCACTGTCTGCCATGCGGCCATCGGGCGAGGCCACCACAGCGACGATGCCCGCCCTTTGTTGCTCTGCCAGCAATTCGCGGGCATCCCACCAGAACGCCAGCATCGGCACCACCGACAGGCACAGAACCAGCGCCAGCGACAGCCGGGAAAAGCGGATCTGGGTTTCCGGACGCAGCACCGAGACCGTTTCGGGCGCCTGTTTCAAGGCCAGATGCAGCCATAGCGCAGCACCCGCCCGCACCGCCAATGCGAGCAAAACCAGCGGGGCCGCGCTGATTCCGATGCTTGCCACTGCCGCCATCAGCGCAAGGGCCGCAAGCGCCAGCGCCGCCATGCCGATGCCAAGCCGCCGATAGACAAGGCTGTGGCCTTCCTGTGGCCAGAGCCGTGACCAGCCGCGTGATCCCAGGGTCAAGGCCTGCATCAGCGCGCCGCCACTGGCGTGCCCGCGCTGCCCGACCCGCATCAGCCACAGCAGCCACAGGCCGCCGAACAGAACGCTCATGGCGGCCCAGGTCAACAGCGTACGCCAGCCGGTCTGCACCGCCATGCTGTCCACCATGTCCTTGTCGTGGTGCACCACAACCGCCCAGCGGGTTCCGGCGATTCCCGCGGCCGCAAACCGCCGCGCGCCGCCATCGTAGAAGCGCTCGAACTGTACGGGGGTGCCCGGCCTGGCGACGGCCTGACGCAGCAAGGCGCGCAATTCTTCGGCGCCATCCACCATTTCGTCCAGCCGCTCGGCACCCGCCCGCCCGGCCTCGCGGTGCATGATGACTGGCAGCGAGGGATCGCGGGTATCCACCACCATCAGCTGATAGGGCGGTGGCAGGATCGGCCGCACCAGCGACGGCAGGCTGGTGGTGGAAACCAGATAGGCGTCCGGCCCGCCCGTTCCCTGCCTGCTGTGCCATGCGGGTGCCGGGGTCTTCAGCGCGATGACGGTTTGCGGAATGCCATCCTGCAGGGCCATCACCTGCGCCACCACATAGGGGCGCGGGTCCTTCCCGCTGGTCTGGCCATCCACCAGGCCTGGATGGCCGGTTGCCAGCCGGCGGAAATAATCGCGGCCGGCCAGCTCGGTGCGGCCGCCGGGGTAGGCCCGGCAGGCGATTGCGCGAAGGCCGGCCAGCCGCCGCCCGGAGGCATCCACCAGCCCGGCCAGTTCCAGCTGCGGCAGGCCTGTCTCCGCATCGGCATTGGCCCGACACATCGGCGTTTCGGTGCAGCGCAGCGGGCGCGGATCGGCGGCCAGTGCCATGCCGGTGGTCACGAAGCCGGGTGGGGCTTTGGCGGGCTTTTCGGCCTTGGTGCCGGCCGGCGGCAGCACCCACTCGGCGGCAAGCGCGCTGTTCAGGCATTGCTGAACCTCGCTGGCGGGCAGCACCTCATCCTTGCCGGGCTGCAACGGCACAAACGGGGATTTTGCACGATCCGGCATGGCAGCGATCAGCCGCTGTTCGGCCAATGCGGCGGCGGGTGCGCCCATCGATCCTTTTGGCAGAGCCGCGAGCCGGTCGGCGATCGTGGCGGCCGTCTGCAACCGCTGCGCCAGTTCCATTTCGGCCTGCCGGGCAGCTTCCAAAGCAATACCGTTGCCCTGTTGCTTTGCCGCCGCGCGGTGTGCCGAAACATCGGTCAACACCAGAACGAGCAGGGTTGCGAGGCTGGCGGCGGCCGGAATTCCGAGCGCCAGCATCGCCATTTCCAGCCGTCCGATGGCCTCGCCCGGCCCCAGCAGAATGAGTCGTGCCGCCGGCAGCAGCACCAGTACCATGCCGATCGCCAGTGCCAGGCAGATGGTGAGCAGCAGCGGTGGATCCGCGAGCTGGCGCCAGACCTCGGATTTGGGCATCAGCCCGACGACATAGCAGTGGCCGCGCTCGCCGGCACCAGCCGCCTCCGCCTGCTGCTCGGCGGGCCGGCAATCGGCGAAGCTTTCCGCCGGCGGAAAGAATGGCCGGGCATAGGCATAATAGCTGCGTCCGCCCACGCTGAGTTCCACCGGGTCCAGCGTTTCAATGAGCCGCGAGGGGGCTGCTTTTGGCTGGCCGAGGGATTCGATATCTTCCGTGGCAACGCCGGTGGCCTTGCCGAATACGGTGCCAGCGGTGCGGAGCACATCGCCGGTGGAGGCGCTCGCTTCCGGCTTCAGCGCCTCGATCGACGAGAGCGGCAGCCGTTCCGGCCCGACCTGGGTGAGCACCGTGCCTTCGGGCGACGCGACCAGCAAGGTGGTGAACCCCTGGTTGGCGCGGGTCTGCAAAAGACCGCTCACGGGGATGACGGCCCCGTAGCAGACTTGCAGGTCCGCCGCCGCCGTATCGTCAACCGGCAGGGCGCCGGGGCTGATATCGGCAAGATAGGCCGAAACAGTGGCATCGTTCAGACCGGCCCGCTGATCCCGGGCATGGATTTCTGCGACCGGAAAACTGCCGATCAGCTTCAGCATGCCGCTGCCACCGGCCAAATAGTTGCGCACGAAGGGAAGGGCGCCTTCGGACTCGCGCACCCGTTTGGCTATTCCGGCGCAGCTTTCGCTGCTGCCGGTGCTGTAGACCACGCGATACTCCCGCAGGCTGGGATGCCGGAGCGTTGCCCGAAGCTTCCAGCCATCGCGGAAATCCCGCTCATCGTCTGTCAGCTGGCCCACCCGGCCGCGGATGAAATTGCCGAGTGCCACCGCCTGGATGGCATCACTCCAGCTTTCCAGGCCGCTTGCGGCAATGCCCAGATCGCGCTGGTTGCGCTTGTGAACGTCGGACAGGATGGCGCTTCCGAAGGGCAACAGCAACAGCAAGGCCACCGCGGCGATGAGCAGCAACACGACAGGCACCAGCCGGCCCCAGCTGCTGCGCGCGGCAGAGCCGCTGGCCGCCTGACCTGTTTCGCCATCCCCCTCCGCCATATGGCAGCACCCCGGTTGACTTTTGACCAGCCCAAAACTGGATTATCATTAACAGATATTCAGCAAATGCGGAAAATGTCAAAAGCTGAGGCTATTCGGGAGAGCCCTTCAAGCCTTTGAACCCTTGCGCGACCAGATAGGTTTCGCTGCTTTCCTTGCGGCTGGCTGGTGGCTTGGCATGCTTCACGGTGGCAAACTGCCGCTTCAGCTGTTTCACCAGCTCGCCTTCGGCGCCA
>JAIMJL010000071.1:0-1643 GCA_020693225.1 Sandarakinorhabdus sp. | reverse complement strand
GCCATGGTGCGGATATGATCGGTGCCGTGATGGCCGACGGTGTTCGCTGCCATATCCGACAGGACCAGATCGGGCGCGCCGCCTAGGGCCTCCAGCAGCGCCGCCTCGGCTCCCTCTTCGAGAAAATCCCGCTGGAAGAAGATCAGGCCCGGCACCGGATCGATTTCCAGCAGATCGATGCCGACGATGCGCGTTTCCGGTCGCCGCCGCAGCACCACCTGCGACCAGGACCCGGGGGCGGCACCCAGATCGACCACGCGTTTGGCACCCCGCAACAGCTGGAACCGTTCGTCCAGCTCGAGCAGCTTGTAGGCCGCGCGGGCGCGCCAGCCATCGGCCTGCGCGCGCTTCACATAGGGATCGTTCAGCTGCCGCTCCAGCCAGCGCACCGAGCTGTTGCTGCGTCCGCGACCGGTCTTCAACCGTTCGCGCCCGCCCATGGAGCGGCCACTGCCGCCCCCGGATGGCGCGCGGCCACTGCCGCCCCCGGATGGCGAGCGGCCACTGCCGCCCCCGGATGGCGGCCGGCCGCCCCCTCGCGTGGTCAAGCCGCGCCCTCCCGCGCCATCATGCTGCGCAATATGCCCTCGCGGATGCCGCGATCCGCGACCCGCAGCTGCGGCGCGGTGGAAAGATCCAGCAGCGCCTCCAATATAGCGCAGCCGGCGACCACCAGATCGGCGCGATCCGGCCCGATGCCGGGAATGCGCGCCCGATCTTCCGGCGAGCGAACCGCCAGATCATGGCTGAGCGCCCGCAGCTCTGCTGTGCTGG
This sequence comes from Sandarakinorhabdus sp., assembly GCA_020693225.1. Taxonomy (GTDB): domain Bacteria; phylum Pseudomonadota; class Alphaproteobacteria; order Sphingomonadales; family Sphingomonadaceae; genus Sandaracinobacteroides. The sequence goes on along the minus strand of JAIMJL010000071.1, from coordinate 869 downwards.
CCAGCGAGCCGTCCACTTTCTTGCGATCATATTGCGGTAGCCCCATGTTGAGACTGGCAAGGGTGGTTACCGTGCCGGACGCCCCCAGCAATTGCACATCGGCGCCGCCATTGTGCGCCAGATCGGTGCCCAGCTGCCCCAGATGCGCTTTCACCCGCGCCTTCATGCGGGCATAGGCTTCCAGCCGTGCGGTCGGGCTGCCCGCATCCAGCAGCTCGGTTTCGGCGAGCGACACCACACCCCAGGGCACGCTCACCCAGCCCTTCATGGCATGGCTGTTGCGCCGGGGACGGTTGCGATGCTGGTTGAAATTGCGCCGCTCGATGAGCACGATTTCGGTTGAGCCTCCGCCGATATCGAACACCAGCGTGCGGCGGCTTTTCATGTCGATCAGCGTCTGGCAGCCCAGCACGGCAAGGCGCGCTTCCTCTGCCGGGGTGATCACATCCAGTGCCAGACCGGTTTCCTCATACACCCGCTTCACGAACAGCGGGCCATTTTCGGCCCGGCGGCAGGCTTCGGTCGCCACCGAGCGCACCTGGCTGACCCCGCGACGTGCCAGCTTTTCGGCGCAGGCGCCCAGCGCCACCAGCGCGCGGTCCATCGCCGCGTCTGACAGGCGGCCGGATTGCAAAAGCCCTTCGCCCAGCCGCACGATGCGCGAATAGGCATCGACCACCTGAAAATCGTCTGTTGCCATGGCCTTTTCGCCCGCCGGGCCGGCTCGGCGGGCAATCAGCAGGCGGCAATTGTTGGTGCCGAGATCGAGCGCGGCAAACGGCCCGCGCGACGATGATCGACCTGGGCGGGTGTGGGGCAGATGCGCTGCGGGTGCAGCCGGGGCCTCGTTCATAATCGTACCTTGCAGT
>JAIMJL010000070.1 GCA_020693225.1 Sandarakinorhabdus sp. | reverse complement strand
TGCGGCCAGATCCGCCTCGTGCCAGATCGTCCCCGGCCCGTTCACCCGAATGGCAATCTCGCGCCCGCCCCAGCCGCCGGCCTGCACCGCCGCCACCGCCGCCGCCCGCGCCGCATCCTTGGCATCGGGGGCAACCGCATCTTCCAGATCGATGATCACCGTGTCGGCGGCCAGCCCGCGCGCCTTCTCGATCGCCCGCGCATTTGCACCGGGCAAATACAGCACCGAACGGCGCGGTCGGTGGTCGGTCATCCTGTCTCTCCTGTCATCAGCCGCACAATCCGACCAGTCGCACCCGGCGGCGCGCAATCGCCAACCCACCGGGCCGCATCACGCCGCACGAGCGCAAGCACATCGGCGGCGGTATCCGCGGCATGAACAACCAGGTCCGCCTGCGCCAGCAGCCGCAACTGCCGCAAGGTCAGCCCGTCCGCGCCATCCGGCCCCAGCACAATCACATCCTCGCGGGTCAGCGCTCCGGCTGCCACGCCGGGATCGATTGTCAGCCCGTCATGCTCCACCAGCGGATCGAGCGGCCCGCCCGGCGCCAGTGCCGCGGCCCAGAACGCCCGCCGCGCCGGAACCGTGCGATGCACCGCCGCCACATTGTCGCGCGCCGCTGCTATCGCCTCTGCCAGCCGCCCCAGCCCGGCCGGCAACAGCCTCTCAAGCCGCTCCTTCAACGCCTTGGAAAGGCTGGCAGACGCCCCACCCGTCCCGATCGCCAGCAAAACGGGCGAGCGATCCACAATCGCCGGCACAGTAAAATCGCACAGCGCCGGTCGATCCACCACATTCACCAGCAACCCAAGCGCCTTCAACCGCGCGGCCTCGGCTTCCGCCCCCTCTTCCAGCGCCACAAAGGCCAGCCGCACCCCCGGATCAACGCCAAGCACCACCCGGCCACCGGCCGCCGCGATCAGCCGCGCCTTGGCATCCGCTGCCTCGCCCTCCCCCACCAGCAGCACCGGCTGCCCGGATATGCGATGAAACAGGGGCAGGCTCTGCATCACAATGTCTTCAGATAGGCCCTGACCGCCGGGCCGACATCCTCCCGCGCCAGCGCGTAGGCGATGTTGGCGATCACATGCCCGGCCTTGTCGCCGCAATCATGCCGCACGCCCTCGAAAGCGACCGCGTGGAACGGCTGCACCCCAATCAGCTGCGCCATCGCATCGGTCAGCTGGATTTCTCCGCCCGCCCCGCGCTTTTCCTCGCTCAGTATGTCCATCACTTCGGGCTGCAGGATATAGCGCCCGATCACCGCCAGATTGCTCGGTGCGTCCTCCGGCTTCGGCTTTTCCACCAGCCCCAGCACTTCGGTCAGCGCCCCGTCCTGCCGGCCCGGCGTGATGATGCCATAGCTTTTCGTGCGATGCTCCGGCACCCGCTCGGCGGCGATCATATTGCCCCCCACGCGGCCCCACGCATCCACCATCTGCTTCAGGCAGCCCACCTTGGCCTGCACCAGATCGTCCGGCAGGATGATCGCAAAGGGCCGCCGCCCCACGATATGCCGCGCGCACCAGATCGCATGCCCCAGACCGGCAGGCTCCTGCTGCCGCACGGTGCAAATAGCCCCCGGCGGCAATTGGGTGCTTTCCAGCACGGCCAGCTCGGCGGCTTTTCCCTTGGCCTTCAGGATGGCAACCAGCTCGCCCGCCTGGTCGAAATAATCCACCATGCTGCCCTTGCCGCGCGCCGTTACCAGCACAAACTGCGAAATGCCCGCCTCGATCGCCTCGTCCACCGCATATTGCAGCAGTGGCCGATCCACCACCGGCAGCATTTCCTTCGGCATCGCCTTGGTGGCCGGCAGAAACCGCGTTCCCATCCCGCCAACCGGAAAAACCGCTATGTCGATACCGCTCATAATTCCCCCTGCAACCAGTCCGGAACCCGGTCCAGCCCGATCAAATCCTCCAAAGTCTGCCGGTCGCGAACCACCGCAAAGCGGTCGCCGTCAACCAGCACTTCGGGCAGCAACGGCCGCGAGTTGTAGGTTCCCGCCATCGTCGCGCCATAGGCGCCCGCCGTCATCAACGCGACCAGGTCGCCGGTTTCCACCGCATCCATATCGCGGTCCTCGGCAAACATGTCGCCGGTTTCGCACACCGGCCCCACTACGGTGGCAACCATGCGCCCGCCGGTCGGTTCCACGGCGCGGATATCGTGATACACGCCATAAAGCGTCGGCCGGATGAGATCATTCATCGCCGCATCCAGCACCACGAAGGTTCGCGTTGCGCCCCGCTTCATCGTCACCACCCGCGACACCAGAATCCCCGCATTGCCGGCAATCAGCCGCCCCGGCTCGAACATCAGCTGCACGCCCCAGCCCGCCGTCGCCCGCTGCACCATCGCGCCATACTCCGCCGGGCTCGGCGGCAACGGCAGTTTCGGATCATAGGGAATGCCAAGCCCGCCCCCCAGATCCACCCGCGATACGGAAAGCCCGGCAGCGCGCAACGCAGCGACCAGCGCCCCCAGCTTGCCATAGGCCGTCTCCAGCGGCGCCAGGTCAAACAGCTGACTGCCGATATGCGCGGCAATCCCCACCGGGTTTATGCCGGGCAATCGCGCCGCCTCGGCATACAAATCCATCACCCGGTCCAGCCCGATGCCAAATTTGTTCTCCGCCTTGCCGGTGGAAATCTTCGCCAGCGTCCCGGCATCCACATCGGGGTTCACCCTGAGCGCGATATCGGCCACCAGCCCCAGCGCCTGGGCACTATGCGACAGCCGCCGCAGCTCCTCCTCGCCCTCCACATTGATCTGGAATATCCCGGCCTCCAGAGCCGCACGAAGCTCTGCGTCTGTTTTCCCCACCCCGGAAAAAACAATCAGCCCCGGCGGTATCCCCGCCGCCAGCGCCCGGCGCATTTCGCCCACCGAAACCACATCCGCGCCAAGCCCCGCCCGCGCCAGCACGCGCAGCACCGCAACATTGGGATTGGCCTTCACCGCAAAGACAATCATCGGCGAATCCAGCCCCGCCAAAGCCTCCCGCATCACGCGGGCGTGGCGCGTGAGCGTTTCGGTGGAATAGCAATAAAAGGGCGTTCCCACCGCATCCGCCAGCGCCGAAACCGCCACGCCCTCGGCGTGCATCACGCCATTCCTGATCTCGAAATGATCCACCTACCGCTCCGGTGGCAGATTGAACGGATCGTCCTTGCGCTCGTCCAGCTTGATCGTCAGATCATCCACCCGAACCGGCCGCGCCTGCGGTGGCAGCGCAAGGCCCGCCTCGGTCCGCGCCGCTTCCTCCGCCCGCGCCTGCTTGATTGCGTCCCGGCTCATCCCCGGCGCATCCGGCGGCGTCTGCGTCAGCGGCCCCTTGTAGCCACAGCCCGCCAGCAGCAGCAAAGCCAGCCATCTCAACACCATGCGGGGATCTCCTGCAACGCACGCTCCGCCGCTGCCCGCACCCGTTCTGGCGCCGTCCCCCCCAGCGAATCGCGGCTGGCAACGCTTGCCTCCACGCTCAGCACCGCAAAAACCCCAGCATCGATACGCGCATCGATCGCCTGCAAGTCCGCCAGCGAAAGCCCGTCCAGCATCACGCCCGCAGCCTCTGCCGCCTTCACGGCGCGCCCGGTGATATGGTGCGCCTCGCGAAACGGCACCGCCTTTTCGCGCACCAGCCAGTCGGCCAGATCGGTCGCCGTGGAATAGCCGCTCGCCGCGCTCGCCCGCATCCGCTCCGGCACAAATTGCAAGGCCGCCATCATCCCGGCACAGGCTGCCAGGCTCAATTCCAGCAGGTCATGCGCTTCAAACACCGGCTCCTTGTCGTCCTGCATGTCCTTGGAATAGGCCAAAGGCAGGCCTTTCATCGTCACCATCAGCCCGGTCATCAGCCCGAGGATCCTCCCCGAATGCCCGCGCACCAGCTCCGCGGCATCCGGATTGCGCTTCTGCGGCATGATGGAGGAACCGGTGGACCATTGATCCGGCAGCCGCACCCAGCCAAAAGGCTGGCTTGCCCAAAGGATGATTTCCTCCGCCAGCCGCGACAGGTGCAGCGCGCACTGCGTGGCACTGGTCAGATAATCCAGCGCGAAATCCCGATCCGAAACACTGTCCAGCGAATTGCCGGTCGGGCCGTCAAAACCCAACTCATCCGCCACCATCGCCCGATCGATCGGAAAGCCCGTTCCCGCCAGCGCAGCACTGCCCAGCGGGCACTGGTTCATCCGCACCCGCGCATCGGAAAACCGCCCGAAATCGCGGCGCAGCATTTCCACATAGGCCAGCAGATGATGCCCGAGCGTCACCGGCTGCGCCACTTGCAAATGGGTAAAGCCCGGCATCACCGTCTCCGCATGCTCAGCCGCTCGCCCGGCCAGCACTAGCGCAAGCGCGCGGATTGCTGCCAGATGCCCGTCCACCGCGTCGCGCACCCAAAGCCGGAAATCGGTCGCAACCTGGTCGTTGCGGCTGCGCGCCGTGTGCAGCCGCCCGGCATCCGGCCCGGCCAGCGCCGCAAGCCGGGTTTCCACCGTCATGTGGATATCTTCCAGCCGCACATCCACCGGCACGCCCTCGGCGGCGAAATCCCGCTCCACTTCGGCAAGCCCGGCCAGAATCGCGTCCGCCGCCGCCGCATCGATGATGCCTTTAGCCTTCAACATGCGCGCATGTGCCACGCTTGCGCGGATGTCCTGCCGCCACAACCGCTTGTCGAACGGGATGGAGGCATTTATCTCGGCCATCACGCTCGCCGGCCCTTCGGCAAAGCGCCCACCCCAAACGGCACTTGCCGCAGCCGGGTTTCCTGTCGCTCCGGAGTCCGTCATGCGCCTGAAAATCTTCCTCGCCCTTGGCTTGTCTGGCCTGCTCAGCCTCGCCGCCTGCGGCGACACAAAGGCCCCTACCGCCAGCACCGAAAGCCCGCAACCCGCCAGCAGCCCTGTCATTAGCTCTGTCAGCCGCTTCGATACATCTGCGGCCGGCACCGCCGCGCCCGACACCGCGCTGGAAACCGGCCCCGATGGCCAGACCGAAACCATCGCCGCCATCGCGAAGGCGAATCCGGGCAAGAAGATCCTCGTCAATCTCTGGGCCACCTGGTGCGCGCCCTGTTTGAAAGAACTGCCCACCCTGAATGCACTGGCGGCAGACAGCGGCGATCGCCTTGTCATCGTGCCCATCTCGCAAGACATGGAAGGCTGGCGCAAGGTCACCCCCGCCTTCACCCAGCCCAATCTTTCCACCCGGCTGGAAAGCCAGATGCAGTTCGGCCTGGCGCTGGGCGCAAAGGGCCTGCCGCTCACCATCCTCTATGACGATCAGGCGCGCGAAGTCTGGCGCTACGCCGGCGATTTCGATTGGAACAGCCCGGCCGCACGGGCAAAACTCGGCCTTTGAGCCGCACACACCCTCGGCTATGCTGCCGCCAGTCCAAGGGAGAATGGGATGATCACCCTCTACACATCGCCAACGCCGAACGGCTACAAAGTGTCGGTCGCGCTGGAAGAAATGGCCCTGCCCTACCAGGTTGTCCCCATAGATCTGATGCAGGGCGAACAGAAGCGCGACTGGTTTCTGAAACTTTCCCCCAACGGCCGCATCCCGGCGATCGATGATGATGGCTTCGCGGTGTTCGAATCCGGTGCCATCCTGCTCTATCTCGCGGAAAAGACCGGTCTGCTCATGCCGCAGGACGCGCAAGGCAAAAGCCTGGTCACGCAATGGCTGATGTTCCAGATGGGCGGTATCGGCCCGATGATGGGCCAGGCCAATGTCTTCTTCCGCTATTTCCCCGAACGCATCCAGCCGGCCATCGATCGCTACCATGGCGAAGTCCGCCGCCTGTTCGGGGTGATGGATACGCATCTGGCCGACAATGACTATCTCGCCGGCGACTATTCCATTGCCGATATCGCCAACTGGTGCTGGACGCGCACAGCAAAATGGTCGGGCGTGGATGTCGAGCCGTTCATCCACCTGCGCCGCTGGCAAGCGCAGATCGCCGCCCGCCCGGCGGCACAAAAGGGCATCACCGTGCCCGAAGATGCCAGCGCCAAGATGAAAGACGGCGAAGCCGAGCGCAAATTCTCCGAAAACGCCCGCAACATCGTGGAAACCGGCAAGCGGTAACGCCGGGCCAGCCTGCCGCGGGCTGGAGACTTCCCCGGCTGTTGCCCAAAAGCCGCATCATATTTCCGAAATATGTCTGCAATGTCAGCGTCATGCGCCGGCCACGCCGCTGCAATGCTGCACTGCCACAGGCCGCCTCGTCTCGCCCTCCGGCGACATCAGAGGACCCATATTCATGCCTTTCAAGAGCTTCCGCGCCGCCCTGCTTTCCTGCGCCGCCTTCGCGTCGGCGTCCGCTGCCGCCCAGTCCCAGCCCGCCATCGATACCGCTGCCCCGGAAGCCGTCGAGGAGATCATCATCTTCGGGCGCGGCGAAACCCGCCAGGTCAGCGAAATCGCCCAGTCCGATCTGGCGCTGCAGGCCCCCGGAACCAGCGCGCTGAAGGCGATCGAAAAGCTGCCCGGGGTCAATTTCCAGTCCGCCGACCCGTTCGGCGCCTATGAATGGTCCACCCGCATCTCGCTTCGCGGCTTCAACCAGAACCAGCTCGGCTTCACCCTCGATGGCATCCCGTTGGGGGACATGAGCTATGGCAACACCAACGGCCTGCACATCAGCCGCGCCATCATTTCCGACAACATCGGCGTCACCCGCGTCAGCCAGGGCGCCGGCGCGCTCAGCACCGCCAGCACATCCAACCTCGGCGGCACCATCGAGTTCGTCTCGCGGGACCCCTCCAGCGAGTTCGGCCTGTCACTTAATGGCACCTATGGCTCGTCCGACACCGTGCGCGCCTTCGCCCGCATCGAAACCGGCGACGTCGGCGCCTTCCGTGCCTCGCTCTCTTATGGCTATCTCAATGCCGGCAAGTGGAAGGGCGAAGGCGACCAGCGGCACCACCAGGTCAATCTGAAGGCGGTGGCCGATATCGGAGAGTCCGCCACCCTCACCGGCTTCGTCAACTTCTCGGATCGCCGCGAAAATGATTATCAGGACCTCTCGCTCGAAATGATCGGCCGGCTTGGCTATGATTGGGACAATCTTCGCCCGGACTGGGCGCGCGCCGTCGCGGTCGCCGAGGTCTACCAGGCCGGCGGCACCATCTTCCCCGCCCCGATCCGCTCGGTAGACGATGCCTATTATGACGCCGCCGGCCTGCGCCGGGATTGGCTGGCTGGCCTCAAGCTGGCCGCCGAAATCACCACCGGAGTCACCGTTTCAATCCAGCCCTATTATCACGCCAACGAAGGCCAGGGCATCTGGTTCACGCCCTATGTGCCAACGCCGGGCGGCGCGCCGATTTCCGTGCGCACCACCGAATATGATATCAAGCGGTTCGGCATCGTCTCCGATGTGCAGATTGAAACCGGCCGCCACCTGATCGGCGCCGGCTTCTGGGTGGAAAACAATGATTTCACCCAGGGCCGCCGCTTCTACGGGCTGGACGATGCCGCAGCCCCCTCGCGCCGCTCGCTCAGCTTCCAGAGCGACCCCTTCTTCACCCAGTGGCGCTTTGATTTCAACACCGAGACCGTGCAACTGCACCTGCAGGACCGCTTCGAACTGTCCGACGCCTTCACCCTCACCGCCGGCTTCAAGGGGCAATCGGTGCGCAACCGCTCCAACCGGCTGGTGCCCGGCGTCTCGCCGGCCGCCGGCAGCATTCAGAATGCCGATTGGTTCCTGCCGCAGGTCGGCGCTGTCTACAGCCTGTCTGGCGGCAACGAACTGTTCGCCAGCTACACGGAAAACCGCCGCGCCTTCTCATCAGCGGCCACCGCCGGCCCCTTCTCCACCACGCAAAGCGGCTTCGATGCCATCCGCGATACGCTGAAGCCGGAAACCTCGAAAACCGTGGAAGCCGGTTTCCGCTTCGGCTTCGGCCCGGTGCAGGGCGTGCTCGCCGGTTACTATGTCGATTTCTCCAACCGCCTGCTGGGCATCACCACCGGCGCCGGCATCGTCGGCAATCCGGTGGTGCTGCAGAATGTCGGCTCGGTGCGCTCGGTCGGCCTGGAACTGGGTGCCAACTGGCGCATCTCCGGCCCGCTCGGCCTGTTCGGCAGCTACAGCTACAATGATTCGAAATATCAGGACGATGTTGTCGACAGCAACGGCAATGTGCTGGCCGCCATCGAGGGCAAGCGCACCGTCGATACCCCCGAACATCTGGCCAAGGCAGAACTCGTCTATGATGCCAGCAGCGGCCCGTTCGGCCGGGCCGGAATCAGCTACATGTCGCGCCGCTACTTCACCTACACCAACGATCAGTCGGTTCCGGGCCGCGCGCTGATCGACGCGTCGGCCGGCTGGCGCTTCGCCGACACCGGCAGCTTCATCGATGGCTTCTCGGTGCAGGTCAGTGTCACCAACCTCACCGACAAGAAATATGTCGCAACCATCGGCTCCAATGGCTTCGGCAACAGCGGCGATCGCCAGACCCTGCTGGCCGGCGCACCACGCCAATGGTTCGCCACCGTGCGCAAGGATTTCTGATCCACACAAGCAGAGCAAGCTGTGCGGGGAGAGCGGCAACGCCATCCCCGCACAGAGTGTCACACATCTGCCCTATCCTCTTCTCATGTCTGTTTCGCCCCGCACAATCGCCCTCGCCATGCTGCTCATTTTCGGCAATCCTCTGCCCATCATGGCCAGCCCGATCATCATCGCCCACCGCGGCGCATCCGCAGACCGCCCGGAACACACCCTCGCGGCCTACGCTCTCGCCATCGAACAAGGCGCCGATTATATCGAACCCGATCTCGTGCCCACCAAAGACGGTTACCTCGTTGCCCGCCACGAAAATGAGATCAGTACCACAACCGACGTTGCCAGCCGCCCCGAATTTGCCAATCGCCGCACCACCAAAACCATCGACGGCGTCTCCGCCACCGGCTGGTTCACCGAGGATTTTACCCTCGCCGAGCTGAAGACCCTGCGCGCCCGCGAACGCCTGCCGCAATTGCGCCCTGCCAACACGCGCTTCGATGGCCAGGAAAGCATCCCCACCCTGCAAGAGATCATCGCGCTGGCGCAGGCGCAATCGCGCACCGTCGGCCTCTATCCCGAAACCAAGCACCCCAGCTATTTCCGCGGCATCGGCCTGCCGCTGGAAGAGCGGCTGCTCGAGATCTTGGAGCAGAACGGTTACACCACCGCCGAGCATCCGGTGTTCCTGCAAAGCTTCGAAGTCGGCAATCTGAAAGCCCTGCGCCAGAAAACGCAGCTCCGGCTGATCCAGCTGCTTGCCGCAGATGGCGCGCCGGCAGACCGGCCCGGCACGCCCTATCGCCGCATGCTCACACCCGAAGGCCTGAAAGCCATCGCCACCTACGCAGACGGCATCGGCGTGGAAAAACCCCTCGTCATCCCGCGCGACAGCAACCAGCATCTGGCCCAGCCCACCACATTGGTGGCCGACGCCCACGCCGCCGGGCTAAAGGTGCACGCCTGGACATTCCGCCCGGAAAACCATTTCCTGCCCAGGGAATTGCGCGCATCCGATGAGCCGATGTTCAAAGGCCGGGCAGAAGCGGAAATCCGTACCTTCCTGCAAACCGGCCTCGACGGCGTATTTTCCGATTCCGTGCCCTCTGCCGTCGCCGCCAGCAAGCCGCCGCTCAGGGTCGCTCCAGAATGATGTTCAGCCGCGCCGCGGCAATCGGCTTTTCGGCATCCGTCTGCCAGGCCTCCACCCGCACATTGGCCACCCGCCGTCCCAGCCGGTTGATATGCGCCCGGGCAAAGGTGTCCGCCATCGCCCCCTCGCGCAAATAATCCACCGTCACCGTCACCGGCTTCAGCACCACCGCCGCATCGTCCAGCGCCGCGCGCACCGCCAGATGCGCAACCAGCTCCATCAGCCCCGCCACCGCACCCCCATGCAGCCGCCCCGGAGAGCCGATCAGATGCGGCGAAAACGGCATCACCCAGCAGCCATCCGCGCCGGCATGGATGCCAAGCATCACCGCATAGGGCGGGAGCGCCGTCATGACTGGCCGGTCAACATGAAGGTGCCCGTGATGTGCGCCACCGGATGCTCAGGATCGCCGTCATGCGCAATCCCGCGCACAAAGGCGAGCTTCCGGGTCATCTTGTAGCATTCGGCGCGCCCGAAAACCGTCTCGCCGGCCTTTGCCGGCCGCAGATAGTCGCACCGCAGATCCAGCGTCGCATGCGGCTCAAACCGCCCCATGCGCGTGAACACCGAAAAGCCCGCCGCCGAATCCATCAGGGAAAAAATCGCCCCAGACGCGATCACCCCGGTCTCCGGATAGGCCACCAGATGCGCCGCATAAGGCAGTTTCAGTTCCGCCCAATCCGGCCCGCTGCGCACAAAGCCGATGCCCAACGCCGCCAGATGCGGCACCGCCGCCATGAACTTGTCGACAAAGCGCCGCATGCGGGCGTCATCGTCCAGAATGCGCTCGCTCACGCCGCCAGCCTCGCCGCCGCTTCGCGTACCCGCGCAATCATGTTCGGCAAGCCCTGCGTGCGATTGGAAGAAAGATGCTGCCGCAACCCCAGCCGCTCGATTGCGCCTGCAAAATCGGTTGCCAGCACATCAGCGGCCGTCTTGCCATCCGCCATCGCCACCACCAGCGCCACAATCCCTTTGGTAATCGCCGCATCGCTGTCGGCCTGAAACCGCAGCCGATCACCATCCCGAACCGGATAAACCCAAACGCTCGCCGAACATCCCGGAACCCTGGTCGCCGCGGTTTTCAACACCGTATCCATCGGCTCCAGACTGCGCCCCAGCGCAATCAGCAGAGCATAGCGATCGTCCCAGTCGAACGCCGCATCCCAGTCCGCCTCAATGTCTGCAAAGGAAGGAAGCATACCCCCGCTTGGCCGCAGCGGGCGGCAAAATCAAGCGACCGCAAGTCGCGCTCAGTCCTCGGGCGACTTGCGCAATTCCTCTATCTCGCGTGACAGCCGGTGCGACGGGTCCACCGCCAGCTTTTCCAAAGTCGCAACCCGCTCCTGCAAGCGGGCAATTTCCGCCTTCAGCCTGGGTTCCTCCTCAAGCTGTCCGCTGCGCACATAGGGGTTCATCGCCGAGTGATTCTCCCACTTGCGGGTATCCTTGTTCCAACGTCCGCCGCTCATCACCTTGCCAATGATGACAATCGCCACGATCAGGACCACTGCCTCCAAGAATTCCATTGCACTCTCCTGTTGATCGCGCCCGGCCAATCCGGCTGAACGGTTGCCCGCCCGCGCGTGCTAGAGCGAGTCTCGTTCTGACTGCATCAGAACGGCCGCTCTATCTTCCTGTTTTTCCGCATGGGTTTCCGAGGCTGGTGATTCCACCAGATCGGAACATGCTCTAATGGCGCAAATTCTCGATTTCGCGGGCGATCCGGCCGCTGCTGTCGGTGGCGATCCGCTCCAGCGTCTGCACTCGATCCTTCAGTGCTGCAAGCTCGGCCCCCAGTTGGGCATTCTCGGTTGTCAGCAGCTTGATCCGCTCCACCGCTTCATTGCTCTGGCCGGGCTTCAACGTCTGCCCCCAACTGCCTTCCAGCGGATAGCCATGCTTGACCCTGAGCCAGGTGGTGAACACCCAGCCACCAATTGCTGCCATCGCAACCATTACAAAAGCCGGATTGGTGAATATATCCACGATGCTCATCTGCCTACCCCTTCAACTGGTTGATTTCGTCAGCGAGAGTCAGCCGCTTGTCGGTCGCAATCCGCTCCAGCACAGCCACCCGCGCCTCCAATTTGGCAATCTTCGCCTCGGCCTCCTGCCCCAGGTCAAATCCGCCGCGCTCCATGATATCCAGCTGCCGGTTTCGCACCTTCGCCCAGTTGGTCATCACAATCGCCACGATCGGGATCAAAAGCGCCATAAGCGGAATCAGAATAGCCACATTGCCCATGTCTCAGTCCCCTGTTCGGCGGCCGGCTTGCTGCCGGCTCGCCAGTGGCCGTCAATTGCGACCCAGATCGTCGATCTCGCGCGCCAGCTGGCTGTTCTGGCTGGTATATTGCAGCTCGATATCGCGCAGCCGCCGGTCCACATCGCGGAAGGTGGAGCGTACCTCGCGGATGGAGCGGCTCGGCTTGGCGCGGGTCTTCTGCCAGAATTCCAGCTCGTCCGGATGGCTCGCCTCGCTCGCATAAAGCGTGGTCGGCTTGGCATCCGCCACAAAGGCCATCACGAAATACACGATGGCCAGAAAGCCGCCGCCGAAGATGGTGCCCAGCACCATCGCAATGCGAACCCACAGCACGTCAAAGCCGGTGTAATCCGCAATCCCCGAGCACACGCCCAGAAACTTGCCGTTGCGCTTGTCCAGGTAAAATCCGGTACGACGTGCCATCACTTCTTCCCTTCCAGTTCTTTCATGTCGGACGCGATGATCCGCTCGATCGTGTGCATGCGCTCATCCAGCCGACGCGCAATATCGTGCATCTCGTCGAGCAGATTCTCGTCCTCGATGGTCATGCTGCTGCTGGTTTTCCAGCGCGTGATATAGTGCAGGATCAGCCAGGGCAGACCAATGAACAGTGCGACAACCGCAGTCGCCGGAACCAGCATTTCCATCGCTTCAGCCCTCCTTCGTCAGCATGCGGGCCTTCAGCGCCGCAAGCTCGGCCGCCACCGCATCGGTCGTGCGCAGCTCGGAAATCTCTTCCTCCAGCGTCTTCACCACCGGGCCCAGATCATAGGATTCCGCCCGGCCCTCGGCCAGATCTACGCGCCGCTCCATCACTTCAAAGCGCGAGAAGGCTTCTTCCACCCGCTGCCCCTTGGTCATGATCCGCACCCGCGCCCGGTTCTGCGCCGATTCCAGCCGCGAGAGCAGCGCATTCTGCCGCGTCCGCGCCTCGCGCAGCTTGGCCTCCAGCTTGGAAATATCATCCTCGTAAGACCGCAGCTCATCGTCCAGCACCTGCGTGTCGCCACGCATCTGCTCCACCATGGCGCCAACCTTCTGCTTCTCCATCAGCGCCGCGGTCGCCAGGTCCTCGCGTCCCTTGGACAGCGCCAGCTCGGCCTTTTCGCCCCAGCCCGTCTGCGCGGCCTCCAGCTTCATGATGGTGCGCCGGGTTTCCTTCTGGTCGGCGATGGTGCGCGCAGCAGAGGCGCGAACCTCAACCAACGTCTCTTCCATCTCCATGATCACCAGCCGAATGGTCTTTGCCGGGTCTTCCGCCTTGTCCAGCAGATCATTCACATTGGCCTGCAGAATATCCCGGGCGCGTGAAAAAATTCCCATGTCAAACTCCTGTGTGCGTCTTGCGACATATGGCCCTTCGGCCTGATTATCCAATATTTCGACACTCTTCGAAAGCACAATGCCATCAGAAATCCGGGCCGAAATCGGCACCGAAAATGCGGTCCGGGCGGGACTGAGAGAGGGGGTTATGCCCCGCCCGGACCAGGCTCCATCCATCATGAGGATTTTTCGTCCTCGGGACTGACGACGGATGGGAACGCGGATGCATCCAGGCCGGCATGCAGCGGCCGGGATGCAAGAATATTGGCAAGCTGCAGCCGCGAATGGGCCACCGCTGCTTGCACACACAGCTTCTGTGCGTGCTGCGAACGCAGGTCGCGGATATCATCCGCCGCGCAAACCTTCTTCGCGGCGCGGGCAATCCGCTCGCGAACAAGCTGCCGCCCGGCATTGGTGCCAAGGTCAGCGCCCGCCGTGCTCACGGTCATCCTCCGAACATCCTGGGCGGAAACCGGCTGGGCAGCGAGCAGCAGGGCCGAAGACCCGATCATCAGGGTCACGATCCCGATCAGCGGGCTGCCGGCGAGGCGATTGAAACGGGTCGTCATGTCTGCCTCCTTCTGTCTGGCGTTACAGGCCATCCTATGCAGGCGGCGTGCCAAGTGCAGGAAAAAAGCATTTTCCTATATATTTCAACAGCATATCTAAACGGTGCAAACAATCGCACCGAAATACCGCTTGCCCATCATGCCAAATATTGGCAATTAATACCAACATCGGAACAAGGGTTCGCAAAGCATGCCCCAGAAGCCCACCCAGCTCATCGGCGAGGCCAGCGCCTTTCTGGATGCGGTCGAGCGAGCCAGTGCGGCCGCCGCCCTCTCACGCCCCGTTCTGGTGGTGGGGGAACGCGGCACCGGCAAGGAAATGATCGCCGAGCGGCTGCACCGCCTGTCGCCGCGCTGGGAAGAGCCGCTGGTGGCGGTCAATTGCGCCGCCCTTCCCGAAACCCTGCTCGACGCCGAGCTGTTCGGCTACGAAGTCGGTGCCTTCACCGGTGCCAGCAAGGCCCGCGCCGGCCGCTTCGAGGAAGCCGACGGTGGCACGCTGTTTCTCGATGAAATCGGCATGCTCACCGCCGCGGGGCAGGAACGGCTGTTGCGCGTAGTCGAATATGGCGAGCTCACCCGCCTCGGATCCAACCGGCTGATTGCTGTCGATGTCCGTGTGGTTGCCGCCACCAATGAAGACCTCCCCCGCCTTGCCGAACAAGGCCGCTTCCGCGCCGACCTCCT
>JAIMJL010000116.1 GCA_020693225.1 Sandarakinorhabdus sp. | reverse complement strand
GCACCCGCAGCCTGGATTCGGTTCTGCACGAAATGCGCGAGCAGGCGCGACGGCATGCGACCGGTAACTTCCTGTTTCTCGATCTGAAGCTGAACAGCAACCCGGCGCTGTTGCGTGGCATCGCCGAAAACGCCCAATCGGCCGTGCCGGGCGCGCAATGGATTGGCACGGTGCATGTCGATGGCCGCCGCGACAATGGTCTGTCGCGCGCCGATCTTCGGGCGGCGGTGGCATCCGGCATGCGCCGGGTCAGCTTCGGGCTTGAATCCGGTAGCCAGCGCATGCTGGATATGATGGACAAGGGCTGCACCGTGGAAGCCAATTCCGATTTTATCCGGACCGCCCACGAAGCGGGCCTTTCGGTGCGCTGCACGATGTTCAAGGGCTTTCCCGGCGAGACGCCGGACGATCTTGCCAAAACAGCCGATTTCCTGGAGCAGCACATGCCATATCTCGGTCGCGTGCGGTTCAACGAATTTTCGATCCCCGAGAATACGCCGATCTGGAACGCGGTGTTTTCCACCCAATCGCCATATCCGGGCATTCGCATCCTCGGCAAAGACAGTCGCAACGCCCGTGCCCGCTATGTGAATGTGGAAACGCAATCGGCGGAGTATCGGCGGCAGAAGTCCCGTGTGCTGGCTGTGGTCTATGCGATCAATCGCCGCCGCCTGCGGCCCGAGGCGCAAATGTTCGATGGCCTGATGTAGGCCCGGAGATGGCCATCGACAGCAAGACCCGATCGGACCCCGTGCGTCGGCGTCTGCGTCGGCTGACGACAGGTGAGCGGCTGGAAGAGGCGCTTGCCTTCATCCGGCAGTTTGCCCGCGAATCCGGGATGCCCGATACGGCTCGGCGGCAGCGCGAGCAGGCAATTCGGCACGCCCTGAAGGCCGAGGGGCATTATGTCCACAGCGCAGAGGAGCTGGCCTTCGGGGCTCGCGTGGCCTGGCGCAACCATTCGCGCTGCATCGGTCGGCTGTTCTGGAAATCGCTGGATGTCATCGATTGCCGCGATGTCACCACCCCCGATGCGGTCGCCGCACAGCTTTTCCAGCATATGCGAACTGCTTTCGGCGATGGCCGCATTCGCTCCATGATCACCATCTTTGCACCCGTGGTCCGCGATGCCGTGCCGATCACCATCGAAAGCCCGCAGATCCTGCAATATGCCGGTTATCTGCTGCCGGAAGGCGGCGTTCTGGGCGATCGGCAGACGGTAGAGCTCACCCGCACGGTCGCGGCGCTTGGCTGGCAGCCGCCCGCGCCGCAAACCGGGTTCGATATTCTGCCACTGCTGGTGCGCGACGCCTCCGGCCGCCGGCATGTGTATCCGGTTCCGCCCGACATCGTGCATGCCGTGCCGATTGCCCATCCACAAAGGAAGGACATCGCATCGCTCGATCTGCAATGGTTTGCCGTGCCCTGCGTTGCCAACATGGTGTTGACGATCGGCGGCATCGATTATCCCTGTGCGCCGTTCAACGGCCACTATATGGCCACCGAAATCGCCTCGCGCGACCTCACCGACGAACGGCGTTACGACCTCCTGCAACCGATTGCCAAAGCCTTGGGACTGGTTGCAGACGATTCCGACGATCCGCTATGGCGCGATACGGCGCTCACCGAGTTCAACCGCGCGGTGCTGTGGAGTTTCGAGCGGGCCGGTGTTTCGATCCTCAGCCATCACGAAGCCAGCGCACAATATATGGAGTTTCAGAAGCTGGAGCAGGCCGCAGGCCGGGTTCCGTCTGGCGACTGGAGCTGGATTGTGCCGCCTCAGGCCTCTGCGGCCTGCCCGGTTTTTCATCTGCCGATGGTGGATGAGGCGGCGGTTCCCAATTTCTACCTCAGCCGGGCGACCGACGGCGCGGCGCTTTATGTCAACCATCGGCTGGAACGGCGCAACCGCTGGCACCGCCGGGTGGATCGGTTGAAGCGCCGTTGGCGGCGCTGGGTGCGGCAGCGGGATTTGCCCGGTTGAGCCGCACGGTCTCCGTTGTCATTCCGCACCTCGACGATCCAGCGGGGTTGCGGCGAACGCTCGAGGCGCTGTGCGGGCAGGCGCAGCTGCCGGATCAGGTAGTGATTGCCGATAATGCTTCGGATTGCGGCGTGCATGTGATCCATGCGATTGCCGCCGGATTCCCGCGGCTCGTGCCCCTGGTGATAACCGTTCCGGAGCGCGGTGCCGGCCCGGCGCGCAACGGCGGCGCTGCGCGTGCCACCGGGGATTGGCTGGCTTTTCTGGATTGCGATTGCCTGCCCGAAGCGGATTGGATTGCCACTGGCACGCGCCTTGCCGATGGCATCGCAGGCGGCCCGGTCACGGTGTTCTGGGACGAGGCGCCCAATGCGGTTGCGGCCTTCGATCTCCTGTTCGGCTTCAATGTTGCGGCCAGCTTCCGCCGCCATGGTCATTTGCTGACGGCCAATCTCTGGGT
>JAIMJL010000069.1:3197-14833 GCA_020693225.1 Sandarakinorhabdus sp. | reverse complement strand
CAGGCTGCGGCCGAACTTGGCGGTGAGCCCGGATTCCGACAGATAGGTGATGTGCGCGGCCATGCGCGCCACCGCCAGCCCGGCGCTGGGCGCGGCCTTGCCATAGGCCCCGCCCTGCCATTTGGGATCGGCCATGATCGCCTGCCGCCCGACTTCGTGGAAGGCGATGTTCTGCGCACTGTGGCGGGTGGCGGTGGCGATGGCGACCACCGAGCGCACACGCTGCGGATAGCTTGCCGCCCATTGCAGTGCCTGCATGCCGCCCATCGAACCGCCGACCACGGCAAACAGGGTTTCGATCCCCAGCGCATCCAGCAGGGCAGCTTGGGCACGCACCATGTCGGCGATGGTGATGACCGGGAAATCGAGACCCCAGACGGCGGCATCGGCACCATCGCTGCGCCGGCTGGCCGGACCTTCGCTGCCCATGCAGCCGCCGATCACATTGGCGCACAGGATGAAATGCCGCGCCGGATCGACCGGCTTGCCCGGCCCGACCATGCGCGTCCACCAGCCGGGCTTGCCGGTGATCGGATGCTCGCTGGCCACAAATTGATCGCCGGTGAGCGCATGGCAGATGAGGATGGCGTTCGATCGGTCGGCGTTCAACGTGCCCAGCGTCTGGTAGGCGATCGCAGGCGTTGGCAGGCTTCGGCCGCAATCCAGCGGCAGATCGGCAGGCAGACGCAGGGGTTGAACGGATTTTGTCACGGCAGGCGGCGTTAGCAGGCCCGTTGCCGCCGCGCCAAGCGGCAAATACTTGCACAAGGCGGCGCGCTGCTCCTAGTGGCAGGGCATGACTGGCCCCATTCCCAACCGCTGGATTAGCGAAATCAGCCCCTATGTGCCCGGCTCTGCCACGGCAGGCGGACACGCCAAGCCTGTGAAGCTGTCGTCCAACGAAAACCCGTGGGGTGCAAGCCCGGCGGCGCTGGAGGCGTTGAAAGAGGCAGCGGACAGCGTGCATCGCTATCCCGATGGCACGGCGGCATCGCTGCGGGCGCGGATTGCCGACCTGCACGGGCTGGATGCCGATCGCATCGTTTGCGGCACCGGATCGGATGAAATCCTGCAACTGCTGCCGGCGATCTACTGCGCGCCGGGCGACAGCGTGGTGTATGTGCGGCACGGATTCATGGTGTATCCGATTGCCGCGAGGCGCGCCGGGGCCGAGCCGATTGCCGCGCCGGACGTGGACTATACGGCGGATATCGATGCCGTGCTGGCGGCGATCCGGCCCGATACGCGGATTGTCTATCTGGCCAACCCGAACAACCCGACCGGCACGATGATTTCGCGCGCCGAGGTGGAGCGTCTGGCAGGAAACCTGCCCTCGCGGGTGCTGCTGGTGATCGATCAGGCCTATGCCGAATATCTGGACGATGCCGATCCGGATGGCGGACTGGCGCTGGCGCGGACGCGCGCCAATGTGCTGGTGACGCGCACCTTTTCCAAAATCTACGGTCTTGGTGGTTTGCGGGTTGGCTGGGCGACCGGGCCGGCCGAGGTGATTGCCGAGATAAACCGGGTGCGGGCGCCGTTTCCGATTTCGGTGCCGGCGCTGGCGGCGGCAGAGGCGGCGCTTCGCGATCAGGATTTCGTGCGTCGCTGCCGGCTGGACAATCGCGAACAGCGCGCCCGGCTGGCAGACGGCATTGCGCGGCTGGGCAATCATGGCGTGCGGGCGATCCCGTCTGAGGCCAATTTCGTGCTGATGGCCTGCCCGGAAAGCGGGCCGATGGCAGCCGAGGCGGTGTATCAGGGGCTGATGGCGCGCGGCTTTCTCACCCGCTGGCTGCCCGGACAGGGGCTGCCGCACGCGGTGCGCATTTCGGTTGGCACCGAGGCGGAGACTTCGGGGGTGATCGCTGCCCTTGCTGACATCGCACGAAGCGCCTGATGCTGCCGTTTGCGCGGGTTGCCATCGTGGGCATGGGGTTGATCGGCTCGTCTTTGGCGCGGGCCATCCGCGCTGCCATGCCGACGGTGCGCCTGGTGGTGACCGATGCCGACCCGGCGGTTCGCGCGCGGGTGCTGTCGCTGAACCTGGCCGATGATGTGGCGGACGGCGCCGGGGCGGCGGCGGTTGATGCCGATCTTGTCGTGCTGGCGGTGCCGCTGGGGGCGTTTGCAGCCGTGATGGCGGAAATGGCGCCCGAATTGGCGCCGGGCGCGATTGTCAGCGATGTGGGATCGGCCAAGGGGATCGTGCTGGATGTGCTGGGGCCGCTGATGCCGCCGCACGCGCATCTTGTGCCGGCGCACCCGGTTGCCGGCACCGAGAAATCCGGGCCGGATGCCGGCTTTGCGGCGCTGTTTGAAGGCCGCTGGTGCATCCTGACGCCGCCGACCGGGGCGGACCCTGCGGCGGTGGCGCAGGTCAGCGAATTCTGGACACGGCTGGGTTCAAAGGTCGAGGTGATGGACGCCCGGCACCATGATCTGGTGCTGGCCGTGACCAGCCATATCCCGCACCTGATTGCCTATTCGATCGTTGGCACGGCATCCGATCTGGAAGGGGTGACGGAGGGCGAAGTGATCAAATATTCCGCCGGGGGGTTTCGCGATTTCACCCGCATCGCGGCCTCTGACCCGACCATGTGGCGCGATGTGTTCCTGAGCAACAAGGATGCGGTGCTGGAAGTGCTGGCGCGGGTTTCGGAAGATTTGTCTGCCTTGCAGCGGGCGATCCGCTGGGGCGACGGCGACACATTGCACAGCCGGTTCAGCCAGTCGCGCGCGATCCGGCAGGCGATCGTGGAGGCCGGGCAGGATACCGCGGCGCCGGATTTTGGCCGCAACGCTCAGGAATAGGCGTCGCGCAGGGCTTCGGCAGTGGCGATGTCGGGTGCTGCGAGGATTGCCTTGGCCAGCCGGATATCATGTCCGCCGCGCGCCATGGCTGCCAGTTGGCGCTGGCGGAGCTTCGGATCGTTGGCGGGCGGACCCCATGGGCCAAGCCGTTTGCGCCGCGCCAGTTCGAGGGCGGCGGAGAAGGCGTCCACTGCGGCAAGCGCCGGTGCGGCATCCTCTGCCTGCACGCCATAGGCGGCCAGCGATTGCCGCACGCGGCCGCTGCCCATTCCCCGGCGCGCCATTCCTCGCGCGCGGGCATCGGCGAAGGCGGCATCATCGATATAGCCGAGAGCTGCCATCCGTTCGGCGACGGCTTCCGGATCGGGCGGCGCATCGCCTTGCCAGCCGCGCGTGCGCAGCTTGTCGCGCAGCAGGCGCACCAGCCGGGCGCGCGTTGTCTGGAACCGCTCGACATAGCGCAGTGCCGCCGCATCCAGGCCAGCCGCATCAAGCGGTGGTATCATTTTGTGCTTTTCGCGCATATTTTGCGGTTTCGCCGGGGCCATTGCCACCTTGCTGCCACAGTTCGGGCCTTATTTGAACGCCTATCACGGCCAGAGACGGGGTGTTTAAAGCCCGCACACGAACAAGGCCGGGCAAAAAGGGAATCGCCTGTGCAAGACATGCGTGTCGAAACTGCTTCCGGACAGGGCCAGGATGGCGGCCTTGTTGCCACGCCTCTGCTGTCTGCCATTCCCTTTGTGACCGGCCGGTTCGATACATTGACCGCCGCGCTGGACTATGCCGCCACTGGCGAGACCGGGTTCAACTTCCACGATGCGCGCGCGACCCTGCAGCAGGTCTATCCCTATGCGCAGCTGGCGGCAGACGCGCGCGCGCAGGCGCTTTCCGTGCTCGGCCTGCCGGTGAAGCCGGGCGACCGAATTGCCATGATTGCCGAAACCGGCGCGGAATTCGCCGCCGCCTTCTTTGCCGCGCTCTATGCCGGGGTGCTGCCGGTGCCGCTGCCGCTGCCCACCTCCTTTGGTGGCCGCGAAGCCTATGTGGAGCAGATCCGGGTGCAGCTGAAAAGCTGTGAGCCGGTTCTGGTTGTGGGGCCGGAAAGCCTGTTGGCGATGTTTGCCGAGGCCGCCGATGGTCTGGCGCCGGCGATGGGCTGGGCGGAGTTTGCCGCGCTGCCCAAGGCCGATCTGCCGCTGCCGGCCATCGATCCGGACGCCACCGCCTATCTGCAATACAGCAGCGGCTCGACCCGTTTTCCGCATGGCGTGGCGGTTTCGCACCGGGCGGTGATGGCCAATCTGACCGGCCATGCGATTTCGATGCAGATGGCCCCGGGCGATCGCGGCATTTCCTGGCTGCCCTGGTATCACGATATGGGCCTGGTGGGCTGCATGCTGTCGCCGATGGCGGCGCAAATGTCGGTGGATTATATGGCGACCGACGATTTCGCGCGGCGGCCGCTTTCGTGGCTCACCCTCATCAGCCGCAATCCCGGCAATTCGCTCTCTTATTCGCCCACTTTCGGCTATGACATCTGCGCGCGCCGCATCTCCACCATGAGCAATGTGGAAGGCCGCTTCGACCTGTCGCGCTGGCGGATTGCCGGCAATGGCGCCGACATGATCCGGCCGGATATCTGCCAGGCGTTTGTGGATGCCTTTGCGTCGGCGGGCTTCAAGGCGGGGGCGTTTACGCCGAGCTATGGTCTGGCCGAAACCACCCTTGCGGTTTCGGTTGCGCCGATGGGGCAGGGCATTGTCTGCGACCTGATCGACGAGCGCCGGCTGGCGGGTGAAGGCTTTGCCGATGCGCCGCTCGATCCGCAGAAGCCGGTTCGCTACCGCGCCATCGTGGATTGCGGTGTGCCGGTGCAGGGGCTGACGGTGGAAATCCGCGATGGCGAAGGCAAGGCGCTTGGTGAGCGCAACATCGGCCGGGTGCTGGTGAAGGGCGAGGGCGTGATGCAGGGCTATTTCCGCGACGAGGAAGCCACCCGCGCCTGCCTGTCTGCCGATGGCTGGCTGGACACCGGCGACATGGGCTATCTGGTAGGGGATCATATCTTCATCGTGGGCCGCGCCAAGGACATGATCATCCTGAACGGCAAGAATCACTGGCCGCAGGATATCGAATGGGCGATCGAGCAGCTGGAAGGCTTCAAGGCAGGCGATATCGCCGCCTTCTCCATCACCACGCCGCAGGGCGAGGAAGCGCCGGCGGTGCTGGTGCAGTGCCGCACGAGCGATCCGGACGAGCGCGCCCGGCTGAAAGAGGCCATTCGCGGCAAGGTGCGGGCGATCACCGGCATGAACTGCGTGGTGGAGCTGGTGCCGCCGCGCACCCTGCCGCGCACATCGTCGGGCAAGCTTAGCCGGGTGAAGGCGCGGGCGCTGTATCTGGCGGGCGAGATCGTGCCTTTCGACGTGGCCGCATAAGGCCCATCGAGGGAGAAGGCTTGCATCCGCTGCCGGACCTCCGGCAAGGGAGGCCATGGCAAGCATGACGCCCGACGCGGTGAAAAGCTGGGTGGATCGGCTGCCGCCGCGCGCCCAGCCTTATGCCCGGCTGGCGCGTTTTGACCGGCCGGCCGGCATCTGGCTGCTGTTCTGGCCCTGCCTGTTCGGCTATTTTCTTGCACCCGAAGGCTGGCGGCACCCGCTGCTGTTTTTCATCGGCGCGGTCGCGATGCGGGCGGCGGGGTGCGTGTATAATGATATCATCGATCGCGACCTGGATGCGCAGGTCGCGCGAACGGCCGCGCGGCCGATTGCCTCGGGCGCGGTGTCGGTCAAGGCTGGATGGGCGCTGCTTGTTGCGCTGTCGCTGGTCGGCCTTGCCGTGCTGCTCGCCCTGCCCTTGCAGGCGCAATTGGTTGCGCTCGGCTCGCTGCTGCTGGTGGCGGCCTATCCGTTCATGAAGCGCATCACCTGGTGGCCGCAGGCCTGGCTTGGCCTTACCTTCAACTGGGGCGTGTGGGTTGGCTGGGCGGCGCTGGATCCGGCAAGCCGACCGGGCTGGCCGATTGCCGCGCTGCTGTATGGCGCCGGCATCTGCTGGACGCTGGGCTATGACAGCATTTACGCCGCGCAGGACAGCGAGGATGATGCGCTCGCCGGGATCAAATCGTCGGCCCGGCGGATGGGCGGGTCGCTGCGGGCCGGCGTGGCGGTGTTTTATGCGTTGGCCATTTTCGCCATGATGCTGGCCTTCTGGTTCTGGACCGGCAGGCCGCTGGCCTTGCTCGCGCTGGTTCCGGTCGCCGGGCATTTCGCCTGGCAGGTGATCACATTGAAGCCCGGTGACACGCGCAACGCCTTGCGGCGTTTTCAATCCAACCGCGACGCCGGGGGCCTGATGGCGCTCGCGGTGCTTGCGGCTGCATTGCTGGACGCTTCCGCGGCTTCGCTCTAAGCGGCAACCATGCTAACCCCGGATTCCGCCCTCGCCCGCCTCGATCATCTGCTGCAACGCGCGCGCCGGGCCGGGGCCGACACTGCGGATGCCATTTATGTGGGCGAGCAATCGGTAGGGATCGGCGTGCGGATGGGGGCGCTGGAAGATATCGGCCGCTCGGAAGGCGAAGAAATCGGGCTGCGACTGTTTATCGGCACCCGCTCGGCGCAGGTTTCCACCTCGGACCTGAGCTTTGCAGCGCTGGACACGGTGGTGGAGCGCGCGATGGCGATGGCGGCGGAAGCGCCGGAAGATCGCTATGCCGGCCTGGCGCCCGCCGAATTGCTCGCCAGCGACCCGGCGCGCGATTTCGATATTTTCGATGCGACCGCAGAGGCCGTTGCGCCGGATCGGCTGAAGGCGCTGGCGCTGGAAGCGGAAGACGCCGCGCGCGCCGTTCCCGGCATCACCAACAGCGAGGGCGGATCGGCGAGCGCCGGCACCAGCGCGATGGCACTGGCGACGTCCACCGGCTTTCGCGGGGCCGCGCGCGGATCGGGCTTTTCCGTATCCGCCGTGGTGGTGGCTGGCGAAGGCGCCGCCATGCAGCGGGATTATGATTTTCACCAGGCGCGCCACTTCGCCGATCTGGAGCCGGCCGCCGCGGTTGGCAAACGCGCCGGGGAGCGCGCGGTGGCGCGGCTGGATCCGGTGCGGCTGGCGACCGGTGCGATGCCGGTGTTGTTCGACTGGCGGGTGTCTTCCTCCTTGTTGGGGCATTTGCTGGGGGCGATCAGTGGCAGCAGCATCGCCCGCAAGACCAGCTTTCTGCTCGGCCATGAAGACGAACAGCTGTTTGATGCGGGCATTTGCATCCTGGATGACCCGCACCGGCTGCGGGGCTTGCGCTCGCGCGCTTTCGATGGCGAAGGCCTGCCGACGGCGGCGCGGGCCATCGTGGATGCGGGTCGGTTGACCGGCTGGCTGATCGACAGTGCGTCTGGCCGGCAGATCGGTCTGCCCCCCAGCGGCCATGCCAGCCGGGGCGTCTCTGGCCCGCCGGGGGTATCGGCGTCGAACCTGTGTTTGCAGGCCGGCGCAGACAGCCCGGAAGCGTTGATGCAGGATATAAGCCTTGGCCTTTATGTTACGGAATTGATTGGCATGGGGGTTAACGGACTGACCGGGGACTATAGCCGGGGCGCAGGTGGATTCATCATTCGCAACGGCGCTTTGGCCGAGCCGGTGGCCGAGGTGACGATCGCCGGCAACCTGCTTTCGATGTTCAAGGCGCTGGTTCCGGCCAATGATTTGCGGCTTCGCGGTGCTGTTAACGCGCCGACCGTGCGCATCGACGGGATGACCGTGGCCGGGCAATGAGCCGGGATGCCGAGCTGGATCTGGCCGCGGAACTGGCGATCGCAAAGGCGGCCGCCGAGGAGGCCGGGGCATTGGCGCTTTCGATGCTGGGAAGTGCCAGCTGGGAGAAATCGCCGGGCAATCCGGTGAGCGAGGCGGATATGGCGGTGGATCGGCTGCTGAAGCAGCGCCTGCTCGCGGCCCGGCCGGATTATGGCTGGCTTTCGGAAGAAACCGCCGACAATGCCGACAGGCTTGGCAAGCGCGCGCTGTGGGTGGTGGATCCGATCGACGGCACGCGGGATTTTCTGCGCGGGCGCAAGGGCTGGGCGGTTTCGATCGCTCTGGCGGTGGACGGCGTGGTGCAGGTGGCGGCGCTGGAGGCGCCGGCGCTGGGTGCGCGCTTTGCCGCTTCCCGCGGAGGCGGTGCCTGTCGCAATGGCGCTGCCATTCGCGTATCGGGGCGGGTGCAGGCGGCGGGTGCGCGACTGCCGGTTGACCCGCAGCTGATTACCAGCAAATTGTGGGCGCAACCGCTGGACGCGGTTGCGGTTTACAAGCCCAATGGCATTGCGCTGCGGGTAGCGATGGTGGCCTGCAACGAGGCCGACGCGATTTTCGATGGCCGCAGCAGCAGCGAATGGGATCTGGCAGCAGCGGCGCTGATCCTGGAGGAGGCCGGTGGCGTGATCAGCGACCGTGATGGCCTGCCCTTTGCCTATAACAAGCCAGTGCCTTCGACTGCCGGACTGGTGGCGGCAACACCTGCCCTGCACGCGCCGATGTGCGCGCAGCTGGCCGAGGCGCGGGCTGCGTTGCAGCGGGCGGGGCGTCGCTACGATCGCTAGCGATCGAGCGCCAACCAGAACAAGCTTCGATCGCTAGCGATCGAGCGCCAAACGTTACAGGCCTCGATCGCTAGAGATCGAGCGTTTGCGCCAAACGGACGGCAATGGCATCGAGCGCGGAGGCGACCGGGCCGGTTGCCAGCGGGGTGCCGGTGTCTGACGCTGCCACCACCGCCGGATCCAGCGGGATCGAAGCCAGCAGCTCTGCGCCCACCCTTTCGGCAAAGCCTGGATCGCTTTCCGGCCCGAATGGCCAGGCCATGCTGCCATCGGGGAGCAGAATGCTCGCCATGTTGCGAACAACTCCCAGGATCGGCACGCCCAGCTGTTCATAGAGCGCCACCGCGCGGCGGGCGTCTGCGGTTGCGAGCGCCTGCGGCGTTGTGACCACCAGCGCGCCCGACGGCTTCAGCTTTTGCGCAAAAGCCAAATGAATGTCGCCGGTTCCGGGCGGCAGATCGATGACCAGCACATCGAGCACGCCCCAATCGGCGGATTGCGCCATCTGCACCACGGCGCCGGCGATCATCGGGCCGCGCCAGGCGACCGCCTTGTCGGGATCGGCCATCACGCCCATGCCGAGCATCTTCAGGCCGTGCGCCTCGATCGGGATGAGGCGCTTTTCCGGCGTGGCCGAAGCGCGCGCCGAGACACCCAGCAGGATGTGCGCCGATGGGCCATGAATATCGGCATCGAGCAGGCCGGTTGCATGGCCCAGGCGAGCGAGAGCCAATGCCAGATTGACCGCGATGGTGGATTTGCCCACCCCGCCCTTGCCGGCCCCAACGCCGATAATGCGGCGCACACCAGTAATCGCGCTGGTGGCGGCATCGGTCCGCTCGGCTGTTCCCCGTTCGGCAGTCTGGATGATGCGGACGGTTTTTACACCCTCGGCAGCCTTGAGCGCCAGGGTGATCGTGGCTTCCAGCCGCTCTGCGGCGGCGCGCGTGAGGCCATCCACCGACAGGATGAGGCCGACGCTGCCATCGGGCTTTGCCACCAGGCCGGAGGCGCGCGCGGTTGCCACCACCGAGCCTGTACCGGTGGGATCGGCTATGCTGTCCAGCAGTTGCAGCAGGGTATCGCGGCCAAACATCACGGCACTCGCATTATGAAAGGAGGCCCCCTATATCCTGCCCGAGTGAGATAACAATCCGAGTGGCGGGAACAGCTGAATGCCTTGGCAGAACAACGAGGACGACAACGACAGAAACGGCACCGGCAAGGGTGGCAAGAAAAGTCCGTGGGGCGCCGGATCGGAGGGGCCGAAGACCCCGCCGAAGAGTGCTGCCAAAAATCCGTGGGGCGAACCGCCGCGGCCAAGTCGTGACGAGGATCGCGCGCGCTCCAGCGGCACACCGGATTTCGATGAGTTCATTCGCCGCAGCCAGGAAAAGCTGCGCGGATTGGGCGGCGGCGGTTCCGGCGGCGGTGGCGGCTTCGGCGGCGACAGCAGCCGGCCCAATGTGCCGTGGGGGCTGATTGCCGGCGGCATCGTGTTGATCGGGCTGGCCAGCACGTCGGCCTTTCGGGTGGATGCGGGCGAGCGTGCCGTGGTTACCCGGCTGGGGCAGTTTGCCACCACAAAGGGGCCAGGCTTTCACTTGAAGCTGCCCTCGCCGATCGATGAAGTGACCAAGGTGAAGTTCGAGGATATCCGCACGACCCAGATTGGAGCGGGTGGAGAGGGCGACGAGAATCTGATGATTACCGGCGACCAGAACATCATCGACATCGCCTACACTGTGCGCTGGCGCATCCGGAATGCCGAACAGTTCCTGTTTCAGGTGACCGATCCGGAAGGCACGGTGAAGGTTGCAACCGAATCCGCGATGCGGGAAATGATTGCCAAGGCGACGTTGAACGACGCCATCGGCCCGGAGCGCGCAGCGATTGCCGAGCAGGTGCGCGAGCGCGTGCAGGAGATTCTGGACAGCTATGGCGCCGGCATCATCGTGCAGGGGCTGGACATCCGGCAGGCCGATCCGCCGGCGGCGGTGGACGAGGCGTTCAAGGACGTGTCGGCTGCGCAGCAGGATGCGCAGCAGTTCCTGAACCAGGCACGCGCCTATTCGCAGCAGATTTCAGCGCAGGCGGCCGGTGCCACGGCGCAGTTTGACAAGGTTTATGAACAATATCGGCTGGCGCCGGTTGTGACCCGC
This sequence comes from Sandarakinorhabdus sp., assembly GCA_020693225.1. Classification (GTDB taxonomy): domain Bacteria; phylum Pseudomonadota; class Alphaproteobacteria; order Sphingomonadales; family Sphingomonadaceae; genus Sandaracinobacteroides. The sequence continues at coordinate 4,251 of JAIMJL010000069.1, read as the reverse complement.
AAGCGGATGTATATGGAAACGATGGAATCGGTATTGTCCAAGGTGGACAAGACCGTGCTGGAATCGCAGGGTGTGCAGGCCTATCTGCCGCTGCCTGAGCTTCGCCGCCGCCAGCAGGCCGCGCCCCCACCCGCCGATCCAGTGCAAGGAGATGCCCGTTGACCCGCAACCTGTATTTCGTTGGCGGCGGCCTTCTCTTGCTGCTGCTTTTGCTTGCCGTTTCGGTGGTGAAGGTGCGCGAGGACCAGCAGGCCATCATCCTGCAGCTTGGGCGGCCCATTGCCACGGTGAACACCTATCGCCCGAACGAGATTTTCGGCGAAACCGGCGCCGGGCTCGTGCTGAAAACGCCGTTCGTGCAGAACACCGTGTTTGTCGACAAGCGGGTGATGTCGCTGGATATTCCGCCACAGACGGTGCTGTCGACCGATCAGCTGCGGCTGGTGGTGGATGCCTTTGCGAGGTTCCGCATTGTCGATCCGCTGCGCATGTATCAGACCGTGCGCACCGAGGAGAGGCTGCAGGAAGAGCTTTCGCGCATCCTGTCGTCCCGGCTGCGCAACGAGCTTGGCACACAGCGGTTTGATGCCCTGCTCTCGCCGGAACGTGGCGACATGATGGAATCGATCCAGCAGGCCGTGAACCGCTCGGCGCAGGCCTATGGCGCGGAAATTATCGATGTGCGGATCAAGCGTGCCGATCTTCCGGCCGGGACACCACTGGAAGCGGCCTATGAGAGGATGCGCACGGCACGGCAGCAGGAAGCGCTCACCATCCGCGCGCAAGGCGCGAAGGAAGCGCAGATCGTGCGCGCAACGGCGGACGCCGAGGCGGCCCGCGTCTATGCCGAGAGCTTTGGCAAGGATCCGGACTTCTACGCCTTCTACCGCGCCATGCAGGCCTATCGGGCGACCTTTGCCGAGGGCAATTCTTCGGTGGTGATGTCGTCTGACAACGAGTTCCTGCGAGAATTCCAGGGGCGGAGATAGCATCGACTGTAAAGCAATGTCTGCATTGTCCGCTATTCATCCGGTATTCAACGCCATTTGGCATT
>JAIMJL010000069.1:772-3190 GCA_020693225.1 Sandarakinorhabdus sp. | reverse complement strand
GCGAGAGGCTCGTTTTTGAAAGACCCCCACGTGAACGCCAGACCTGTTAGCAAATCGAACTTCCTTGTGGCCGGATTGAGCGCGGCGGTCGCGGCGGTTGTTGCCACTGCCCTGCCGGTGGTGGCGCAAAGTCCCGCTCCGGCAGCCGCCGTTCCTGTGCCGCAAGCGGCGGCGCCGGTCGCAGCGCCGGCTCCTGCTGCAGCGCCGATTGAATCGCTTGCCCCTCGCGGCGCGCCTACCAGCTTTGCCGATCTGACCGCACGGTTGCAGCCGGCGGTGGTCAACATTTCCACCACCCAGCGGGTTGAAGTGGGCCGCTCGCCGCGCTTCGGTGGTGGTGGCGCTGCCGGGCCGAACAGCCTGGAAGAGCTGTTCCGCCGCTTTCAGGAGCAACAGGGCGAGGATGGCCGACCGGTGACCCGCGAGGCCACTTCGCTTGGATCGGGCTTCGTGATTTCGCCCGATGGCTATATCGTGACCAACAACCATGTGATTTCCGGCCGCGACGGGCAGGATGCGGTGGATACGATCACCGTGACACTTTCGGATCGGCGCGAATACAAGGCGCGGGTGATCGGCCGGGATTCGCTTTCGGATCTCGCGCTGCTGAAGGTGGACGGGCAGAATCTGCCCTATGTGCAGTTCGGCAATTCGCAGGGCACGCGGGTGGGCGACTGGGCGATTGCGATTGGCAATCCGTTCGGGCTGGGCGGCACGGTGACTGCCGGGATCGTCTCGGCCCTGCACCGCAACATCACCGGCGGCGGCGCTTATGATCGCTACATTCAGACGGATGCCTCCATCAACCAGGGCAACAGCGGCGGGCCGTTGTTTGATCTGAACGGCAATGTGATCGGCATCAACACCGCCATCTTCTCGCCATCCGGCGGCAATGTCGGCGTTGGCTTTGCCATTCCGGCCGAGCTTGCCAAGCCGGTGATCGAGCAGCTGCGCACCACCGGCAAGGTGAAGCGCGGCTATCTCGGTGTGCAGATCCAGCAGATGTCTCCTGCCATTGCTTCGTCGCTCGGGCTGCCCAAGGACCGTGGCGAAATCGTTGCCGGCGTGGAGCCGCGTGGGCCCGCGCAAGGCGCCGGTGTGAAGCAGGGCGATGTTGTGGTTCGCGTGGCAGGGCAAGAGGTAACGCCCGACACCACGCTCAGCTATATCGTGGCCAATACGCCGGTGGGCACCACCGTTCCGATCGAAGTGATCCGCGACGGCAAGCGGGTAACGCTGAACGCACGGATCGTGGAGCGGCCATCGGAAGCCGTGCTTCTGGGCAGCGCTGATCGCGACACGAGCAAGGACAGTGCCACCGTGACGCAGCCTGGCACCGAGGCAGCGCAAAAGTCGCTCGGCATCGGATTGCAGGCGTTGACGCCGGAAGTTCGCGCGCAACTGCGCTTGCCCGATACGGTGCAGGGTGTGGTGATCGGGCGCGTTGACCCTTCATCCAGTGCGGCGCAGGAAGGGTTGCAACGCGGCGATGTGATCCTGTCCATCAACCAGCGGCCGGTGACGACGCCGCAGGAAGCGGCGGACGTTGTGGGAGCGGCGCGCAAGGCCAACCGCGACACGGTGCTGCTGCTGGTGCAGCGTGGCAACAATCCGAGCCGCTTTGTGGGTGTGAAGGTCAACTAAACGCGTGAAAATGCAGCCCTGACCGGCTAGGATTGCCCGGTTCAACAGGGAGGCACGCAGCGCGACATGGGCAGCACCATCTTCATCGGCAAGGGCGAGGACGCGCCGCAATCGCTGGTTTTGCGCCGGGCGAACCGGCACGGGCTGATTGCCGGAGCGACGGGCACCGGCAAGACGGTGACCTTGCAGGTGTTTGCCGAGGGGCTGAGCCGCGCCGGGGTGCCGGTGTTCATGGCGGATGTGAAGGGCGATCTTTCGGGCATGGCAATGCCCGGATCACCCACCCACAAGGCGCATGAGGGGCTTTCCAAGCGCGCCGCACTGCTGGAGCTGACGGATTGGGTGTATGCCGACAATCCGGTGGTGTTCTGGGATTTGTTTGGCGAGCAGGGCCATCCGGTTCGCACCACGGTTTCGGAAATGGGGCCGCTGCTGCTGGCCCGCCTGCTGGGTTTGAACGACACCCAGGAGGGCGTGCTTTCGATTGCCTTCAAGGTGGCCGATGATCAGGGGCTGCTGCTGCTGGATCTGAAGGATCTGCGACAGATGCTGGTGTATTGCAGCGACAATGCGCGCGAGTTGGCGACCAGCTATGGCAATGTATCGGCCCAGAGCATCGGCGCCATCCAGCGCCAGCTGCTGCAGCTGGAGGCACAGGGCGGCGATCGCTTCTTCGGCGAGCCGGCGCTTTCGATGACCGATATGATCGCCGTGGGCGAGGATGGGCGGGGCCAGGTGAATATTCTGGCGGCCGACAAGCTGATGTCCAGCCCG
>JAIMJL010000069.1:0-764 GCA_020693225.1 Sandarakinorhabdus sp. | reverse complement strand
TGCCACCTTCCTGTTGTGGATGCTGTCTGAGCTGTTCGAGGAACTGCCGGAAGTGGGCGATCCGGAAAAGCCGAAGCTGGTGTTCTTTTTCGATGAGGCGCACCTGCTGTTTGACGAGGCGCCGAAAGCCTTGCTGGACAAGGTGGAGCAGGTGGTTCGGCTGATCCGCTCCAAGGGTGTGGGCGTGTATTTCATCACCCAGAACCCGATCGATGTGCCGGAAGCGATTGCCGGGCAGCTGGGCAACCGGGTGCAGCATGCGCTGCGCGCGTTTACGCCGCGCGACCAGAAGGCGGTGAAGGCGGCGGCGGACACTTTTCGCGCCAATCCGAAGGTGAAGGTGGAAACGGCGATCATCGAGCTGAAGACCGGCGAGGCGCTGGTTTCGCTGCTGCAGGATGATGGTGCGCCCTCCCCTGTCGAGCGGACGCTGATTGCACCGCCGCGGTCCCGCCTTGGGCCGTTGACCGATGGCGAGCGCAAGGTGATGCTGACGACTTCGCCGGTGGCTGGCAAATATGAGGAGACGATCGACCGGGAATCCGCCTTCGAGCTGCTTTCGGTGAAGGCCAATGCGCTGGCCGAGGCCAAGGCGGAGGAAAAGGCCGAAGCCGAAGCGCGCAAGGCGGAGCTGGCACGCGCGAAGGAAGAGGCCGCCGCGCAGCGGGCATACCGCGCCTCGCCGATGGGCAAGATGGAAAAGGTGGCGATGGCAACGGCTGCCGCCGTTGCCACAACCGCCGGGCGCAGCCTGGTGCGCGGCC
>JAIMJL010000115.1 GCA_020693225.1 Sandarakinorhabdus sp. | reverse complement strand
TCTCATCAATGGATTGGCGCAATTGTCATTGATGCTGCCAATAGCTTTTCTCGCTCGTATTGGCATACCGTTCGATTCGGCCGGCGGCCTTGAAATCAATCCGCAGGGCGCCTGCCTTATCGGTGCGCACCACCCTCACCCCGGCATCGCGGTAACGACCTAGCGTTTCCGGCGTCGGATGGCCGAACCGGTTGTGATAGCCGACCGAGATCAACGCCGTGTCCGGGTGAACCGCGTGAATGAACTCCGCCATGGATGAGCCGCCGCTACCGTGATGGGGCACGACCAGAACCCCAGAATGCAATACCTTGGCCGGCAATAAGGCCAGGCTCAGCTCGCCCAGCCGGGCAATGTCGCCGGTCATCAGCACCGAGCCGTAGGGGCTAGACACCCTCAATACGCAACTCATGTCGTTCTCCGAGAACCCGGGTTCATCATAAAAACGCGCTACCGGGTGCAGAATGGAAAAATCCACGCCATCCCAGCGCCAGGTCTGACCGGCCACGCATTTACCGGCGCCGGCAAGCGGATACGACGCCAGCCGCCAGACCGGTGCCTGGCTGACCAGCAACGAGACCGCCCCACCGCTGTGGTCGCCGTCCTCATGGGAGACCACCAGGCCATCCAGCCGGGTCACCCCGTTGGCGAACAAGAACGGCACCACAACCCGGGCGCCGGCATCTTCGCCGGAGGCGTAACGCGGACCCGTGTCATAGACCAGCGTATGGTCGCCAGTGCGTACTGCCAGCGCCAGCCCCTGGCCGACATCCAGCATATCCAGCCGAAACTCGCCCGGCGCCAAGTGTTCCCGGATCGGAAAAAACAACGGCAAAAAAAGGATCGCGCCCAGCCAGCGGCCATGAATGCCACGCGGCAAGAGCAAGATCAGCGTACCCAACAAGGTCAGTAGCAATACCCGCCAATCCGGGCTGGCGACATGCCAGACCGGTTGCGGCAGCGCCGCCAACCAAGTCAGGCCGGTCATGGTCAAGGCGATCGCGCCATGGGCGAGTAGGGCAAGCCAGGGGCCAGGCAACAAGGCCGCCGCCAGGACCAACGGCACGGCCACCAGACTAATCAACGGAATAGCGAAGGAATTGGCCAGCGGCGAGACCAGCGAGACCCCTTGGAACATCGATAATAAAGCCGGGGTCAGGGCCAACGTGACGGCCCATTGCGCCATCAGCCACTGGCGCCACACAGCCGGTCTGGCCAGGCGCCCCGAGCCGACATAAAACAGCACCGCCACCGCGCCGAACGACAGCCAGAACCCCGGCGCCAGCGCGGCCCAAGGGTCGATCAGCACGACCAGACCGAGCGCCGCTGCCAGAACCCGGGTCGGCGAATCGATCCGGCCCAGCCACAACGCTGCTGCGGCCATGCCAACCATATAGAGTGTGCGCTGGGCCGGCAGGCCGAAGCCGGTCATGGCCACATACCACAAGGCGGTGACAAAGCCGGCCAGACTGGCAGCCTGACGCGCCGGCAAGTGGATCGCCAGCCGTGGAATCCGCCGCCAGCCACCGTTCACCAGCGCGAACACCAGGCTGGCCAGCAAGGTCACATGCAGCCCGGAGATGCTCATCAGATGGGTCACGCCAGTATTGCGGAACAGCGTCCACTGGGCATCGCTGATGGCACCCTGGTCGCCCACCGCCAGGCCGACGATTACGCCGGCATAGGGCTTGCCGACCAGGGCGCCGTTCAGGCGGTCACGCATGGCCTCGCGCCAGCCGTCCAGCATCGCCAACGGGCTGTAACGGCAACTATCGGCCGGGCTGATCCCGGCCACGGCATACCCCTGGGCGCGAATGGCCCGCTCCAGCAGCCAGCCCTCGTAATCGAAACCGCCAAAGTTGACGCTGGCGTGCGGCCGGCCCAAACGCGCCGTTACACTCAGGCACTGGCCACCTCGGGGCGCGACAAAAACCTGGTCGGCAAAGCTGGCCAGGGTGATCTGCACCTTCTTCGGCGCGCGCGCACCCGGCGTATCCACACTCGCCACGCGCAGCACGAAACGCCAGCCTCTCGGGGTTTTTTCCGGCAACCCGTCGACCCGGCCGACCAGGCGCATATCGCGCCCTTCCCAGACCGCCGGCAGTGTATCCGCCAAGCGCAGCTCGGCCCGCCAGGCGGCATAAAAGAAACCGGCAAACAGGGCAATAGCGAGGATCAAGGCCGGCTTGAGCCAACGGCTATTGGGCAACAAGCCCAATGTCAAAAAGACCGGCGGCAGCAACCATAACCAGCGCAAATCCGGCAGATCGGGCCGGGTCTGCAAAACAGCGGCGCCCAGGGCAAAGGTCAGGATCAGGAGGCGCAACGGCATGACCCGATCCCGGCGAACATGGCCTGCATAAATACCCTCCCTGTCGGACGCTGTTATGTGTTCATATCAGGACAACCCGAATGAAGTAGCCACGGGACAAAGCTGATTATCAGCGCGGGGTGGCCAGCGCAAGCAAAAACAATTCGACTACGGCACCTTTGATTGTTTCGCGCCTAAACCTTCTTCACACCCTCACCATATTTCGCCACCCTCTTGTCCACCGTCACCAGCGTCAGCCCCTCAATGCGAGCTTGCGCCACGAGAATGCGGTCGAACG
>JAIMJL010000068.1:13032-15224 GCA_020693225.1 Sandarakinorhabdus sp. | reverse complement strand
GGATTCGAACCTGTGACCCCTGCCTTCGGAGGGCAGTACTCTATCCAGCTGAGCTACGAGTGCGCGGCGCAGGTCTGATGCGAAGTCGGCGGGGGAAAGTCAAGAAAAGCCTTGGCCGATCTCGATTGCCATGCCGGGTTGCAGACGATCGAGGATCTCGGACAGCGCAGCCCGCTCCATGGCGACGCAGCCCTCAGTCGGCCTGAAATCGCTGTGCGCCACATGCCAGAAGATGGCGCTGCCCCGGCCCGCCACCACCGGCGCCACATTGTGCTGCAAGGTAATGATGATGTCATAGGCCGCGTCTTCCCGCCACAGTCGCTCGGCACTGAAGCCATGCGGGTGAACCACCGGACGATTGTAACAGGGGTCGTGCGGGTCGTCGCCCCAACCATCCTGTGGCCGCAACCAGCGCCAGGGCAAGGCCGTCAAAGGGGCCGCCATCCGGTCCGGCCGCAGTAGCGCGCCGAGAATGCCCCAACGCCCCAGGGGCGTTGCGCCATCACCTTCCCGCTTGGCATCTTCGGCAAGCGCACCGCCCCTGCCGATCGCACAGCGATAATCCCGGCCGAAGGCGTTCAGCACACAGCGCACCGCATCCACCCGGATCATCGCGTCAGCCGAGCAGGCGCGCCTTCTGCTCCTGGAACTCCGCGTCCGTCAGGATGCCGGCCTGTTGCAATTCCGCCAGCTGCTTCAGCTTGCCGATTGCCTCCTCGGTCAGCCCACCAGCCGGCGCCGTGGCCACCGGCTCCGCCATCATCGGCTGCGGCGCTGCCTGCGGTGCCGCTGCCGCTCCGCGCGGCCGGCTCATCGCATTGGCAGTGCCCACCACAACAGCGGTGCGTCCGGCCGTCTGCGCTGCGCTGCGAATAAGGCTCGGGCGGCCACGTCTTGATCCCAGCATCCGAATGATCCTTTCTGAAAAACTAGAGCATGTTTCGATCTGGTGGAATCACCAGCATTGAAAACCCATGCGGAAAAACAAGACGATAGAGCGGCCGTTCTGATGCAATCAGAACGCGACTCGCTCTAGTGCGCTGCCGCTGCAGCCAGCAAGGTTTCGCGAACCTCATCGATCACCGCGCCAGGGATCCGCTCGGCCAGCACCAGTTCGCCCTTGGCCTGCCGAACCGCCTGCGCAAAGCGCGTGGCCCAGATATGCTCCACCAGAAGCGCCGCTGCCGTGCTGCTCGGCGCCAGATCTTCGGCCACCCCCATCAGATCCTCTTCCGAAAGCAATCCGCTCACTTCGCCGGTCAGCGCGATCAGCGCATCCGCCACCTCCGGGCTCAGCTCCTGCATTTCCAGGATGGTCACATTGCCATCGGCATCCTTGCTGACCACGGCGAGATCGATGATCCGCACCGTTCCCGTGTCAACCAGTTCGGCCAGCGCCGGCGTGATGTCGCCGGTAAACTGGTTGCCTTCAAAGCCGATGATCAAAAACTCCACCGGTCCAATTGGATCAGCCATGCGAAAATCTCCCCAGATGACAGCCCCTGATAGGGCCGCCGTGCGTCATTCGTGTGGCAAGCCGCTCAATGCGCCATCAACAGCGCGAGCGGGCTGGACGCCAGCAGCCGCCGGGTCACCCCGCCCAGCAAAAATTCCATCGCCCGGCCGCGGCCATAGCCGCCCATCACCAGCACACCCGACCCAAGTTCCCGCGCCACGCCCAGCAGCACATCCGAGGTCGATTGATCGCCGCCGCTGCGCTCGTGCATCTCCGCCTTGATGCCGTGCCGCGACAGATAGGAAGCAACCGCCATCGGCGGAAAATCGCCCGACCCGGACGGATCGATCGTCACCACATCCACCCGCGTTGCCCGCTGCAGCAGCGGAACGGCCGCCTTCACCGCGTGTGCGGCTTCCGGGGTTGCCTTCCATGCCACCAGCATCGGCTTCTCCACCTCCAGCCGCTGCGCTTCATGCGGCATGGCAAGCACCGGCGTGCTGGCGCGCGTCACCACTTCGGCCAGAGTCTTGCCCGCTTCTGCTGATTTCGGCCCAGCCTGGCTCAGCACGATCACATCGTTGAGCAGCGAACGGTCCACCAGAGTCCGCGCCGGCTCACCCATCGCCTCGCTCCAGGAGAAATTCACCTGTTCGCCCGCCAGACGCGCGCTGATGCGCTGGCGCTCGGCCTCGCCCTGCTTTGCCTCTTCCTCGATCAGATGCATGATCATCGT
>JAIMJL010000068.1:0-12914 GCA_020693225.1 Sandarakinorhabdus sp. | reverse complement strand
TCGTCATTCACCGCATTGCCGGCCACCCGCGCATTGAATGCGTCGCCGATTCCAAGGTCGCAGATCACTTCCACCGGTGCCCGCGAATCGACACAGCTGAGGAAAATTGCCGCCGGAAACTGGCCGCTCGCGCTCGATTGCTGCTCTGCCAGCCACTCCCGCTTTTGCCGCCTGCCGTTCACAAAGCGCGAATTGCCCTCCAGCATCAGCTCCACCACCCGATCCGGCGTCAGGGCATCCCGCTGCGCCTGGCTCAGTGACGCCGCCGCTGCCCCGCCTTCCAGCGAGAGCGCGCCGGTCGCCGCCATGGCCGCCAACAAGCCTCCGCCCAGGAATTCCCGCCGGTGTGTTTCGCAGCAATCGGTCATGTCGGTAACGCTCCCCTGTTTGCGCGGCCCTGCACCATTCAGTATTTCGTCCCTATGTCAGTTAGCAGCCTGCCTCAAGCCACCGTTCCAACGCAGTCTCCGAAGCCAACCGAAGCCCGCCCCGGTGCCACCGCGCGGGCTTGCATCCGAACCCGATCGCCAGACAGCAGAAAGGTGCGCGTCTCGCCGCCCGGCAGGGCAATCGGCTGCTTGCCGCCCAGGCTGATTTCCATCAGCGAGCCTTCCTCGCCGCGCGCTGGCCCGGAAATCGTGCCCGTTCCCAACAGATCGCCGGGCTGCAGGTTGCAACCGCCGCTGGCGTGATGCGCCAACATCTGCGCCGGTGTCCAATAGAGGTGCCGCGCATCCCCCGCACTCAGCCGATGCTCCGGCATGCCGGCCTCGCGCATTGCCGAAGTTGACAGAAACAGCTGCAACTCCAGCGCCAACGCCCCGTGCGCCTGGTCATCGCCATCCAGCAGATAGGGCAAGGGGGCAGGATCGCCCTCCGGTCGCACGCATTGTGCAACCCGAAACGGCGCCAGCGCCTCCGGCGTGATGATCCACGGGCTCACCGTGGTCAGGAAATTCTTGGCCAGAAACGGCCCCAGTGGCTGATACTCCCAGGCCTGGATATCGCGCGCCGACCAATCGTTCAGCAGGCAATAGCCGGCGATATGCTCATGCGCGTCGGCAATGGAAACCGGCTCACCCAGCGCATTGCCCGCCCCCACCCAGATGCCCAGTTCCAGCTCATAATCCAGCCGCTCGCACGGGGCAAAGCGCGGGCCATCCGGCCCCGCCAATTGCCCGGATGGCCGATGCACCTCCGCGCCCGACACCCGTACCGAAGACGCCCGGCCATGATAGCCGATCGGCACGTGCTTGTAATTGGGCAGCAACGGCGCATCCGGGCGGAACAGCCTGCCGATGTTCATCGCATGGTGAATGCCGGCATAGAAATCGGTGTAGTCGCCGATCTGGCAGGGCACATGCATCTCTGCCCTGGCCATCGGCACCAGAAAGTGTGCGCACCGCGCCTCGGCGGCCGCATCGGTGAGCAGCGCAAACAGCGCCCTGCGCCACGCGCGCCGCATCTCCGGCCCCGCCGCCAGCAGTTCGTTCAGCTGCTCGTGCGCCACATCGGCCAAGGGCGCCAGATCGGGCAGCAATCCCGCCTGCAGCGCAGCCGCCAGATCGAAGACGAAATCCCCGATGGCAACACCGGCGCGCGGACCTCCGATGCAATCGGAAAACAATCCCAGCGGCAGATTCTGCACCGGAAACTCCGCATGCCCATCCGCCCCTTCCACCCAGCAGCGGGCCTCCGGGTCATGCGTCTCGTCCAAAGTCCAGAATGTCAAAGCCCTGCCCTCTCGAATCCATCCCAAACCCGGTCATAGCCCGCTTGCCGCAGCGGCGTCTCATAGCCCCAGCGGGACAAGCGGATCGGCCGCACCGTCTCGAACATGAAGGCAAGCCCCGCGTCAAACTTCACCGGCTGCAAATCGGCCGCCACGGCGCGTGCGTAGCTCGCCACATCCGGCCCATGCGCTGCCATCCGGTTGTGCAGCGAGCCGCCACCCGGCACAAAACCGCCGCCTTCCTTGGCGTCATATTCGCCGCTGATCAGCCCCATATATTCGCTCATCACATTGCGGTGGAACCACGGCGGCCGAAAGGTGTCTTCGGCCACCATCCAGCGCGGCGGGAAGATCACGAAATCGCAGTTCGCCACGCCCGGCTCGCCAGACGGCGAGGTCAGCACCGTGAAGATGGAGGGGTCTGGATGGTCGAAGCTCACCGTCCCCATGCTGTTGAACCGCGCCAGATCATAGCGCCACGGCACCAGATTGCCGTGCCAGGCCACAACATCGAACGGCGAGGCGGCAAGCCTGGTGGCAAACAGCCGACCGCCCAGCTTCATCACCAGCTCATGCGGCGCGGCATCATCCTCGAACTCCGCGTGCGGCGTCTCGAAATCGCGCGCATTGGCCAGCCCGTTCGAGCCGATCGGCCCCAGCTCCGGCAGCCGGAACGCGCTCCCGTGATTTTCCAGAACATAGCCGCGCACCGGGCCATCCACCTCCACCCGGAGTTTGCACCCGCGCGGCACCAGCGCCACAAAGCCCGGCGGCACCTGCATCACCCCGAATTCGGTCACCAGCCGCAGCGCCCCCATCTGCGGCACAAACAGCATCTCGCCATCCGCATTGAGGAATGCCCGGCGCTGCATCGCCCTGTTCGCTGCATACAGGTGGATGGAAACCCCGGCGCCATCCTCGGCCGAGCCATTGCCCGCCAGCGTCACCATGCCGAACAGCCAGTCGATCGGCGCATCCGGCAGAGGAAGCGTGTCCCAGCGCATCCGGTTCGGGTCCAGCACGCCATCGGCAAAGGGTGCCGAGGTGAACGCCATCGGCGCCAGCGGCACGAAGGGGCCGTGCCTCGCGCTCGGCGCCAGCTTGTAAAGCCAGCTGCGCCGGTTTTCATGCCGCGGCGCGGTGAATGCCGTGCCCGAAAACTGCTCGGCATAAAGCCCATGCGCCGGCCTTTGCGGCGAATTGCGCCCCACCGGCAGCGTGCCGGCCACCGCCTCGCTTGCAAAATGGTTGCCGAAGCCGGCCAGCATGGCGGTCACGCGCGAATGCCCGCCGGGATCACCCCGCGCCGCATCTGGTCCAGCTCTAGGCTTTCAAACAGCGCCTTGAAATTGCCCTCGCCAAAGCCGTCATTGCCCTTGCGCTGGATGATCTCGAAAAAGATCGGCCCCACCATATTCTCGGTGAAAATCTGCAACAAAAGCCCGCCGCCCGTCTCCGGCGAGCCATCGATCAGAATCCGCCGCTGGCGCATCGCCTCCACATCATGGCCATGCCCCGGCAGACGCTTGTCGATCAGATCGAAATAGGTGTCCGGGCTGTCCTGAAACGCGATTCCGTTCGCCTTCAGCTGGTCCACGGTCGCAAAAATATCATCCGTGGCGAGCGCAATATGCTGGATTCCCTCGCCATTATAGGCGCGCAAAAATTCCTCGATCTGGCTGTGCTCGTCCTGGCTCTCGTTCAAGGGGATGCGGATCTTGTTGTCTGGCGCTGTCATCGCCTTGGAGAAAAGCCCGGTTTTCGCGCCCGTGATGTCGAAGAAGCGAATCTCGCGAAAGCCGAAAATCCGCTCGTAAAAATCCGCCCAGGTCGCCATCTGCCCGCGCCCCACATTGTGCGTCAGATGGTCCAGCGTGTGCAGCCCCACGCTGCGGTCGGCATGCGGCACGGCCACGAAATCCACATCATAAATCTCGTTCGCGCCGTAGCGATCCACCAGATAGAGGTTCGCCCCGCCGATGCCGCGAATGGCGGGAATGTTCAGCTCCATGGGCCCCACCTTGCCGACAACCGGCTCGGCCCCGCGCCGCACGGCTTCCTCGAAGGCCGCCCGCGCATCCTTCACCCGAAAGGCCATCGCATTGGCGCTCGGCCCGCGCTTGGCGCGAAACTCCGCCACCTGGCCCTGCGTGTCATAGTTCAACAGGAAGTTGATATCGCCCTGCCGGTAGCGCCGCACATTCTTGGAGCGGTGCGACGCCACATGCGCAAAGCCCAGCTTTTCAAACAGCCCGCCCAGCGCCTCCGGATCGGGCGAAGTGAATTCCACGAACTCGAAGCCGTCCAGCCCCAGGAAATTGTCGAAATTCGCTGCGTCCGCCATGCACCACTCCCAAACACCATGTTGGCCAGTCCGTAACATATGTTACCGTTTTCCGCAATCCTCCAGCCGCGCCAGAAACCGCATCAAACTGTCCCTCTCGGCGTCTGAAAAGCCCGAAAGCACCTCGGCCTCGATCGCCAGCGCCAGCGGCGCGATCTCGTCGTAGAGCCGCTGCCCCTCCGCCGTCAGCGCCAGCATCCGCGTGCGCCGATCCGCGCCGCCGGAAACCTGCAGCAAGGCGCGCGCCGAAAGCCCGGCCACCGCCCGGCTCACCGTCATCTTGTCCATCGCGGTCGCCTCGCACAGCCCGGCCTGGGTGATCGCCCCCCGCTCGGCAACCACCGCCACCACCCGCCATTCCGGAATCTTCAATCCAAAGCGCGCCTTGTAAACCCGCGCCACGCGATCGGAGATGGCATTGGAAACCACCGAAAGCCGATAGGGCAGAAACTCCGCAAGTCGCAGCATCGCTCTCCCCCTATGCCGCAGCCGCAGCGCGATAGCCAAGCTGCGATCACGCTATTCTCCTGATCTGCCCGGTATGGGCTGCGCTGTTTGCGGCCTGCGGCGGGAATCCGCGTGATCGATCACCGTGGCACCCTGCTCCAGCCGGTCCGGCACATGCACCAGAAGCTCGCCAACACCACAATCCAGATAGCGGCACAGCACTTCCAGTGATTCCAGGTCAATCCGCTCGGCGGTCTCATAGTATAGCCGGGTCAACGTTCCACGGTTGACTCCCGTATCGCGCGCCACGTCCGCGATTCGCAGCTTTCGCTCACCCAACATGACAGCCAATGTGATTTTTATCACAAAATTCCTCCTCCAGACGCCACATAAAGGTAAAAAATACTCTGCTACACGTAAAAATATAGTCTGTATGTTCAATATCATTTTTTATAGCACAATACAGTGATAAATAACACAATATTCATTCAATCATTGAGACTTGTCTTGCTGGAACTCGACCGATAAAATATTGCCATCGTTTGACATGAAAATGTCATGTTGATGATTTTGTGATCATCAACTGCGTGCTGATTATGTTTAAGGCAAAATAAACATCAGCGTCTTGGCATCTATTGAAGGGGTCTTTCCATGCAATCGAACACAAACACATTCCGCCGTGGCCTGATGCTGTCGGCCTGCTTCCCGCTTGCTGCCCTTGCCCTCGCGCAACCTGCGCGCGCCGATCAGGTTGTCATCGTGGCGGCCGAAACCACGGCCGCCGTTGTAAACGCCGAGATTGCTGCCAAGATCGCAACGCCGGATCGCAACATCGCCCTCCAGGTAACCCCCGCAGGCTCCATCACCAGCGGCACCGTCTTCCTGTTCTCGTCGCCCGATCAGGGCGATGGCGCGGTCGGCTTTTCCAATGCCGGCGCGATCGGCGCCGTCGCCGGGGATGGCAGCATCACCAATTTCGCCGGTGTCCAGCTGAACGGCCAGTTCACCACCGCAGACAACAGCCTCACCGCCACCAACAGCGGCCTGATTACCGGCGGCTTCCGTGCCAACAATTTCGGCGGCACCGCAGCCTTCAGCAACAGTGGCACGATCTACAACGGCTTCACCATCGGTGCCGCAAAGGATGTGTCGCTCCTCACCGAAGGCGACGGCACGGTCGGCTCCGGCACGGTCCAGGTCAACAGCTTGACCACGACCACCAGCACGGTCGATGGCGATGTCACCACCACCGAATTCAGCAGCGGCAATGCCAAGGTCGTGGTAAATGATGTCGGCACGGCAGACGCCCGCGGCAGCGTGTTCAGCACCTCGCGCGGCATCACCGATGTCGCCGTCAACGGCATCGCCGGAACGGTCAACGCCACCAGCAATGGCAGCCGCGTCGATACCGCCCAGGCCTTTCTCCCGCCGGAAGCCGGCAAAACCGTCACCACATCCGAAAACAGCGTCACCTGGGGCAGCGGCACCGCTGCCGTCACACTGGGCGAAAAGGCCGATATTCTCAGCACCCGCGCGCGCGGCCTGAGCGGCGCCACCGTCACGTCCGATGGCAAGGTCGAAGGCGAGGTCCGGGCCGAAACATTCGGCAGCAACAGCCGCAGCAAGGCTACCACCACCCAGGATGCCGATGGCAACAGCACGGAACTTACCAACACATCGTCCAGCACGCCGGTTGGCGGCGCCGTAGACATCACCCTCTCCAACGCATCCGCATCCGGCTCTGTCTTCGCCAGCGGCACCGGCGGCGCAACGGTCACCAGCGATGGCCTCGTCAACGGCGGCGTGATCGCCAATGCCCTCGGCACCAGCAGCAGCAACAGCAGCAAGACCAACCGCAATGCCGATGGCTTCACCATCGCATCGGAGTCCAGCAACAGCTCGGAAAACATCGGCCAAACCGCCAGCGTCACCCAGGGCGCAACCGGCGACACCAAGGGCAGCATCAGCGCGCAAGGCCAGGCCGGCGCCACCGCCACCATCGCCGGCAAGGTCGGCTCATCGGTTGCGGCCAACTCTTCCGGCAACCGGTCAGCCAATGGCAACGCCCGCACCTTCAACGAAACCGGCGGCTTGCTGACGGATGCGAACAGCAGCAGCAGCAGCAGCACCGGCGGCCCGGCCAGCATCACGGTCGCGGCAACCGGCGACGTTGCGGGATCGCTCTCTGCGTTCACCCAGACGGGCGCTGCCTCGGTTTCGGTTGCCGGCAAGTCCGGATCGGCCTTCGCCACCTCCAGCGGTACCAGCAGCAACAACAGCTCGCTCACCACCTATGATGGCAAGGGCAATTTCCTCACATCCACCAGCGACTCCAGGTCCACCGAAACGGGCGGGACAGCGGCAATCACGGTAGCCACCGACGCCACCGTCGCTGGTTCCGCCAATGCCTCCGGCGATGCCGGTGCAACCATCGCTGTCGCGGGCACGGTGTCCGGTGACGCCTCTGCCAATGCAACCGGCGGCGGCGAAACCATCAGCGCAAGCGCCAGCAGCAGCAGCTATGACGCAGACGGCAACTTCCTCGGCGGCACCAGCAGCAACAGCAGCAGCTTCACCGCAGCGGCCGGCAAGGCCGATGCAACGGTTGCAGCGGGCGGGCTGGTCGAGGGCCGTGTTTTCGCCAACGGCGACGGCGATGCCAGCGCCACGGTCGCCGGCGAGGTCGGCCGCGACATCAATGTCACCTCGCAAGCTTTCGACACAGCCAACAGCTCTGAATCGGCAAACAGCTTCGATGCCGACGGCAATTTCCGCGGCTCGTCCAGCAGCAACAGCTTTGCCCAGACCGCCAAGGGGGGCATGGGCTCGCTCTCCGTCGCAACGGGTGGCACGGTCGCCGGCTCGGCCTTTGTGTCGGGCCAGGCCGGAGCAACAGCCACGGTAGGCGGCACCCTGGATGGCACCGTGTCGGCAAATGCGCGCGGCGATGGCTCGTCCAGTTCCAACAGCTTCAGCCAGACCTTCGACGCCATGGGCAACCAGCTGACCCGCGCCGACAGCAGCACATTCTCCGCAACCGCCACCGGCGGCAACGCCGAGATCATGGTTGCCGACAAGGCCAGCGTCGGCTTTGCCGCCGCCAACGGCGACGCCGGTGCCACCGTCTCCATCGGCGGCACCGCGCTCAATGGGGCGTCGGCGGTATCCGCCCGCCAGATCACCGCGCTCAGCGAAAGCAGCAGCAGCCAGACAAGCGTGATCACCGCGGACTCGCGGGTTGTCACGTCGGACTCGGCCTCTGCCTCGGTCAGCCGCAACATCGGCGGTGCCGCGTCGATCACCACCCTGGCCACCGGCTTGATCGGCTCGCCCTCGGGCAGCGTCTTTGCCGACGGCCTTGCCGGTGTCACCATCGTGAACGCCGGCGCGGTGCGTGCCGTCACCACGGCCACCAGCCAGGACAACGACTTCGCCAGCAACTTTGCCAGCAGCACGCAGGAAACCACCGTGTTCGGCAAGGAGGGCGCGCTGGATGTTACCACAACCACCACAAACGACACATCGCGTTCCAGCAACACGGCGGTCGGTGGCAATGTCACCGGCACCTACAGCGGTGCCAACGGAACATTGAACTTCACCCCCGCCGCCAACGGCTCGGTCAACCAGTCGGCGCACCTTGCCAGCACCGCGACCGTGAGCGGCGCGATTTTCGGCAACCTGACCACAACGGGTGGCCAGACCACATCTTCTACATCGGCATCGGACTCCACCTCCACCCGCGTGCTCGATAGCGAAGCAAACGGAACCGACAGCTTCACGCAGACCGGTTCCGGCAGCAGCGATCGCGGTGCCGGCGGATCCAGCAAGATCACCATCACCGGCATCGTGGGCGCAGGCAATGTCGGCGCTGGCAATGTATCATCCACCGGCAGCACCAGCAGCAGCGTCGCCATCACCGGCGGTACCGTCGATGGCTCCGTGTCGGTCAACGCCAACGGCGTCCGCAGCACGAGCAGCGAATCCGCCAACAGCTATGCCCGCGTTTTCACCAAGGGCATCGCCGCCACGAACGCGCTGGACGAAAGCAGCAGCACCACCGCAACCACCACGGCCGGCGCGGCCTCGGCCGAGCTCACCGGGGTCGGCAAGGTCGGCAGCTCGCTCAGCGTGTCTGGCCTGTCGGGTGCCACGGTCGCAACCACGGCTGAAACGAAGGTCGGCGGCAGCGTCTCGGCCAGCATCTCTGGTACCAGCGACAGCAGCAGCAGCAGCACCCGCAGCTTCGTCCGCGACGCCGAAACCGGCATCGCCAGCTCGCTCAGCACCTCGGAAAGCCAGTTCATGCCATCGGCAGCCGGTGGCAATGCCAGCGTCGCCATTGCCGGCACGGTCGGCGGCAACGCCTCCGCTTCGGCTCGCGGCAAAGACGCCACCGCCACGGTTACCGGCAGCGTTGCCGGAACGGTCTCCGCCAACACCGGTGCAACCGCCACCACCAGCAGCAGCAGAACCACCTTCGACGGCAAGCTGGCAGCATCGGGCAGCACCTCCTTCTTCGGCCTCGGCATTCCCGGCATCGGCGGATTGATCCCCGAAGGCGGCAAGCTGGTGGACAGCAGCACCAGCAGCACGGTCTGGAGCGGCGGCAAGGCGGCCGTCCGCATCGCAACCGCCGCCGATCTGCAAGCCGAAGGCACCTTCGGCGCCGGCAACGTCTCGGCCAGCGGCGTCTCCGGTGCATCGATCGATATCACCACAGGCTCGCGCGTTAGTGGTTCGGCGACCGCCACCAGCGGCTTCACCAACACCAGCTTTGAAACCACCCGCACCGATCTGCCCACCGCCCAGTTCAGCACCAGCAAGAGCGTGCAAACCGCGGTCGGCGGCCCGGCCAGCATCAGCAACCTGGGCGAAGTGGGCGGCAGCCTCTCGGCCAGTAGCATCGGCGGCGCCACCATCAGCAACAGCGGCAAATCCGGCAGCGTGTTTGCCACCTCGATTGCCTCCGATGTCACCACCACGACCGTCAGCGACAATCTGAACACGGCGGCGCTGCGCACCGACACCAGCACGTCGGAACGCCGGGCGGTCGGCGGAACCGCGACCATCACCAACGCCGCCAATGCCACCATCGCCGGCAATGTCTCGCTGGCCGGCAAGACGGGCAGCTTCAGCAACAGCGGCTTCGTCACCGGCACCACCCAGCTCGGCCAGTCCGTGCTCGATGGCACCGAAACCACCGTCCGCACCGATGCCAGCACAAGCTACAGCTTCATGCCCGGCACCACCCGCTTCGGACAGACCTATACAGTCGAGCAAAGCGGCGTCTCGCGCGGCTTCAACGTGAGCGGCGCAACCGCCAGCACTTTCAACCCGCAAACCGGCGAGGTGGATACGCTGCGCACCAGCGACATCAATGCCACCATCAACCTGAACAGCGGCTCGGTCACGCTGGGCAATATCACCGCGCAAACAGACGCCAAAACCTTCGAGCGGATCACCAGCACGGTGGTCAATCTGAAGGGCTCCGGCTGGCTGGGCGCCGATGCCTTCGCCGCCACGCCGCCCGCCAAAGACCCGCGCACCCCGTCGCTGGCGCTCAGCGAAGAGGCCCAGGATGTGTTCGGCGCAACCCCCTTCAGCGCCATCCGCGTGCAGGGCGTGGAAACCCTGCAGAAGCAGGGGGCCGGCACCTTCGTCATCCACGGCCAGTCGCTGGTTCCGGCCACCACGCCGGGCAGCCGGCCGGTCTACACCCTCGATGTCGGTGAATTCGCCA
The DNA here is from genome assembly GCA_020693225.1 of Sandarakinorhabdus sp. Lineage (GTDB taxonomy): Bacteria > Pseudomonadota > Alphaproteobacteria > Sphingomonadales > Sphingomonadaceae > Sandaracinobacteroides. Next base: position 2,651 of record JAIMJL010000068.1, on the reverse strand, counting down.
TCAACGGCGGCGAAGTGCAGCTGGCCGCCTCCGGGTCGAGCTACGGCGCCGACCGGCCAAGCTTCGGCATCCGCGGCAATGTCGTCAACAACGCCACCCTTGTCGCGGGCCGCCGGGTGCCCACCGATCAGGAGCAGTTCGGCGCCAGCATCGTTGGCATCGGGCCGGAACGCATCGAAGGCATCCATGTCACCCAGGTCGGCAACTTCACCCAGGGCGCCACCGGCACGCTGGTCGCCAACGTGGCCCCCTCGCTGGTCCGCTCCGGCACGGTGTCGCTCAATCCCGGCGGCTCCGCCAGCGAGCCGCTCGGGCCGGTGACGGGCGGGGTCGCTATCCCCTACTTCACCACGCCCGACAACGCCGGCCTCAGCATGGCACCCTCGCGCATCGATATCACCGGCAATCTCAATCTCGCCGGCACCGTGCAGGCCAATGTCACCCGCGACAGCCTGTTCAGCGATGGCGACGGATACACGCTCTTCACCTACACCGGAACCGGCGCGGTCACCGCCACCGTCACCCCCACCATCGGCTCGCAATTCGTGAGCTTCGGGCTGGTCAACGACACGGCGGCCAAAACGGTGCGACTGAGCGCCAGGCGGGCCAGTTTCACCTCGGTCGCGCCCAACAGCAATGCCGCCGCTGCGGCTGCCTCGCTCGATGGTGCGGTCACCGACATCGCCACCCGCATCCGCAACGATGCCATCGGCGGCAGCGGCTTCGGCACGGTCGGCGAACTGGCCAATGCCCAGGATCTCGCCAACATCGTCAGCGCGCTGGATTGGCGCCTGACGGCGGGTCAGGCAGGCGAGCTGTTCGAGCAGCTCTCGTCCGCGGAAATCTACGGCTCGCTGGCCGCCGTCGATCAGAACCTCGTGTTCGGACAGACCGCCGGGCTGCTCACCAACGCGGTCTCGGTTGGTCAGCCGCTGAAAACCCGCATCTGGCTCAACCCGGTCGGCGATTTTGCCCGCTACGCCGGCGACAGCCAGACCGGCGCTTCGGGCATCCGGTCAGATGCCTATGGTCTCGCCTTCGGAGCCGACATCGCCTTCAGCGACACCGGCGCCTTCGGGATCGGCGGCTCCTATGCCGAGCATGATGTCAACGCCCGCAACACTCCGGAAAGCGCCCGCATCCGCACCTGGACCATCGGCGCCTATGCCGCGCAAGGGTTCGGCGACGCCTATGTCAGCGGCCTGCTGGCCTATGGCTTCTCGCGCTTCGATGTGAACCGCTCGCTGGATCTTCTGTCCCGCAGCGTGGAGGCGAATTTCCGCGGCACCCAGTTCGATGCCGTGCTCGAAGGCGGCTACAACTTCCAGATCGGCACCAACATCGTGGCAACACCCTTTGCCGAACTGGCGGTGCGCAGCTGGAAAATGAATGCCGCCGACGAAACCGCCGCCCGCACCGGCGGCGGGGTTGCCGTGCTGGTCGATGAGGCCTCCAAATCGGTGTTCAGCCCCACCATCGGGGCGCGCATCGGCGGCCGCTTCGAAACGGCAAGCAACTTCGTCATGATGCCGCATGGCCGGCTCAGCTACACCTTCCAGGGCGACATCGGCAGCGATCGCACGGTGCGCATGGTGGGCGGCGGCAACAGCTTCATCGTCCAGGGCGTCGAACCCGGCGGCTACGGCACGGTGGAACTCGGCGTCGATACGGTGGTGAACGATCGCATCAACCTGTTCGTCCGCGGCGGCTACAGCTTCGGCGGCGGCACCGACATCGCCAACATCCGCGGCGGCATCAGCTTCGGCTTCTGATTGCAACCGCCACAGCGCGTAAACGGGCGGGGTGCATCGGCAACGATGCTCCCCGCTTCCGCATGGCCCGCAAGCCGTATGAAACGAGCACCCCGCCGCGTGACCGATCTGATCGGTCACGGTCACCATGCGCCAAAACATGCGCCAGACCGCGCGCCGAAAGCCGCGCCGGAATCCGCCATGCCTGCCTCAGCGCAATCGCTGTTTCGGAGATAAAAGGGAAATGGTGCGCCCGGAGCGATTCGAACGCCCGGCCCTCAGATTCGTAGTCTGATGCTCTATCCAGCTGAGCTACGGGCGCATTGGAATTGCGCTCCTAATGGGCGTCTCCCAAGATTGCAAGGACTTCGATGCCCCCCTATGGCGCATGCTGTGCGTCACATTCTGCCCCTGCTCATTCTCCTGTCCGGTTGCGGGTTTACCGGAGAAGGCGCGTTCCCGTCGCTGAAGCCGCGCCCCGGTGAACTGCCGCGTGAACTGCCGCGCGAACTGGCTGCGCCGGATGCCGGTTCGCCGCCGTCGCTTTCGCCGGAGGAGCGCACAGGCTTGGCCGCCGATCTCGCTCGCCATGAGCAGGCGCTGGCGAAGGCCCGGCAGGATATCCGGGCAGCGGGTGAAGCGCTTGCCCCCGCGATCAGGGCTGCATCCGGATCCCCCATCGGCAGCGAAGCCTGGTCTGTTGCCCAATTGCAGCTGTCACGCTTCGATCAGGCGCGTGCTCCGCTGGGGGAAATGTCCAGCCGCATGGGCGATCTGCGGCTCATGGTGGATAGCCTTGCCGAAGCCGATCCGGATCGTTTGCGGGTGCAGGCGCTGGCCCGCGACCTTGAAAGTCTGCAACAGAGTTCGGCGGCAACGGCGGCGGCTGCCACAAAAGCC
>JAIMJL010000067.1 GCA_020693225.1 Sandarakinorhabdus sp. | reverse complement strand
CGTTGCCGAAGCCAGCTGGCCGCTGCTGCAATCGGAGTTTTCCGGCCGTCCCCGCAAAGGCTGGCAGGAGCTGGGCAAGGCCCGGCACCGCGATGTCCAGGCCTGCGCCATCGGTCATGTGGCGCTGGACATGGGGATGGGCTGGGGCGCCGAACTGCGATCGGCGAGCATCCTGTTCGTGCGGCTGTTCAAGGCCGAAGAACTGGGCCGGCTGACCCTCGTCGACGTGAATGCCAGTGTGCGCATGGTGCAGGATGTGGCGGCGCGGCATGGCGGCATGCTTGACAAGGTGCATGTCGATGAAAAGGGCATGTCGGCCGTGCTGGGCTTCGGCATTCCCCCCGCTCAGGTCACCGCTGCTGCCGTGCGGGCGCTCGCCGCCGCCGTCGATCTGCGCAGCGAATTGCGCGAGCACGGCACCGATGCCGCAATCGGCGTGGCCACCGGCAAGCTGCGCGCCGGCGTGGGCGGCACCAATGCAACCGTGCATCACACCATCTATGGCGGGGCCGCCAACCTTGCCGCCCGCTGCATGCAGGCGGCACGGGATGAAATCCTCACCGACGCCGCAACCCGCAAGGAGGCGGGCGACAGCTTTGAATATTTCCTGCCGGAAAAGCGCGCGCTGAAAGGGCTCGCTGCCGACACGCTTCTGTTCGGGGTGGGCAATCCCAAACACCGGCAGGCGGAATCGTTGCTCTCGGACTCCGGCCCGATTGCCGGGCGGGCCGCAGAGGTGGACAAAATCGAGTCCTGGCTGGCCGATCCTGATGGTCGCCTGCTGCTGCTGGAAGGCGAAGTCGGCGTTGGAAAGTCGCGGCTGGTGGCGCATGCCGCCGCCCTGGCAACAGCCACGGGGCATGCCCTGCTGGTCGGCCGCGCCGGCGCGCTGGGCAGTCGCACCCCGCTGTTTGCCTGGCGCGATGCCGCAGCCGTTGTGCTGGCGGGCTGGGGCCGCAGCCAGGGCCTCAAGCTCGATGCCGCGCTGGTTGCCCTTGCGGCCGAGGCGGGCGTGGAGCCGGATCTGGTATCTCTCGCCAATCCGCTGTTCGGTCGATCGCTCGCCGATGCACCGGGCCTCGCGCGCATCGAGCAGGCCATGCGACCCCGGCTGGCGCGGCGGCTGCAAGCGCGGCTGATGCAGCATCTGCTCGGACCGGGCGCGCTGCTGCTGGTCGTGGAAGATGCGCACTGGCTGGATGATGCCTCCACGCACCTGCTGGTTGATCTGCTGCAGGACCTGCCGCACGCCAAGGCGGTTGTTGCCGGGCGATCACCGATCGGCGGAGCGGAGGCCTTGTTGAAGTCCGCGCTCGGCCACAGCATGCAGGTGCTGCCGGTTGCGCCCCTCGATGCGGCTGGAATATCCGAATTGCTCACCCATGCAGTCGAGGGATTCCAGCCCGGCCACCCGCTGGCAGATTGGGTCTATGCCCGCTCGCGCGGCAATCCGCTGTTTACCCGCGAACTGCTGGCCGCCATCCCGCCCGATCTTCTGGCCGCTGGCCTGATCAGCCCAGGCGCCTGGCGTGATGCCGAAGCCACCCTGCGAAATGTGGACCTTCCGGCCACCATCGAAGAAGCCGCCATCGCCCGGCTTGGCGCCCAGCCCTATGAACGGCTGAGCCTGCTGAAGGCTGCCAGCATCCTTGGCAGTGCCTTCGATGTGGCAGCCATTGCAGCGCTCGATGTGCCTGTCGCAGCGGATTCCCTCGAACAGGAACTGGACGCGCTGGTCGAGCAGGGCCTGCTGTTGCGGCAGCCGGGCGAGCCGCCGCGCTGGCGCTTTGCTCAGGCGCTGGTGATGAGCACCGTGTATGAATCGCTGCCCGAGCGGACCCGCGCCGGGCTGCACCGCCGCGCAGTGCAGCATCTCGAACGACAGCCGCCGGCTGCGGCGCGGGCAGCGAGTGCGGAAATCGCTCACCACTGGCACCAGGCCGGTGTGCCGGATAAGGCGCTGCAACCGCTGCGCCGGGCCGGACTGTCGGCAACCGCCGCGGGCGCCTATGGTGATGCGTTGCAATTCTTCGAACGGGCCATCGCCATCGCTGAGCGGCAGCCGCATCTGCTCAGCCCGCTGCGGCATGCCCAGCTGCATCTGGAATTGGCCAACGCGCAAATGAGCATCGGCGAAAATGCCAAGGCGCTCGCCCCGGCCCTGAAAAGCCTGGATGGACTGTGGCCCGGTGCGCCGAAAACGCCCTTCGGCTGGGGCATGATGGCGGCACGCGAAGCGGCCTTGCTGGCGGCCACCGTCAGCGTTCCGCAATTTCATGCGGGCGATCTGCGGTCCACCCGCAAGCGCATGGCCAACCAGCTGCGTTGCGAGGCCGCCACCCGCGCCTCCGATCTCTATTTCCTGATGGAAGGAACCATCCAGCCGGTCGCGCTCAGCCTGTTTGCTGCCCGCGCCGCCGAGCGCACCGGCAATCTGGCGCTGGCTGCCCGGCCCTATGGGCTGGTCGGCTATGTCGCCGGGCTGCTGGGACTGCACCGGGTGGCGCGCTTCTGCACCGACCGTGCGCATGCCGATTGCCTGGCGCGCAACGACCACAGCGGACTGCATCGTGTGCACGGCAGCCGCGCCATGCTGGCCACCTCACTGGGCCGGTGGGATGAAGGCCGGGCGGATATCGCCGAAAGCCTCCGACTGAACACGATCGACCGCTCCGAGCGCAATATCGGCATGGCGCTGTCGGTCGCCACCATGTTCGAGCTTTGGCAAGGAAATTTCCCCGCCGCCCGCCAGCATGCGCTCGATCTGCAGGCACTGGGCCAATCGATGCTGGACGATCAGTTCCTGCTCTGGTCGGAACTGCACCTGGGGCGGATCGATGAACGCGAACGCCAGGTGGAACAGGCCGCGGCACATTATGAACGTGGACTGCAGGTCTTAAGCCGCGGCAGGGAAGCGCAGGCGCAGTTCAGCCTGACCGTCCTGCTGGCGCGCTGCCGCCTGCACCTTGGGCAAGAGCAACAGGCTTTCGAGCAGGCCGAGGGGCTGGTGCGCGCGCAGGAAGCAGCTCCGTTGCAGTTCGCGTCGATTGATGCCTATGCGGCGACCGCCGATGTCCTGAACGCGCTGCTGGCCTCCGGGCATCCCGGCATGCTGCCGCTGGCCGAACGCGCCAACCGGCGGCTGGCAAAATGTGCCGGCCTGTTTCCCATCGCCCAGCCTTTTGCGCATCTGCATGCCGGCCAGTTGCAGGCGCTGAAGGGCAAGCAGGCGGCCGCGCGCAAAATCTGGACAAAGGGTCTCAAGCGATCGGAAACGTTGAAAATGCCCTTTGAAGAAGCCCTGCTGCATGCCGCAGTTGCTGCCGCCGGAGGGCCAGCCCATCATGCCGAAAAGGCCACCCGCATCACCGCGCGCATCGGCGCCGGTGCGCTTCCGAACCTCCCCATCCGCATGAAGGGCCAATCCGCATGAGCCAATATCCCCCGATGGTGATCACCGGAAACCGGATCGATCCGCTCGGCGCGCTGAAGGCAACCGGCGTGCGGCTCACCAGCTTTCTGGTTCCTGCCCACCAGGCGAAATGCCAGGCCATGCTCGATGCGATGTTTGCGGTGCCCTCATCCGGACGGGTCCGCTACCGGATGTTGGGCAGCAATGTGATCCTGGGCGCTGCCGAAATCAGCCGCATCTTCGCCACCGATAGCGTCGAGCGGTACGAGGGCTGGGCCGACGAGATCGATTTCGGCCTGTGGGTGCCGGCGCTGCGCGAAGGCGATGGCCTGTTCGCCATCCGCATGATCCCGCTCTATCTTTTCGTCGATGTCGCCGCCGCAATGGCTGGCGGCCGGGAAATCTGGGGCTTTCCAAAGCAACTGGGCCAGTTCGATTTCACCCCGCAGACATCGGATCCCGCGGCGGCGCGCACCTTCCGCGCCAAAGGCTATGCGCTCAAGACTTTCGCCCCGACCACGCAGGCCGCATGGGCCGAGATCGCCCATATCTCGCCCATCCTCGGCCCGCCGGTCAGCGGCCCCATTGCCGATATCGAACGCTTTGCCCGGCGCTTTTTCGATGGCCTGGCCGATGGCGTCGGCGATCTCGCCGGCAAACTGTCCACCGCGTTCGGGCTCGGCCATGTCACCATGGCGTTCCTGAAGCAGTTCCCCGATATCAGCAATCCGATGACCGCCTGCTACCAGGCCATTGCCGAAGCGCGCAGCCGGGTGGTTGGCTTTCGCGGCAGCGGCCTCACCCACAATCACTACACAGTCGCCATCAGCAGCTATGCCAGCTTGCCGATTGCCGCAGAACTGGGCATTCCCGAAGGCCCGCAAAAAGTGGGGCAGGGCATCTGGGTGGATTTCGACTTCACGATGGATCTCGGAGCCGAGATCTGGCGAGCCACCGGGCGCTGAAACAACAGGGCGCACATTTCTTCGATGACCGACGTTTTTGTATCCTATGCCCGCCCCACCGCCCAGCAGGCGCACGCCATGGCAGAGTTGCTGCGCGCCAACGGCTTCAGCGTCTGGCGCGATGATGATCTGCCGCCGCACCGCCCGTTCGGCGATGTGATCGAGGAACGGCTGCGTGAGGCCGCCGCAGTTCTGGTGCTGTGGTCAGCCGACGCTGCCAAGTCGCAATGGGTGCGCGCCGAGGCGGAAATGGCGCGCGAGGCCGGCAAGCTCGTGCAACTCACGCTGGACGGCGCGCCGCTGCCATTGCCCTTCAGCCAGACCCAGTGCGCCGACATGATCGGCTGGACGGGCAATCCGGCTGCCCCGGCGCTGCGCAAGGTGTTGGAAAGCGTCACCCTGCTGGTGCGCGGTCGCCCCGGGCAGGAGGCCTCGCCGCCCATCGCGCATCCCGGCCACGGGGTGATGGCAAGCAGCCTGACCGGCCCGGCAACCGTTGCCGTGCGAACCACCGGCGCGCCCTTTCCGCTGGCCGACGAACTCGCCGCCGAACTTGCCGCATCCATCGGACGCCATTCCGGTCTGGTGGTGCGTGACCGCCCCGGAGACAGCGCCGAATACGTGGTCGAGATCCAGGCCCGGCAGGCCGGCCCACGCATCCGTGCCACCGCCCGGCTGCTGGCCGCCGACGGCACGCAATTGTGGAGTGATCGCTTCGAGGGCAGCGCGGAAGAGCTTTTCGAACTGGAAGACCGGGTAACCGAACTGGTCACCGCCAGCGTCGAGGCGCATGTCCGCCGCGCCCGCATCGCACAGGCCAGCACGGGTGGCCAGCCCGACACGCCGGAATCGCGCATCCTGTTGGCCACAACGGCCGGCAACCGGATGCAGCGCGAAGGCTACCGCGAGGCCATTGCCCTGCTGCAGCCGGTGATTGCCGCCGCCCCTGATACCGCCAATGCGCTTGCCATCCTGTCGCTGGCACACGGCAATCTGTGGTATAATGGCCACCTAGGCAGCACCGACGCAGATCGCCAGGCATCGATCGACTATGCCCGCCGGGCGCTGCGGATCACCGATTCCGAACCCTTCCCCGCCGGCATCTCCGCCGTCATGCTCGCCTGTTGCGGCGAGCCTGTGGAGCCCTGCATTGCGCTGGCAGACCGGGTACGCGCCTTTGCCCCCGGCTTTGCCCCGGCGCATCTGTGGAGCGGTCAGGTGCGGCTGATCGCCGGCCGGCTGGACGAGGCGGCGACCCATCTGGAAGCCGCCCGGCGGCTGGACCAGCGCATGTCCGTCCGCCCGATCCTGCTCGGTGTTCTGGGCGCCGTCCGCATGCTTGAGGGTCGGCCTGCGGATGCCGTTGCCCTGCTGCTGGAAGCCGAACAGCTGGCGGGCGAAATCCCGATGAACAACCTGCTGCTGGCCGCAAGCCTTGGCCTGCAAGGTCGCGAGGCGGAAGGCCGCAAGGCGCTGGCCCGCGCAGCCGAAGTCGCGCCGCCGGGCGATTTCCGCTTTCCGTTCACAGCATCACACAAGGCCCTGTTGGCGCAGGCGCTGGCCGATCTGTCCTAGACTCTGGCAGCCTTAGCTGCGTTGGGGCCGCTGACAGCCTTCGCTTCTTCACTTGTGCTATCCGGCTCTTCCACCAGCAATTTCGGCACCTTGCGGGTTTCGCGCAACGCCGCCCCGCGCCCCGAAAGCGAAGGGTTGGTCATGAAATAGCGGTGCAAGTTGAACGGATGCGGGCCGGGCGGCAGCCGCTGGTAGCTTCCATCCGGCAGCATGTCCCAGCTTTGCTCGGTATCCTTCAGATTGGCCACCATCACCTGATCGAGGATCTGCGCGTGTACGGTCGGGTTCTCGATCGGAATCAGAAGCTCCACCCGGCGGTCGAAATTGCGCGGCATCCAGTCGGCCGAGGTAATCCACACTTTAGCTTTGCGGCTTGGCAGGGCATGACCGTTGCCGAAGGCGACAATCCGGCTGTGCTCCAGAAACCGCCCGATCACCGAGCGCACGTGGATGTTTTCCGAAAGCCCCGGAACACCCGGACGCAAACAGCAGATTCCGCGCACCACAAGATCGATCTCCACGCCGGCCTCGCTCGCTGCGTAGAGCGCCTCGATGATCTCCGGGTCCACCAGCGAATTCATCTTCACCCAGATGGCCGCCGGACGCCCCGCCTGGGCATGCGCGATCTCGCCTTCGATGCCCTGCATCAGGGTGGAACGCAGGTTGGTGGGAGACATCGCCAGCATGGCCAGCGCGTTCGGCTCAACATAGCCGGTGATATAGTTGAACACCTGAGCGGCATCGCGCGCCAGCACCGGGTTGGCGGTGAAAAAGCTGAGATCGGTGTAGATCCGCGCCGTGGTCGGGTGATAATTGCCGGTGCCCAGGTGCAGATAGGTTTTCAGATCCGCGCCCTCGCGCCGCACCACCAAAGACATCTTGGCGTGGGTTTTCCAGTCGATGAAACCATAAACCACCTGCACGCCGGCCCGCTCCAGCGCCGCCGCCCAGGTCAGGTTCTGCTCCTCGTCGAACCGCGCCTTCAATTCCACGATGGCGGTCACCGATTTGCCCGCTTCCGCGGCATCGATCAGCGCGCGCACGATCGGGCTGTTCTTGCCGGTGCGATACAGCGTCTGCTTGATCGCCACCACATCCGGGTCGGCCGCCGCCTGGCGCAGAAAGGCCAGCACAACATCGAAGCTTTCATAGGGGTGGTGCACCACGATATCCTTGGCGCGGATGGCGGCAAAGCAATCGCCGCCATGCTCGCGGATCCGTTCGGGAAAGCGCGGCGAATAGGGCTCGAACTTCAGATCGGGCCGATCTTCCTCCACCAGCTGGGCGAGATCGGCAATGCCGATGATGCCCTCTACTTCGGTCACCTCATCCTCGCCCAGCTTCATGGCGCGGCGCACCATCTGCTTCAGCGAGTCCGGCGTATGCCCCTCGATCTTCAGCCGGATCACCTGTCCGCGCCGCCGCCGCTTGATCGCGCTCTGGTAGAAGCGCACGAGATCTTCGGCCTCTTCCTCGATTTCGATGTCGCTGTCGCGGATTACCCGGAAAGCGCCCTCGCCCAGGCTCTCGAAGCCGGGAAAGATCAGGTGGAAAAAGCGCCGCAGCACCTGCTCCATGGCAATATTGCGCGAGGCAACGCCGGGCAGCCGCACAAAGCGCGGCAGCATCGGCGGCAACATCAACAGTGCCGCCACCCGTTCGCCATCGCTCACCCGGCGCATTTCAAACGCCAAGGTAAAGCCCTTGTTGGGCACAAACGGGAAGGGGTGCGCCGGATCAATCGCCTGCGGGGTCAGCACCGGGAAAATCTGCTGCAGGAAATGCCGCTCCAGCCAATCGGTTTCGGCTTTCGTCAGCTCGCCGGCGTCCAGAACCGCGAAATCCGCTGCCCGCAAGGCGCGCCGCAGGGTCACGAAGGTTTCCTGCTGTCGCATCATCAGCGCGTCCGCCGCCACGGCAATGGAGGCCAGCTGCTGCGCCGGGGTCGCGCCTTCCGGGCTCAGCCGCTCGATGCCCTCGTCCACCTGCCCGCGCAACCCGGCCACCCGCACCATGGTGAACTCGTCCAGATTGTTGCCGGAAATAGACAGGAAGCGCAGCCGTTCCAGCAGCGGATGCGCCGGGTTCATCGCCTCCTCCAGCACCCGCGAATTGAACGCCAGCCACGAAAGCTCGCGGTTCAGGTAGCGGTCGCTGCCCAATATCCTGAGAGGGGCTTCGGGGATGTGTGGCCGGGACAAGGTGATCATGCACGCGAATATAGCGCGACAAATGTTACAGGTCGAACAGCCCTGTCACAGATCGATCAACGCATCCCGCGCCAGCGGCACAGTGAGCGGTCGCTGCCCGGCCAGCGCAGCACGGTCCAGCAACTCAACCGCTCGCCCCACCGCCTCAAAACTGCGCTCGATCCGGCTCAACACATAATGGCTCACTTCCGGCGGGGCTTCCAGGCCGCGATCGCGCCAAAGCTTGTCAAACACATGCCGCAGCAGCACATCATCGGGGGCGCCGATCCGCACCTGCGGCGTGGCCAGCAGCCGCGAGCACAGATCCGGCAATGCCAGATTCCAGTCCCCCGGCGCCGAGCGCGCCGTCATCAGCAACGGCCGCCGAGCCTCCACCGCCTCGTTCCAGGCGTGGAACAGGGCTTCCTCGGACGGCGTCCGGTCGGCATCGTCCCAAAGACGGGCATTGGCCCGACGCGCGAAAATCGCCGCCAGATGCGTCTTCCCCGAGCCAACCGGGCCGATCAGGATGGCCACCGGAATGGGCCAGGTGGCCCAGCTGTCGAGAAATTTCACCGCCGCCGCATTGGCCGGGGACACCAGAAAATCCTTCTGCCCGCGCGCCGCCTGCCAGCCCAGCGGAAGTGCAAACTGCCCGGCCTGCATCGCCGCTATTCGCCGCCCGGCGGCAGCAGCGCCTTCGGGGCCGCCCCCGATGTCGGCTCCGCTGTGGCGTCCGCTCCGTCTTCCACCAGCGCCTCTTCCGAAATCACCGGCTCCAGCGGGGCTTCCCCGGCGAGCCGCCGCCGCAGAATCCGCCCTGCCGGGTCGTCCACCAAGCGCAACCCGCGCGCATCCAGCGCCAGCCGCAGCTCGCTCAAGGGGCTCGTGGCGTTCAGATCGATGAGCGATTCGCCGCCCGGCGCAAAGCTCGCCACCCGCACGCCCGATACCCCGGCGGTCGCGCGCAGATCGCGCTCGAAGGCCTGCAGGGTGGCGTCATCCGGTGTCTGCACCCGCAGCCGGATTCCCCCCAGCATCGCCTCGCCGAACTGGCCGCCAATCTCTGGCCCCGCATCCTCGATTTCGCCAGCCGGCAGCTCTTCCAGCAGCGACGGATCCGGCAGCAGATTGCCGCTGCGCAACGCCGCGATATAGATGGCGTCGGCCTGCCGCACCGCTGCATCCATCAGCCCGTCCACATCCCCCACGGGGTTGCTCAGCCGCACCCGGCCCAGCTCGCGCCCGCTCGGGCCAAAGCGCACGATCAGCAGCCCGGTGGTCGGCCCGCCCAGCCAGCTGCGCTCCAAAATCAATTCGGGGATCAGCACATCGGCCACCTGATAGCGATCCACCAGACCGCGCCACAGCACCACATGTCGCCGCTCCGCCTGCCAGGCGTTCAACAGGATCACATCGCCGGGGGTCGCCTGAATGCGAATATAGTCAATCGGTGATTCGCCCGCCCGCAGCCGCGCCCACGCCTTCAGCCAGGGCGATTCGGGCTCATGCGCCTGCCGCACCCCGGCATCCTGCAACACCGGCAGCAACAGCATCGGCGGCGAGGAGGCGAGCATCGCATAGCGGCCCAGGAACGTTGCCGCCCGCGCCCGATCGAACACCACCGCCAGCCGCGCGACATAGCGCGTCGGGCCGACCTGCTCGCGTTCCACCTCGATGGCGCTGACAATCGAATCGAGCGCGCTGTCGGCAAGGCCGGGCGCGGTGTTCGCCGGTTGCCCCGACATCCGCGCCCAAAGCGCCGGCCAGGCCAGCCGCTGTGCCTGCCGCCAGCCGTTGAAGCGCGCATCCACCGGCGATTTGCCGCCAACATCCACGTCCACGCCGCCCACGATCAGCCCGCCGCTGCCGCCGATGGCCTTGGGTTCGTCCACGCTCTTGTTTGCCTCTGCCGCCGCCTTTTTCGGCGCCGCATCCGCCGCGCGCGCGCCGCGCTGCGCCTGCAACGCAGTGCCCGGCAGCAGCACCAGCACAGCCGCTGCGATAAGGCATTTCCAGTCATGGGCCGTTGGCGCGCGCATTGCGCTGCCTTGTGGCGCAAGGAGGGTAGGATTGGAAGGGACTTCCCGCTACATCCGCGCCCATGTCTGCATCCGACACGCCATCACGCCCTGCAACCTATGCCGAAGCCGGGGTCGATATCGCCGCCGGCAATGCGCTGGTCCGGGCGATCGCGCCGCTGGTGCGCGCCACCCGCCGTCCGGGGGCCGACGCGGAAATCGGCGGCTTCGGCGGCCTGTTCGATCTGAAGGCCGCCGGCTTCACCGATCCGCTGCTGGTGGCCGCCACCGATGGCGTCGGCACCAAGCTGCGGCTCGCCATCGAAACCGGCAACCACGACACGATCGGCCAGGATCTGGTCGCCATGTGCGTCAACGATCTTGTGGTGCAAGGCGCGGAGCCGCTGTTTTTTCTGGATTATTTCGCCACCGGCAAGCTGGAGCCACAGGTTGCGCAGGCCGTTGTCGCCGGCATCGCCCGCGCCTGCGCGGCGGCTGGCTGTGCGCTGATCGGCGGCGAAACCGCCGAAATGCCCGGCATGTATGCCGCCGGAGACTATGATCTGGGCGGCTTTGCGGTCGGCGCGGTCGAGCGCAGCCAGCTGCTCACCGGCGACCGTGTGGCGGCAGGCGATGTTCTGCTCGGCCTTGCTTCGTCGGGTGCGCATTCCAACGGCTATTCGCTGATCCGGCGCCTGGTCGAAGGCGAAGACCTCGCAGCCCCCTCACCCTTCGCCGCCGACACCTCGCTGGGCGAAGCCCTGCTCACCCCAACCCGGCTCTATATCAAGCCGCTGCTGCCGCTTATCGGCAGGCTGCACGCGCTGGCTCACATCACCGGCGGCGGCCTGCTGGAAAATGTGCCGCGCGTGCTTCCCGCCGGTTACCGCGCCATCATCGATGCCGCCGCATGGCCACTGCCGCCGCTGTTCGCATGGTTGCAGCAGCGCGGCCACATGCAACCGGCCGAGCTTGCCCGCACCTTCAACTGCGGCATCGGCATGGTGCTGGTGGTGGCGCCAGACGAAGCCGATGCCGTCACCGCCGCGCTTCAGGCAACCGGCGACGCGGTGCACCGCATCGGCCATATCGCACCCGGCGCGAAAGGCTGCGAAGTGATTGGCGCAGCGGGCCTGTGGGGCCAGGGCAGCGGGTGGACGGCGGCGCATGACGATTGAACCAGCGCGCCTTGCCATCCTGATTTCCGGGCGCGGTTCCAACATGGAAGCGATTGTCCGCGCCGCGCAAGCGCCGGACTATCCCGCCAGGGTCGTCCTGGTCCTCGCCAACAAGGCAGACGCCGCCGGCCTGCATTTTGCCGCCGCAAACGGCATCGAAGCGGTCGCCCTCCCACACAAGGCCTTCCCCACCCGCGAAGCATTCGATGCCGCCCTGCATGCCGAGCTTGCCGCCCGGCAGATCGATTTCATCGCGCTCGCCGGCTTCATGCGCATCCTCACCCCCGGATTCATCCGCCAATGGCCCGGCCGCATCGTCAACATTCACCCCTCGCTGCTGCCGAAATATCCCGGCCTGCACACCCACCAGCGCGCCATCGAGGCCGGCGACAAAGAAGCCGGCTGCAGCGTCCACATCGTGACCGAAGAGCTGGATGGCGGCCCCGTTTTGGCGCAGGCACGTGTTGCCATCATGCCTGACGATACGGCCCAAACCCTTGCGGCAAAAGTGCTTTTGCAAGAACATGCCGTCTTCGCGCCCGCTCTGGCCGATCATATTCGCGCCACCTGCAGCGCCAAGCCGGAAGTGGCTCACACGCCCTGCCAGCTTATGTGAGCAGCGCCTCCACCAGCGCCCGCACCTTGGCCGATTTCCACTGCGGCGCCGGCGCACACAGCCAATAGCTGTCGGCGCTTTGCACCCGCTCCCCGCGCTCCACCAGTTGGCCGGCAGCGATGTAGGGCGCGGCCAGCGTCAGCGGCACCTCTGCCTCGCCCCATCCGGCCAGCGCGCAATCCAGCGCCAGCCCGGCATCCGCCACCTTCAGCTGCGCTTCGCTTGCGGTCTGCCAGCCGATTGTGCGCGGCGGCGCGTCGGGCCGCGCCACCCGCACCAGCCATTCCTCGCCAAGCGCCTTGCCATGCACCCCTTCGGCATCCGGCGTCGGGCCGAAGCTCAGCGCCAGATCAAAATTCGCCTGCGCAAAATCCACCGGCGCATCCAGCACCATCAGCTGCACGGTCGCTTCCGGGTTGGCCTGCAGCCAGCCATCCAGTCGTGGCAACAACCAGTGCCGGACAGCGCCGCGCGCCGCCGCCAGGTTGATCCGCGTTGCCGCCTGCCCAGCGCGCAAGGCCTCGATGGTCTCCTCGAAGGCCAGAAATCCCGTGCGCAGCGCCGGAATCGCCGATGCCGCTTCCGGGGTCAGTTCCAGCCCTCGGGTGGTGCGCCGGAACAACACCACGCCCAGCGTTTCCTCCAGCGCGCGGATCTGCTGGCCAACGGCTGCCGGAGTCACCGCCAGCTCGTCGGCCGCGCGGGTGAACGAAAGCGTCCGCGCCGCCGCATCGAACACGCGCAGCGCATTCAACGGAAGCAGCGAACGGCGCATCAGTTGGCAAAGCGGCGCGAGGCGGGCGACAGCAGATCAAACGCCGGAATTGCCGCCGCAAAGCGCCGACCGTCCGCCAGCACCATGCCGAAGCTGCCCTGCATCGTGCCCGATGCCGTCTCCAGCGGGCAGGCCGACACATAGTCATAGCTCTGCCCCGGCTCCAGAATCGGCTGTACGCCCACCACGCCCTCGCCGCGAATTTCCTCGCGCTTGCCGCGCGCATCGGTGATGATCCAGTGCCGGTCGATCAACTGCACCGTCTGTTTGCCGGCATTCTCGATCCGGATATGATAATGCCAAAGCCCGTGGTTGTCGGCCGGGTCGCTATCGTCCTCGGAATAATGCGGCTGTACCCGCACGGTTACGCCCTGCGTTGTTTCCGCATGAGCAAACAGCTTGCCCATCTTCACAAGCCCGCCGCCTGCAAGGCCTGCGCCAGATCGTCGATCAGATCGTCGGCATCCTCCAGCCCCACTGAAATTCGGATCATCCCCTCGGTGATGCCCATTTCCGCGCGCACCGCCTCCGGCACGCTGGCATGGGTGGTGGAGGCGGGATGCGTCGCCAGCGTGCGCGAATCGCCCACATTGTTGGAAATGTCGATCAGCGCCAGCGCGTCCAGCAGCGCGTGCGCCTGCGGCCGCCCGCCATCTACAAACAGCGCCATGATGGTGCCGCCCGCGTCCATCTGCGCCCCGGCAAGCGCGTGCTGCGGATGCGACGGCAGGCCCGGATACAAAAGCTTCGGCACCCGCCCGTCCAGAAACGCCGCCACCTTCGCGGCATTCTCGCACGCCCGCCGCACCCTCAGATCCAGGGTCTCCAGGCTTTTCAGCACCACCCAGGCATTGAAGGCCGAAAGCACCGGCCCGGTGTGCCGGGTGAACGCCAGATACTGCTCGTTCATCCATTTGTCTGGCCCCAGCACTGCGCCCGCCAGCACCCGGCCCTGTCCGTCCATCAGCTTGGTGGCGGAATAGGCCACGATATCGGCGCCATGCTGCAACGGCCGCTGCACGATCGGCGAGGCAAAGGCATTGTCCACAATCACCAGCGCACCGGCATCGTGCGCGATGTCGGCCACGCCGCGAATATCCACCAGATCGAGCGTGGGATTGGCCGGCGTCTCCAGGAAAAATGCCTTGGTGTTGGGCCGCAGCGCCCGCCGGAAGGCGTCCGTGTCCCGCCCGTCCACGGTCGTCGTCTCGATGCCGAAGCGCGGCAGGATGCTGTCCACCAGCACCCGGCACGATCCGAACAGCGCCCGCCCCGCCACCAGATGGTCGCCCGCCGACAGCGTTGCCATCAGCGCCGCCGTCATCGCCGCCATGCCCGAAGCCGAAGCGCGGCAGCTTTCCGCCCCCTCCAGCAGCGCCAGCCGCTCCTCCAGCATGGCAACCGTCGGGTTCTGCAGCCGCGAATAGGTCATCCCCTCGCGCTCGCCGCGGAAGCGGGCGGCCGCTTCCTCAGCCGTGTCATAGCAATAGCCGGAGGTCAGGAAAATCGCCTCGCTGGTCTCGCCGAAATCCGATCGTGCCGTGCCGCCGCGCACCGCCTGTGTTGCGGGTCGCCAGCCTTGCGTGATGCGCCTGTCCTGTCCGGTGCGGTTCTTCATGGCCGCCTGCTTAGCCGCCGGTGCCCAATCTTCACAAGCCCGCCATCATTCGCCCGCCTGTAAACAGGCGCGCGGCATTGCGCGCGGTGGACGAATGCCCAGCGGCACCCTATCTGCCACCCAACAGTTCAAGCCGGATGGAGAGACACATGCACGAATGGAAAATGACCCTCGCCGCAATACTGGCGACCGGCGCGGTAGCCGCCGCCTTCTCCCCCGCCACAGCGCAGGCGCCGAAAGCCACCAGCGCCTATGATTTCGCGATGACCCGCATCGATGGCAAGCCGATGCCGTTCAACCAGTACAAGGGCAAGGTCCTGCTGGTGGTAAACACTGCCAGCATGTGCGGCTTCACGCCACAATATGAAGGCCTGCAGGCGCTGCAGAACAGCTATGCGAAAAAGGGCTTCACAGTGATCGGTGTGCCGTCCGGCAATTTCATGGGCCAGGAATATGGCAGCAACGCCGAAATCAAGGATTTCTGCGAAAGCAAGTTCGGCATCAATTTCCCGATGACCGAAAAATCGGTCGTGAAGGGCGCGCAAGCCGCCCCCTTCTATCGCTGGGCCAAGGCCACTCTCCCGGCTGAAAACGAGCCCAAGTGGAACTTCCACAAGTTCCTCGTGGGGAAAGACGGCAAGCTGATTGCCGGCTTCGCCTCGAAGGTCACGCCCGAAAGCCCGGAAATGAAACGTGCGATCGAAGCGGCGCTCGCTTCATGAGGCGGCTTGCGCTCGCGCTGCTGCCGCTCGCCCTGCTGGCCACCGGCTGCGGCCGCCGCGATGCACCGGCCCCGGCGCAAACCAATGCACCCGATGCCAACGCGCCCGTCGATTCCGAAACGGCGCAGCAGCGCGCCGCCAGCAAGGCAACTGCCAGCCGGTCGGTCGCCTACACCTGCGAGAAAGACCTGCCGATCACCGCCATCTATGGCACCGATCTCATGGGCAATCCCGATGTTGCGCTGATCGTGAAGGGGCAGAATTTCAACATGGCGCAAACAGTGTCCGCCTCCGGTGCCCGCTATGCCACGGCGCAGGGGCTGGATGCCGGCATGGGGCTCGTCTGGTGGGAAAAGGGCGCAACCGCCGTGCTGCAACAGGTGCCGGCGGAAAAGCTGGCAGACATCGCCGCCGCGCAAACCATCAAGACCTGCCAGCGCAAGGACTAGCTAGGCCGCAACGCGATCTGCCATCATCCGCTGCACCGTTTCAGCCACACGCGCCCTGGCGGCCGCGTCCAGATGCAGCCCCAGCTTGCTGCGCCGCCACAGCACATCGTCTGCCGTGGTCGCCCATTCCTGCTGCACCATATGGGCAAT
>JAIMJL010000114.1 GCA_020693225.1 Sandarakinorhabdus sp. | reverse complement strand
TGCTGCCCTTCAGGCGCGGCGTATCGATGGCAATGCGCGGCGCAGACGCAATGGCGGCCGCCACCGGAACGGCGGCGGGCACCGCGCCCGCGGGTGCAGAAACCGGTACATCGCCCACCGTCGTGCCAGGCGCGGCCGGTGCGGTTGCCACAACGGCCGGTTGCGCCGGGGTCAGCCAGCGTTCGGCAACAAAGGTCCAGCCGAACAGCACGATGGCCGACAGCAGAACAGCCAGGAGGAGATTGCGGTTTTCGCCGGTCACTGTGGGGGCTTTTCCATGCGAGAGAGGTCAGCGGTTCGGTTGCGCCCTGCCGCCATGGCAAGGGCGCAGAGTATCGGGAACGGGATCATGGCCATGGCCGCCCCAGGGATGGCAGCGGCAAATGCGCTTCGCTGCCAGCCAGCCGCCGGGGATTGCACCATGACGGCGAACCGCCTCGATGCCATAGGCCGAACAGCTCGGGCTGAAGCGGCAGGAGGGCGGCAGGACAAGCGAAAAGGTCAGCTGCCAGAGCCGGAACAGGCCGGCGAGCGCCCGGCCGGCAAGCGAGGGCTGGCCGGTCATCCGCGCGACGCCATCTTGCGGCCTGCCTTGCCACTGGCCTTGCGACCAGCCGCGTCCATGGCGTGGCGCATATCGGCCAGCAGCGCCGCGAACGGGATTTCCGCATCGCCGGCGCGGGCGATAAACACATGGTCGGCATGTGGCACGGCGATTTCTGGCAAGACCAGCCGCGCAGCTTCGCGCAAGCGACGCCGGGCGCGGTTGCGGGCAACGGCATTGCCCACTTTGCGGCTGACCGTGAAGCCGGCGCGGGCTTCCGGGGATGCCTCCGGCTTCACCAGCAAAATGAAGCTGGGCGTCACCACCCGCACGCCAGAGTTTGCGGCAAGAAAGTCCCGCCGCTTGCGCATGCGCTGAAGGGCTGGGGCAGCAGCTTCGCGGATCGGATGCCTATCCGCAGCGCCGCCGTCCGGCTTCGAGGCCGGCAGCGGGGCGGCATGCACGCGATTTACGCCGACAGGACCTTGCGGCCGCGGGCGCGGCGGGCAGCCAGCACCTTGCGGCCACCAACAGTCGCCGAGCGGCTGCGGAACCCATGCCGCCGTTTGCGAACCAGCCGCGATGGCTGATAGGTGCGTTTCATTGCCTGTTCCTCAAAGAATCAACCGGCGAGTCCGGAGTCGCCCTGAGGACACTCCATGCTCGAAGACCGGGGGCCATAGCCAGCATGGGCAAAAAGGTCAACCGCGCGTCACCGTGCGCCACCCCGCCCCTCACTTTCGCCCCTCCCGCGTGGCGGCCCCCGGTGCTATGCGGCAGTGCATGACCCAATTTGCCCTGACCGACGACCAGATCGCCATCCGCGAGACCGCCGAACGCTTCACCGCCGCCGAAATCACCCCGCATGCTGCCGAGTGGGACGAAAAGCACATTTTCCCGCGCGACACCATCAAGCGCGCCGCCGATCTCGGCTTTGCCGCCATCTATGTCAGCGAGGACTCCGGCGGCATCGGCCTTGGCCGGCTGGAAGCGGCGCTCATCATGGAGGCGATGGCCTATGGCTGCCCCTCCACCTCCGCCTTCATTTCCATCCACAACATGGCCAGCTGGATGATCGACTGCTTCGGCGGCGCGCGGGTGAAAGAGAAATATCTGCCGTCGCTGGTCAGCATGGACGCCATCGCCAGCTATTGCCTCACCGAGCCGGGCTCCGGATCGGACGCCGCCGCCATGAAAACCAGCGCGGTGCGCGACGGCGATCACTATGTCGTGAACGGCGCCAAGGCCTTCATTTCCGGTGCCGGCGCAAACGACATCTATGTCACCATGGTGCGCACCGGCGCGGATGGCCCCGGCGGCGTTTCCTGCCTGGTGATCGAAAAGGATATGCCCGGCGTGTCGTTCGGAGCCAACGAGCGCAAGCTCGGTTGGCACTCGCAACCCACCGCGCAGGTGCATTTCGATGATGTCCGGGTGCCGGTGGAAAACCGCGTCGGCGAGGAAGGCCATGGCTTCAAATTCGCCATGGCGGGCCTCGATGGCGGCCGGCTTAATATCGGTGCCTGCTCGCTCGGCGGCGCACAAAGGGCGCTGGACGAGGCCATCGCCTACACCCGCGATCGCCGCCAGTTCGGCAAATCCATCGTCGATTTCCAGGCCACCCAGTTCAAGCTGGCTGACATGGAAACCGATCTGCAGGCCGCCCGCGCGCTGCTCTACATGGCCGCCGCCAAGGTGAGTGCCGGCGCGCCCGATAAAACGAAGTTCGCCGCCATGGCCAAGCGCCTCGCCACCGACGCCGGATCGTCCGTGGTCGATCGCGCGCTGCAACTGCACGGCGGCTATGGCTATCTGATGGATTATCCCATCGAACGCCTGTGGCGCGACCTGCGCGTGCACCAGATCCTGGAAGGCACCAACGAAGTGATGCGAATCATCACCGCCCGCGAACTGCTGCGCGCGGCCAACTGAGATGTTCTGGCTGAAGGCAATCATCTCTGGCCTGCTGATCGCCGGCGCATCCGAAATGGCGCGCCGCAGCCCGGCGCTGGGGGCGATGATCGGCGCGCTGCCGCTGGTGGCCATCCTCGCGATGGTGTGGATGTGGCGCGGCAGCGCCGACAGCGGGCAAATCGCCGGCTATGCCCAGGCAACCTTCTGGTTCGTGCTGCCCTCCCTGCCGATGTTCCCGCTGATCGCCAGCCTGCTGCGCGCCGGCTGGGGCTTCTGGC
>JAIMJL010000066.1 GCA_020693225.1 Sandarakinorhabdus sp. | reverse complement strand
GCTGGTGGAGCGCGCGCGCGCCGCAGCAGACCGGACGATCGTTTCGATTTTCGTCAATCCGATGCAGTTTGCGCCAAACGAGGATCTGGCGCGCTACCCCCGGCGGGAAGCCGAGGATCGCGGGCTTTTGCAGACGCTGGGCGTTGATGCCGTCTTCGCGCCTTCGGTGCCGGCGGTCTATCCAAACGGTTTTGCCACCAGCATCACGGTGGCCGGGCTGGGCGATGGCTTTGAGGGCGCGGCCCGGCCCGGCCATTTCGTCGGCGTGGCAACCGTGGTGGCCAAGCTGCTCCTCATGACGGCGCCTGATGTCGCCATCTTTGGCGAGAAGGACTGGCAGCAGCTGGCGATCATCCGCCGCATGGTGATCGATCTCGATCTGCCGGTGGAGATAGTGGCTGGCCCGATTGTCCGCGATGCCGATGGGTTGGCGCTTTCCTCGCGCAACATCTATCTGTCGCCCGAGCAGCGCCGCGCGGCGCTTGCCCTGCCGCAGGCCCTGCAGCAGGCAGCGCTTGCCATCGCCGGCGGTGCGCCTGTCGCGCCTGCGCTACAGGCGGCTGAGGCCAGCTTGCTGTCTGCCGGATTTTCTGCGGTCGACTATGTCAGCCTGGTGGACGAACGCAGCCTGTGCCCGGTCGATGCGCCACTGCCGGGATCGCGGCTGCTGGCTGCGGCCACCATTGGCAGCACCCGGCTGCTCGACAATCTGACGCTGGAGCACCAGCCATGAGCGGTGCGCGCGTTTATGCCTTCGAGACGGTGGATGTGTTTACCAGACAACGCTTTGCCGGCAATCCGCTGGCCATCCTGCCCGATGCGCGCGGGCTGGACAGCGCCAAGATGCAGACCATCGCGCGCGAGTTCGGCTATTCCGAAACCAGTTTCGTGCTGCCGCCGCAGGACCCGGCCAACAGCGCGCAGGTGCGGATTTTCACACCCGAAGAAGAAATGCCCTTTGCCGGCCATCCCAATGTGGGCACGGCCTTTGCACTGGGACAGGCTGCCACGCTTTGGGGCGCGCCGATCGGCGATGAATTGCGCTTCGAGGAAAAGGCGGGGCTGGTTTTCGTGCGATTGCAGCGCACCGCCGGACAGGTGGTGGGAGCAGAGGTGCGCGCGCCGCGGCCGCTCGCAACAGCGCCCGGCCCGGACACGGCCATGGTTGCGGCGCTGGCCGGGCTTGATGCAGCGGCAATCGTCAGCGCAACGCACGCGCCGCTGTTCGCTTCGGTGGGAGCCGAGTTCCTGTTTGCCGAAGTGGTGCCGGAAGCCCTTGCCCCGGCCAGCGGGCAGCGAGACCGGTTTGCGGCGCTTTCGGCGGCGCTCGGCAAGCCTTTCCTGAGCCTGTATCTTTATGCCCGGGCTGGCGACGCGGTTTCGGCGCGGATGTTTGCGCCGCTGAGCGGGGTGCCGGAAGATCCGGCGACCGGCAGCGCGGTCGCCGCCCTGGGCGCGCTGTTGCAGGCGCGTGCGGGGGTTGCCAGACTGGTGGTGGAGCAAGGCGTGGCCATGGGCCGGCGATCGGAGATTGCGGTGCGCAGCGGCGCAGACGGGGGGGCAGATGGGACCTGGATTTCCGGCCATTGCGTGTTGGTGATGCGTGGCGAGTTGATGCTTTGAGCGAGGCGCTTTCCCTGGCTGTTGCGCGCGCCAACGCGCATGCGCCGTTCCTGCGCGGACTGGTTCGGCGCGAGCCGGAGCTGGTGCAGGTGATGCAGGGCGGGGATTTCGACGCGGCGCTGGCGCTTGCCATGGCGCGGCTGGATCCGGCAGTCCCGGCCCCCAGCCTGCGAACGGCGCGCGGCGGTGTGGCGCTGGTGGTGGCGCTGGCCGACTTGAGCGGTGCCTGGTCGCTGGAGCAGGTGACCGGGGCGTTGACCGGCTTCGCCGACGCGGCGCTCGGCTTTGCCATCACTGCCGCCTTTGCCGAGCGCGGCGAAACGCCGAAGGGGCTGACCGCACTGGCGCTGGGCAAGATGGGCAGCCACGAGCTGAACTATTCATCCGACATTGATCTGATCTTCATCCACGATCCCGAAACCCTGCCGCGCAAGGCCAGCGAGGACCCGACCGAAGCGGCGGTCCGCATCGTGCGCCGCACCGCTTCGCTGCTTTCGGAGCGCACCGCCGATGGCTATGCCTTCCGGGTGGACCTGCGCCTGCGGCCCGATCCCGACAGCACGCCCTCATCCTTGCCGGTGGGTGCGGCCGAAAGCTATTATCAGAGCCAGGCGCTGGCGTGGGAGCGTTCGGCCTTCATCCGCGCCCGCGCTGCCGCCGGAGACGTGCGGCTGGGGCAGGATTTTCTCGCCGCCATCGCACCCTTCATCTGGCGGCGCAGCCTGGACTATTCGGCGCTGGCCGACATCGGCGAAGTGAGCCACCAGATCCGCGATCATTTTTCCGAAGGCCAGGCGCTGGGGCCGGGCTTTGATCTGAAGCGCGGCCGCGGCGGGATTCGCGAAGTGGAGTTTTTCGCGCAAATTCACCAGCTGCTGTTTGGCGGCCGGGATGCCGCGTTGCGCGCGCCGGCAACGCTCGACGCGCTGGCGGCCCTGGCCGATGCCGGGCGCATCGCAGCCGGGGAAGCCACCTTTCTGGGCGACGCCTATCGCACCTATCGAACGCTGGAGCATCGCCTGCAGATGCTGGACGACAAGCAGACGCACAGCATCCCCAGGCTGGCGGCCGAGCGGGCGGCGGTGGCGGGCCTTTGCGGAGACGATGGCTGGAAGGCGATCGAAGCGCGCTTGCAGCCGCTCACCCGGGGCGTGGCGTCGCTGTATGACCGGTTGCTGGAAACCGGCGAGGAAGACAGTCGCGGCCCGCGCATTCCGCATCCGCGCGAAGCGATCGTACGCTGGGCGGCGAAGGCGAAGGTGAAGGATGCGGCGCTGCTGGGCGGGCTGCTGGATGGCTGGCGCAGCGGCCGCCCACGATCGCTGCGGGCGCCGGAAAGCCGACGCGCGTTCGAGCAGGTGATTGCCGGGCTGGTGCAGGCGGTGGGCAGCGGCAGTGGCGGGCGGGATGGCCTGCTGCGGCTGGACCAGATGATTTCCGCCATGCCGTCCGGCGTGCAGTTCTGGCGGCTGCTGGCGGCGCATCCGGCGCTGGCCACGGTGCTGGCCCGTCTGCTGACCACCACGCCGTTGCTGGCGGATGCCCTGGCGCGCCGCCCGGATCTGATCGATGTGCTGCTGGAGCCGGTGCCGCTGCTGGACTCGGCGGCAGCGGCGCATTCCGAGCTGGCGGCGGCCACGGCCGGGATGCAGGGTGAGGCACTGCTCGATCGCGTGCGGCACTGGACTGCCGAGCGGCGCTTCCTGCTGGGTGTGCAGTTGCTGGACGCGCATGTGTCGCCGGAAAGCGCCGCCCGCGCGCTGGCATTCATGGCCGATGCAGCGGTCGCCCGGCTGACCCCGGCGGTGGTGGAGGAATTTTCCGGCAAGCATGGCGAGGTGCCCGGCGGGCGTCTGTTGACGCTGGCGCTGGGCCGCTTTGGCGGCGGCGAACTGACCGCGCAATCCGATCTCGATCTCGTGCTGCTGTTCACCGGTGCCTTCGATGCGACATCCGATGGCCCCAGCCCCATGTCTGCCCCCATGTCTGCCCCCATGTCTGCATCGCGCTATTTCAACCGGCTGGGCCAGCGGTTGATCGCGGCGCTCAGCGTTCCCACCGCCGCCGGCCCGCTCTATGATGTGGACACAAGGCTGCGACCGTCCGGCACGCAGGGGATGCTGGTGGTCAGCGTGGACAGTTTTCTGGCCTATCAGCGCAACGAGGCCGGGCTTTGGGAGACCATGGCGCTGACCCGGGCGAGGCCGGTGGGCGGCTCGGCGGCAGACCGCGCCATGCTGCAGCAAGCGATCGATGCGCTGGTTGCCGCTCCGCGCGAGGCGGCAACCGTGCGGCGCGAGGCGCTGGCGATGCGGCGGCTGATGGCCCGGCACAAGCCACCGGCCGGGCCGTTCGATGTGAAGCTGATGAAGGGTGGGCTGGTTGATCTGGAGTTCATCGTGCAGACCCGCGCGTTGCTGGCCGGACAGCCAGTGCCACCAGGCCTGTCGGAGGCAGCGGCGCTGCTGGCGCCGGAGCTGGTGGCGCCGGCGCGGCTGATGATGGACATTCTGGTGATGTTGCGGTTGATGCAGCCGCACGATAGCGAGGCAGCTCCCGCCGCGGCAGCCGGCGCGCTGCTGGCCAGGGCTTGCGGCAAGGCAAGCTTTGCCGCGCTGAAAGCGGATCTGAAGCTGGCCAGGGCTGCCGTGGCGGCGGCATGGTCTGATACATTCCCCACCGAAGGAGCAGGATGATGGCAATAGACGTTGGCAGCCCGGCACCCGATTTCACTTTGGACAGTGCCGATGGCCCGCTGCGGCTGGCGGATTTCGCCGGGCGCAAGCTGGTGCTGTATTTCTACCCCAAGGACGATACGCCCGGCTGCACCACCGAGGCGATCCAGTTCACCGCGCTGGCAGCAGACTTTGCCGCGACCGACGCCGCGGTGGTTGGGGTTTCCAAGGATTCGGTCGCTTCGCACACCAAGTTTGCCGGCAAGCACGGGCTTGCGGTGCAGCTTGGCTCCGATCCAGACGGCATCTGCATCGAGGCCTATGGCGCATGGGTGGAAAAGGCCATGTATGGCCGCACCTACATGGGCATCGAACGTTCCACCTTCCTGATTGGTGCCGACGGTCGCATTGCCGCCATATGGCGCAAGGTGAAGGTAAAAGGGCATGCCGAAGCGGTGCTGCAGGCAGCGCAGCAGCTTGGCTGATGTGCTGGGCGACGCGGCCCGCGATGTGCTGCTGACCGCAGACCCGCATGCCAAGGCAGCAGCGGCGCAGGCGCTCAACACGCGCTGGCTGGACGGGCGGGTTGCGCATGCCGACGGGCGGCAGCCGCTGCCCGATCGCCCGGCCCGGCCGGCGCGGCCCTTGCTGCTGGATCCTTCCCATATGCCCAAGCGCGGCCGGGCCGGCAGCCCGCGCGCACGCTTTGCCATGCTGCACGCAGTGGCGCATATCGAGCTGAACGCGATCGACCTGGCGATCGACATTACAGGCCGCTTCGGCGCGGCAATGCCACGGCAGTTCGTGACCGACTGGCTGCATGTGGCAGACGAGGAAGCACAGCATTTCGGTCTTCTGGCGGATCTGCTGGAGCAATCGGGCGGCGGCTATGGCGATCTCCCGGCGCACGACGGCCTGTGGCAAAGCGCGCAGGCAACCGCGCACAGCCTTGCCGCGCGGCTGGCCATCGTGCCGCAGGTGCTGGAAGCGCGCGGGCTGGATGTGACGCCGGCGATGGTAGAACGCTTCGCCGCAGTCGGCGATACGGCGGCAGCCGCAGTCCTGCAGCGCATTCTCATCGATGAAGTGCGGCATGTGGCAACCGGGAACAAATGGTTCCGCCACCTGTTTCACGAATCAGACACAGATCCCGTTGCGGCCTTTCATGGCCTTGTGCGTGCCCATTTCCGGGGTGCTGTTAAGCCACCGTTCAACGACTCGGCGCGGCTTCAGGCCGGTCTGACGCCGGACTGGTACATGCCGCTTGGCAACAGCCGTGACCCTTGCGAAACGTAAACATCTGCAAAGGAGCAATCCGGCGCAGGTGCAAAGTCGCAAAGACAACAACGTAGAGAGTGCATGAGCGGGTGACCGCTCCGCTGCCGAGGGGTCGAGAAACGAGAATGCAGAACCGGATTCGTCACGCGGCGACGCGAGGATCAATTCTGCTGTCGTCCATCGTTCCGGAGCGACGGATCGAAATCGTCAGTCCGAACACCGCACGCTCGATCAGGATCGGGACTCGCGAACAGCTTATGGGCCTTGCAACTGCCGCAATGATCGCCGGATGGCTCACCGTTGGAACCGTGAATATGGTGTCTGCGGATGCGATGGCCGAACAGAAGGCAGAAGCCGAACTGGTGCGGATGACCGCGCAGGTGCAGGCGCTGAAGGCCGACACCGCTGCGCTCAAGGGAACCGTGGCCACCACCGCCGAGCGCATCGAAGCGCGGCAGAAATTCCTTGATGCACTGCTGACCGGCAAGGCGACTGGCGGCGATCTTGCTGTTCTTCTGCCCCGCAACAGCCGCAAGGTTTCTGCCGAAGTGGCGGCGGAAGCGGGCGTATTGGCGCCATTTGCGGCTTTGGAGCAAAAGCAGCTGGCGATCGTCAACAAGGCAGCGGCCACGGCTGAAACGCGGTTGCGCGATGCCGAGGCCTTGATTGGCCGGCTGGGCCTCAATCCGTCGCGCTTCGTGTCGCAAAGCCAGAGCCGCATTGCAGTGGGCGGCCCCTATATTCCCGCCGTCGCCGGGGACGCGCCCGGTGCCGATCCGCGCTTTGCCGAGCTGTTCATCAACTGGCAGCGGGTCGGCCAGATCGAAGAAGCGATGGCAGCCATTCCGGGTTTTGTTCCCGTGCGCAATTTCACTTTCACTTCGGGCTATGGCTTCCGTTATGATCCGTTCAGCGGCCGCGGTGCCCAACATGCCGGGCTGGACATGGCCGGTGCCCATGGCGAGCCGATCCTGGCCAGTGCCAGCGGCCGGGTGATTCGCGCCGAACGTTATGCCGGCTATGGCAATTGCGTGGATGTCGATCATGGCAAGGGGATCGTCACCCGCTACGCGCACATGTCGTCCATCGCGGTCAATTTGGGCGACCGGGTGACCGTGGGGCAAAAGCTTGGCGGGATGGGCTCCACCGGCCGCTCGACCGGCACCCACCTGCATTTTGAAGTGCGGATCGACGGCAAGGCGGTCAATCCGCGCACGTTCCTGGAAGCCTCCAGCTATATTCTGGCGTTCCAGCAATCGCCTGTCGGCCCGCAACTCGCCAGCATCCAGTAACGCCATCGGGCGCGCGCCCTTGCGCTGGCGCGAGCCGGAGCCTACCTCTTTCGCCATGGCTGACATATCCCTTTCTCCGTCTGCTGCGGCGCGCGTTGCTGCCATTGCCGCCCGCAAGGGCAGTGCCGAACCGCGCTTGCGACTGTCGGTGGACGGCGGCGGCTGTGCCGGCTTTCAATATCGCTTCGAGCTGGCCGACAGCCGAACCGAAGATGATCTGGAAGTGACGACAGACGGCGTCGCGCTGGTGATTGACAGTGTCAGCCTGCCGTTCGTTTCCGGCTCCATTGTCGACTATGTGGAAAATCTTGGCGGCGCGTCGTTCCAGGTGCGCAATCCCAATGCTGCGTCCAGCTGTGGCTGCGGCACCTCCTTTTCGGTGTGAGGATCGCCAGCTTCAATGTGAACGGCATCGGCGCGCGTCTGCCGCGCCTGCTGGATTGGCTGGCTGCCACTGGCCCCGATATCGTGGGGCTACAGGAAATCAAGACCGAGACCGAACGCTTCCCCTATGACGCCGTTCGGGAGGCCGGATACCATGCGCTGGTGCACGGCCAGAAGGGCTTCAACGGCGTTGCCATCCTTTCCAGAGAGCCCGCCGAGGAAGTGGCGCGCGCGCTGCCGGGGGACGATGCGGATACGCAATCCCGCTGGATCGAGGCGCGGGTGGCCGGCCTGCATTTCGCCTGCCTGTATCTGCCCAACGGCAACCCGCAGCCGGGGCCGAAGTTCGACTACAAGCTGGCCTGGATGCAGCGGCTGAACACCCGCGCCGCGCACCTTCTGGCCGGCGAGGGCCCGGTCGTGCTGGCCGGAGACTATAATGTGTGCCCGCTGGATGCCGATCTGGCGCGCCCGGAGGCCATGCGCGATGATGCGCTGGTGCAGCCCGAATCGCGCGCTGCCTTTCGCGCGCTGGCTGCGCAAGGCTGGACGGATGCGATCCGCGCCCGGCATCCGCACGCCGAAATCTACAGCTACTGGGATTATCAGGCCGGCGCCTGGCCGAAAAACTGGGGCCTGCGGATCGACCATCTGATGCTGTCACCGGCCGCCGTGGATCGTATGACCGATGCCGGGGTGGACCGCAGCGTGCGCGGCGAGGAGCGGGCCAGCGACCATGTGCCGGCGTGGGTTGATCTGGGGTGACACGCCCGTGCTGACCAGCTCAGGTCAGCACGAGCGCGTCCGAAAACGGTTGGACGTTACGCCAGGCGGGGGCCCTGCCGGCGCCGCATCGCCATTCCGATCCCGCCGAAGCCGACTATCATCAAGCCCCAGGTGGCCGGTTCCGGCACGGCCGGAGGGGGAGGAGTGAATGTGGTGACTGACGAAAAGCCGACGATCTGATAGTTCGGCGTTATTTCTATCTCGGTAAATCCGGTCTCGGCGCCAATGGTGGAGGTGAACAGGTCATCCAGCGTCGCGAACGAGGCAAGATAGACCTCGGTTGGCGCTGCGCCGTCCAGCCGGGTTTCCACCAGTACGCGATAGGCGGCACCGTCCCATGTCAGACCCGCGATCTGATAGTCCGGGGTGATTTCGATCTCGGTAAATCCCGTTTCCGGGCCGACGGTGGAGGTGAACAGATCATCAAGCGTGGCGAACGAGGCAAGATAAACCTCGGTTGGCGCTGCACCGTCGAGCCGGGTTTCCACCAGCACGCGATAGGCGCTGCCATCCCAGGTCAGTCCGGTAATCTTATAGTTCGGGGTGATTTCGATTTCGCTGAAGCCGGTCGGCGCACCGACAGTGGCTGAGAAAACATCTGCGAGTGACGCAAATGATGCAATATAGACTTCAGTCGGAGCGGCACCATCGACCCGCGTTTCAACCATGATCTGGTAGCTTGTGCTGGTTTCGGCGACTGCCGTTGCATTCCATCCCAACGATGAAAGGCCAAACACAAGAGCGGCACAAACCGCTGGAAGCCGGATTTTCATTCTACATACCCCCGATAAAGATTAGCAGTTTCAGCCAGGATTGACCCAGGAATCACCAAGGCGCCCCCAATTCCTTACTATAAATCTTATAAATGGGTCCTCAGGACAGGTCAATCGGCACCTGTCGGTTGTGCCGGGCCATGCGCTCGGCGGCAGCCAGCAGCGCCGTGGTGGAAGGGTCAAAAATCGTATCCGTAGCGGATGCCACCGCATTCGCCGTCGCCTTGCCCAATTCCACGCCCCATTGATCGAACGGGTTGATCCCCATGAGCACCGCTGCTGCAAAGGTTCGCGCCTCATAGAAGGCCAGCAGCGCCCCCAGCCGATCGGGGGTGAGCCGATCGATGAGGATGGTGCTGGAGCCACGATTTCCGGGGAAGGATTTGGCGCCGGCCAGCGCCGGATCGCCATTCGCCGCGGCCAGCGCCTCGGCTGTGGTGCGGCCGCGCATCAGGGCGGCCCCTTGCGCGAAGCAGTTGGCGAGCAGCAGCTTGTGGTGGATGGCAGGCAGATCATGCGCCGGGGTCGCGACAGCGAGGAACTCGACCGGGTCGCTATGGGTGCCCTGGTGCAGCAGCTGGAACACGGCATGTTGCGCATCCGTGCCGGTGCCGCCCCAGGTGACGGCGGCGGTGGGAAACGGCAACGGGCGGCCATCGCGGCTGACCGATTTGCCATTCGATTCCATTTCCAGCTGTTGCAGAAAGGCGGGAAGCAGCCGCAGCCGCTCGTCATAGGCGAACACCGCGCGCGTGGCCTTGGCGGTGAAGCAGGCCGCCCACACATCGGCCATCGCGGCCAGAACCGGCGCGTTGCGCAGCGGCTCTGCTTGCAGAAAGTGGCAATCCATCGCGTGCGCGCCTTGCAGCAACGCGGCGAAACTGCCCCAGCCGCAGCGCAGCGCCAGCGGCAGCCCGACCGCGCTCCACAGGGAATAGCGGCCGCCCACGGTTTCGGAAAAGCCGAGGATGCGCGAAGGTGCCACGCCGGCAGCTTCCGCCCTGGTGGGTGCGGCGGTCACCGCTATCACCCGATCCCAGGGCTTCACCACACCGCCGGCTTCCAGCCAGGCGAGCGCACTGTGCAGATTGGTGAGGGTTTCCTGCGTGGTGAAGGTTTTGGAAACCGCCACCAGCATCGTGCTGGCCGGATCACAGGCGGCGAAGGCGCGCGCGAGCGCTGCACCATCGATATTGGCCACCACTTCCACCGCCGGGCCATCGCCCTGCGCACCCAGCGCATCCAGCAGCAGCAGCGGGCCAAGCGCGGAGCCGCCGATACCGATGTGGATGATGTGCTTCACCGGCCCCAAGGTGCCGCCGCGCACCTGCTCCACCAGCTGCTGCATGGCCGCATGATCATCCATATGGGCCGGATCGCGCAGACGCATATGGGTGGCGGCGCGGTGTTCAGACGGGTTGACCAGCGCGCCTGCTGCCAGCTGCTGCCGCCAATCCGCCAGCCCGGCGGCTTCGGCCAGCGCCACGAGCGCCGCCCGATGCTCCGCGCCGAGCGGCAGCTTGGAAAAATCGAAGTGCAGGCCTGATTGCTCCACCGTCATCCGGGCAACCCGGTCGGGCTCGGCTGCAAACAGCGCGTCAAGCCGGGGGGCAGGCGCTTGCGCCAATGCCTCCAGTGCGGTCCAGGCTGCGGTTTGGTGCGGCAGAAGAGGCTCGGTCATGACGCCCGAATAGCCGCTTGCCGCGCGTATGTCATGCCGTGCCGGCAGACTTGACAGGATATGGCCAAAGGCTCACCCGCTCGCCCCTGATGGCAAGCGCACCCCCTGCACCACCACATCCGGATATGGCGCTGGATGCTGCCCGGCAGGCGCACCTGTCCAGCGGCGCAGAGCTGGCCGGGTTGCTTGGTCACACGCTGAAACTGGTGCTGGTGGCGGTTCTGCTGGCTTTTTTGGTGCGCACATTTCTGGTGCAGCCGTTCAGCATCCCGTCGCGCTCCATGGCGCCGCTGCTGCAAGCCGGGGATTTCGTGGCGGTTGACAAGGCGGCCTATGGATGGTCGCGGGCTGCGCTGGCCTTCCAGCCGGACGCGGTATTGCTGCCGGGCGAAACGCTGCTTGGCGTGGAAAACCCCGGCCTTGCCACGCTTTCGGCGGCTGTGCCGGAGAGGTTTTTTGCCAAGGCCCCGGCTGCCGGCGATGTTGTCGTGTTCGTTGGACCGCGCGCGGCTGACGGACGCCGCGCCGACTATGTGAAGCGGGTGATAGCCCGCGGCGGCGAGCGGATTGCCCTGGCGGGCGGGCGGGTCATCCTGAACGGCAGGGCAGTGCCCTGCGAGGCTGTTGGCGGTGGGTTGTGTCGCGAAACCCTGCCCGATGGCGCAAGCTATGTGGTGCGCGAATCAGGTGCCGGCCCGCTGGCCGATTTCGCCGAAGTGGTGGTGCCGGACGGGCATTATTTCATGCTGGGAGACAATCGCGACGACAGTGCGGACAGCCGGCTTTCTGTAGCCCGCGGAGGGGTGGGCATGGTGCCCGATGCGCTGATCGTGGGCCGCGCGCGGCATATCCTGTTTTCCATTGGCGGAGATGGCGTGCGCTGGAACCGCATCGGCAAGGCCGCGCAATGATGGCGGCGGCATCGCTCTGGGCGCGCGACCGGCTTGGCGTGACCTTGACCGACGGCGCGCTGCTGGAGCGGGCGCTGACGCACAAGAGCGTGGGCGCCAACAATTACGAGCGGCTCGAGTTTCTGGGCGACCGGGTGCTGGGCAGCATCATTGCCGCCTGGCTGTATGAGACCTTCCCGGCTGAGCCCGAAGGCAAGCTGACCCGCCGCTTCGCCAAGCTGGTGAGCCGCGAGACCTGCGCCAACGTGGCGCGCCAGCTGGGTATCCCGCAGCAGGTTCTGCTGGGCAGCCAGGCGCGCAGCGACGGCGGCACGGATTCCGACAATATCCTCGGCGATGTGATGGAGGCGTTGATCGGCGCCATCTGGCTGGATCAGGGAGATCGCGTTGCCACCGCCTTTGTGCGCCGGGCGTGGCAAAGCCAGCTCTCCTCCGATGGGCAGGCGCCAAAGCATCCGAAGTCTGCGGTGCAGGAATGGGCGGCGGCCAAGAATCTGAAAGACCCGGTTTATGCGCTGCTGAAGCGATCCGGCCCGCATCACGCGCCGCAATTCCATGTGCTGCTCACCGTGGCGCCGCACCCTCCGGTGGAAGCCACCGGCACATCCAAGCAGGATGCCGAAACGCAGGCCGCACAGAAATTCCTGGAGACCATCGGTGAGTGAAGCAACACGCTGCGGGGTGGTCGCGCTGATCGGCGCGCCCAATGCCGGGAAATCCACTTTGACCAATGCGCTGGTGGGCCAGAAGGTCGCCATTGTGAGCCCCAAGGTGCAGACCACGCGGGTGCGGCTGATGGGGGTGGCGATGCAGGACCAATCCCAGCTGCTGCTGCAAGACACGCCCGGCATTTTCGAGCCGCGCCGGCGGCTGGACCGCGCGATGGTGAAAAATGCCTGGGAGGGTGCGGCGGATGCCGACATCATCTGCCTGCTGGTGGACGCAAAATCAGGGATTCGCGGCGATGTGCGATCACTGGCGGAAGCATTGCGCGAGCGTACCGAGCCGGTGTGGCTGATCCTGAACAAGGTGGATGCAGCCGACAAGAACCGGCTGCTGGTGCTGGCGACCGACATGCACGCGATCCGGCCCTATGCCGAGACATTCATGGTGAGTGCGCTGACCGGGGATGGGGTGCCGGATTTGAAGGCGGCGCTGGCCAAGGCGGTGCCGGAGGGGCCGTGGCTGTTTCCAGAAGAGCAGACGGCGGACATTTCCACCCGGCTGCTGGCAAGCGAGCTGGTGCGCGAGCAGCTTTTCCTGCAACTGGGCGCCGAGCTGCCCTATTCCACCGCGGTGCATTGCGAGAAGTTCGAGGAGCGCAAGGATGGCTCGGCCGCCATCCACCAGCAGATTTTCGTGGAGCGCGACAGCCAGAAGGCGATCGTGCTGGGGGCCAAGGGCGCGCGCATCAAGGCGATCGGCGAGGCGGCGCGGCTGGAAATGGAAGCGATGATGGAGCGGCGGGTGCATCTGTTCCTGCATGTGAAGGTGCGCGCCGGCTGGGCGGACGATCCGGCGAGCTGGCGCGACATCGGGATGGACTGGGTGGAATAGATGCTGCTGCAGGACGAGGCCCTGGTGCTGACCCTGCTGCCGCACGGTGAGAATGGCGCGGTGGTGCGCTTCCTGAACTTCGGGCATGGCCTGCGCGCGGCTTACGTGCCGGGCGCGCGCGGGCGGACAAAGCGCGCCCTGCTGCAACCGGGCAATCGCGTCGCGCTAACGCTGAAGGCGCGCGGCGAGGCGGCGCTGCCAACGGCATCGGTGGAGCTGGTGCAGAGCCGGGCGCTGCTGGCCTTCGGCGCGGCGACGGCGGCGGGGCTGGCCTGGCTGGCGGAGCTGACGGCGACGGCGTTGACGGAGGCAGTGCCGCACGCACGGCTGGCCGACGCGCTGGATGCATTGCTGGCGGCGATGGAGGCACAAAGCCCGGATTGGGCCGCAACGCTGGCGCGCTATGAATTGATGCTTCTGGAAGAGGCTGGATTCGGCCTGGATCTTACGTCTTGCGCGATGGGCGGGGCGGCGGATGATCTGGGATTTGTCAGCCCGAAAACCGGGCGGGCCGTGAGCCGCGCCATGGCCTGCGGACAACCCTGGGAAGGCCAGCTCCTCGCGCTGCCGCGCTTCCTGCTTGACGGCTCAGCCGCCGACGCGGCTGCCACAGCGGCTGGTCTCAAACTCACCGGCCATTTCCTTGCCCGCCACTGGTTTGCCGATTGCCCCCGGTTGTCGCCCCTGCGGGCGCGCTTTCTGGCTGCTTCCGGCCGCACGTCGCAACAGCCGTTGGCAGCCTGCGAGGGGTCTACTAAGACAGCGGCATGACATCTTCCCAAGACAGCGACGCCGGAATTATCGAGGCCCCGTTCGAGAGCGAACTGGCCGATCGCTATCTGGTCTATGCGCTTTCCACCATCACCGCGCGCTCACTGCCGGATGTGCGGGACGGGTTGAAGCCGGTGCATCGGCGGCTTTTGTGGGCGATGCGGCTGCTGAAGCTCGATCCGGCCGGTGCCGCCAAGAAGTGCGCCCGCGTGGTGGGCGATGTGATCGGCAAATATCACCCGCATGGCGACCAGTCCGTTTATGATGCGCTGGTGCGGTTGGCGCAGGACTTTTCGCTGCGTTATCCCCTTGTCGACGGGCAGGGCAATTTCGGCAATATCGACGGCGATAACGCCGCCGCCATGCGCTACACCGAGGCCAAGCTGACACGCGCGGCCGTGCTGCTGATGGACGGGGTGGATGACGAGACGGTTTCCTTCCGGCCCACCTACAATGGCGAGGAGGAAGAGCCGGAGGTGTTTCCGGCCGCCTTCCCCAATCTGCTGGCCAATGGCGCGTCCGGAATCGCGGTCGGCATGGCAACCTCCATTCCGCCGCACAATGTGGCCGAAATCGCCGCGGCCGCCACGCTGCTGCTGGACGATCCGGCGACCAATCTGGCTGATTTGATGCAGGCCATGCCGGGGCCGGACTTCCCGACCGGCGGCATCATCGTGGAAAGCCGGGCGAGCCTGCTGGAGGCCTATGCAAGCGGGCGCGGCGGGGTGCGGCTGCGGGCGCGCTGGACGACCGAGGATCAGGGCCGCGGCACCTATTCCATCATCGTGTCGGAAATCCCCTGGCAGGTTCAGAAGGCCAAGCTGATCGAGCAGATTGCCGTGCTGATTGCCGACAAGAGGCTGCCGATTCTGGAAGATGTGCGTGACGAAAGCGACACCGAGATCCGCCTCGTGCTGATGCCGCGCGCCCGCACCGTTGACCCGCAGGTGCTGATGGAAAGCCTGTTCCGGCTGACCGATCTGGAAACCCGGGTTTCGATCAATCTGAACGTCTTGCTGGCAGACCGCACGCCGCAGGTCTTGGGGCTGCGGGCGCTGTTGCAGGCCTGGCTGGATCACCGCCGCGAAATGCTGGTGAATGCCAGCCAGCATCGCCTGCGCGAGATTGCCGACCGGCTGGAACTGCTGGCCGGCTATATCATCGCCTATCTCGATCTGGATGAGGTGATCCGCATCATCCGCACCGAAGACGAGCCGAAGCCGGTGTTGATCGCGCGGTTCGAGCTGACCGATCGGCAGGCGGAAGCCATTCTCAACATGCGGCTGCGATCCTTGCGCCGGCTGGAGGAAATGGAATTGCGCCGCGAGCAGGCGAAGCTGGCGGAAGAACAGGAGCGGCTGCAGGCGCTGGTGGGGTCGGTGGCCCGCCAGAAAACGGCGCTGAAGGCCGAGCTGGGACGGTTGGCGATCGCTTATGGCAAGGACACCGCGCTCGGCAAGCGCCGCACCGACTTTGCCGATGCGCCGAGCGTGCTGCCGATGTCTGCCGATGCGATGATCGAGCGCGAACCGCTCACCATCATTGCGTCGCAGAAAAACTGGATCCGCGCGATGAAGGGCCATGCCGATCTTGCGGCGCTGGATAGTTTGAAATTCAAGGAAGGCGACGCGCTGGCCACCGCCTTTCACGCCGAAACGACCGACAGGCTGCTGCTGGCCGCTTCGGGCGGGCGGGTGTTCACCCTTGCCGCGCATGACCTGCCAGGCGCGCGCGGCTTTGGCGAGCCGCTGTCGTTGATGATCGATCTGCCGACCGGGGACGCCGTTGTGACGCTGGCGCCGTGGCGTGCCGAGGCCCTGTGGATGCTGGTGGCGAGTGATGGGCGGGGCTTTGTGGCAAAATCCGAAGACCTGCTGGCGGAAACCCGGAAAGGTCGGCAGCTGCTCACCGCGCGCGACGGTGTGAAACTGCTGCTGGCAAAGCCCATTCCCGGCGGCCATGATCATGTCGCGGTGATTGGCGAGAACCGCAAGCTGCTGATATTCCCGCTGGCGCAGCTGCCGGTGATGGCGCGGGGACAGGGGGTGGCCTTGCAGAAATACAAGGATGGCGGCGTGGCGGATGTGACGACGCTGGCGTTGGCCGACGGGCTCAGCTGGAAGTTGCAAGGAGAAAGCGCGCGAACGCGGACCGAAGCCGATCTCACACCCTGGCTGGGCACACGGGCGGGCGCCGGCCGGCTGCCGCCGCAGGGCTTCCCGAAAGACAACAGGTTTCAGGCATGATCCGCGCGGCTCTCCTTTGCACGGCATTGCTGCTGGCGCATCCGACGTTGGCGCAGGCAGCCGATGCGCCAGTTCCGGGCTATGTGATTCCCGACACCCAAGTCTACCGGATCGAGGCAAAGGCGCTGGGCCGGGCCTATCCGCTCTATGTGTCGCTGCCGCCGAGCTATGCATCCAGCCCGGATCGCCGCTATTCGGTGCTGTTCACCACCGATGCGCCGCAGAGCTTTCCGCTGATCCGCGGGCTGCAGCAACGATTGCGGGCCGGCGAGCGCGGCCTGGAAGACGCCATCATCGTGGGGCTGGGCTATGCCGAAGGCGACAGCGGCACCTATTCGCGGCGGCGCGACTATACGCCATCGCCCAACGGCGATATCGATGCCGCCTCCGACAAGCCGGGCATTCCGGTTCGCTATGGCGAGGCAGAAGGCTATCGCCTGCATCTGCGCGACGAGGTGTTTCCCTTCCTGGAAAGCCGCTACCGCATCGATCCCAAGCGGCGCATCTATGCCGGGCACAGCTATGGCGGACTGTTCGGCACGCATGTGCTGCTCACCGAGCCGGAGATGTTTGCGAAATATATCCTGATGAGCCCGTCGCTCTGGTATGACCGGCGCCTGATGATCGCCCGCGAGCGCGGCTTCGCGATGCGCCACAAGGATCTGCAGGCGCAGGCCTATTTCCTGATCGGCGGCGAGGAAACCGTGCCCGATCCCGATACCGAGCCTTTCGGCAACAGCCGCATGGCGATGGTGCAGGATATGGACGAGATGGTGCGGATGCTGTCGTCGCGCGGCTATCCCGGGCTGCGGGTGCAGCAGAAGGTCTTTCCCGGCGAAGACCATGGCAGCGTTTACCCCGATGCCATTCGCGAAGGGATGGCATGGGCACTGCCGGGAAGCGGCAAGGCGGCACACAAGCCCTGCCTTGATGCCGCTGGACAGCCGGTGAAGCACTGCCGCATGCCTTGGGCGCCCAAGGCGCCACCAAAGGCGGGCGGCGGGGACTGATCAGCCGGTCGGCTGGCTCAGCCCCGCTTCAACCGAGCTAGAGCGAGTCTCGTTCTGATTGCATCAGAACGGCCGCTCTATCGTCCTGTTTTTCCGCATGGGTTTTCGATGCTCGTGATTCCACGA
>JAIMJL010000065.1:13511-17149 GCA_020693225.1 Sandarakinorhabdus sp. | reverse complement strand
TCCAATCTCCGAGTTGCTGGGCTGACACAATCTGTTGCAAAGATGTGACAGCGTTGCCCGGAAATGCGCGCGACGGTGTGAACCGCTTGCCCGCAAGCCCGCTGCGCGGCAGTGGGCAGCCAATGTCTGGACAAACCGGACGCGCTTTGGGGAAGAACCATGCCGACATTTCATTCTATCGCACGCGCCGGCGTCTCGCTGGCCGCTCTTTCTGTGCTGGCCACCGCATCGGCCAGCTTTGCGCAAATGGCCGAAACGGCGGATGAAGCGGTTGCCGACATCATCGTCACCGCGCAAAAGCGCGAAGAGCGGCTGCAGGATGTGCCGGTTGCGGTCACCGTGCTGTCGGGTGCGACGCTGGAAAGCCGCGGCAGCCTGAGCCTCGAAAACGCGCAATATCTGGTTCCCTCACTCAACTTCCGCAAATCGGGCGTGGCGATCAACCAGTCGCTGTTCCTGCGCGGCGTCGGCACCTCCACCTTCTCGCTTGCCGGCGAGCCTTCGGTCTCCACTGTGGTCGATGGCGTGGTGTTCAGCCGGGCCGGTGAAGCCTTTTCCGATCTCGTCGATATCGAGCGCATCGAAGTGCTGCGCGGCCCGCAAGGCACGCTGTTCGGCAAGAATTCGTCCGCCGGCGTGGTCAACATCATCACCAAGCGGCCAACGGAAGAATTCGGCGGCCTGGTCGAAGGCTCCTATTTCGATCGGCAGGAATTCCGCGGCCGCATCGTGCTGAACGCGCCGATTTCGGAAAAGGTGCTGACCCGCTTCGTCGGCTTCTACAGCCAGTATGATGGCAACATTTTCAATGAAGCCGCCAACGTCAACGATTGGGTGAACGGCTACAAGCGCTATGGCCTGCGCGGCACGGTGGAAGCCCGCCCCAGCGAAACGGTCACCCTCACGCTGACCGCCGACTGGCGCAAGGCCGACGATGATTGCTGCGCCGAAGTCCCCGGCTCGCCGCCGCTGACCAGCACCGGCGCGATCGATACCGCAGCCCTTGCCTTCATCCAGCCGGCGCTGCCGCCGCTGGAAGGCGACAAGACCCGCCGGATCCGGCAAAACACGGTCAACCGCAACGAGGAAACCGCCTGGGGCATTTCGCTGCAAGGCGATATCGAGCTCGGCAACCAGCTGGTCACTTCGATCACCGCCTATCGCAGCTATGACAACAACGAAATCCGCGACGGCGACTGGGTGGAACAGCCCTATATCGGTGTGCCGCAACTGGCCGACGTCGGCCCGCAGACCGGCCGGACCTTCTCGCAGGAGTTCCGCGTTGGCTCGATCGGGCGCAACACGATCGACTACACGGTTGGCGCCTATTATTCGCATGCCGTCACCGAGCGGACCTTCACCCGCGACGTGATCCAGTGCTCCGCGCTGACCCCGCCGGCGCCCACCACGCTCACGCCGTGCACCAGCCCGCTGGCAGCGCCACCCACCTTCCCCACCGGCACCGCCTTCTTCGGCTCGACATTCGTGAACTTCGCCTTCTTCGGCCAGGCGACCTGGAATCTGGCGGAACGCTTCCGGCTGATCGGCGGCGCGCGCTACACGATCGATCAGCTCGACGTGTTCCACAGCCGTCAGACCAAGCTGGCAGGGCCCGGCATCCAGCCCAGCGGACCGATCGTCAATGGCCGGCTGGCAACGCTGGAAGCGCCATGGCGCGGCAAGGCCACGGAGGAGAATTTCTCCGGCAAGCTGGGCGCGCAATTCGATATCGTGGAGCAATCCACCCTCTACGGCACCTATTCGCGCGGCTACAAAGGCCCGGCCTTCAACGTATTCTACAACCTGCAAGTCAACGGCACCAACATCATCGAGGCGGAAACCGCGGATGCCTTTGAAGTCGGCCTGAAGAACAGCCTGTTCGATGGCCAGCTGGTGCTGAACGTGGCAGGCTTCTATGCCAAATACAAAAACTTCCAGGCCAACAATCCGGATGAAGTTTCGGGCGTTGTCGTGACCCGCTTCACCAACGCCGGGGATGTGTCCACCCGCGGCTTCGAAGCCGACATGCTCTGGCGCCCCGCGCGCAACCTGAACATCACCGGCGCGCTGGCCTACACCGATGCCAAGGTGGATCAGTTCAAGCTGCCCCCCGGCGGCAATCCGGCCAATGTGATCCCTGCCGGCACCCCGCTGGCCTTCGCACCGAAATGGCGCACCTCGCTCACGGCGGACTATCGCATCGAAACCGCCGGCAGCATCGATATCCTGCTGGGCGCGCAAGGCTCCTACCAGTCCAGCCAGCTGTCGCTGTTCGATGCCAACCCGATTGTCCGCAATGCCGGCATCATCAAGGCCTATGGCCTGGTGGACGCCAACATCGGCATCGCCGACCGCGACAACCGCTACCAGCTGACCTTCCAGGTGAAGAACCTGTTCGACACCAGCTTCCCGGCGCAGATTTCCAACGGCGGCCCGCGCGGCAGCTATCTCTATCGCATCCCGCGCGAGGCAGACCGGGTGTTCGGCGCGACCTTGCGCATCAACTACGGCGGCTGATCCCGCAAACACGCCGGAAGGGCCGCGCCGGGCAACCGGCGCGGCCCTTTCTGTTTGCCCGCCCAGCGCCTACATTCCAAGTATGACCCTGCGCCTGTCCGTCCTCGATCAATCCCCCATCGCCGAGGGCTCGAGCGGCGCTCAGGCCCTGCGCAACAGCCTGGAGCTGGCCGGGCTCGCCGACGATCTCGGCTATCACCGCTTCTGGATGGCGGAACATCATGCCACCCCGGCGCTGGCCAGTGCCGTGCCGGAGGTGATGCTGTCAGCCGTGTTGCAGGCGACATCGCGCATCCGCGTCGGCACCGGCGGCATCATGTTGCCGCACCAGTCGCCCTTCCGGGTGGCAGAGGCCTTTTCCATGCTGGCCACGCTGGCGCCCGGGCGCGTCGATCTCGGCCTCGGCCGCGCCCCCGGCTCCGACCCGCTCACCGCCTTTGCCCTGCAACAGGATCGGCG
Organism: Sandarakinorhabdus sp.; assembly: GCA_020693225.1. Lineage (GTDB taxonomy): Bacteria > Pseudomonadota > Alphaproteobacteria > Sphingomonadales > Sphingomonadaceae > Sandaracinobacteroides. The sequence continues at coordinate 14,173 of JAIMJL010000065.1, read as the reverse complement.
GCAGCGCGCGCCCAATGATTTTCCCGCCCAGCTGGCCGAGCTGCTGGCCTATTTCGATGGCACTCTGCCGGCCGATCATCCCTTTGCAAAGCTGGCACACACCCTGCCCGGCGGCCCTGACGAGCCGGACATCTGGGTACTCGGCTCCAGCCCCGACAGCGCCGAGCTGGCAGGCGCGATGGGCCTGCCCTATTGCATCGCCGAATTCATTGCCGGCCACGCGCCAGAGCTGGCCGATCGCTACCGCGCCGCTTTCCGCCCGTCGATTCGCTTGCAGTCGCCGCAAGTGCTGGTGGCGGCCTGGGTGGTCTCGGCGGACACGCGCGACGAGGCCCACTGGCTGGCCGCCTCCTCGCGCATGATGTTTGCAAAAATGCTGCAAGGCGAACTGATTGCCGTGCCGCACCCGGACAAGGCCACCGCCTGGCTAGGCCAACACCCGCAGCCCGACCGGCCCGGCCGCGACCCCATCGTCGGCACTGCGGGGGAATGCCGCGAACGGCTGCTACAGCTGGCGCAAAGCTATGGTGCCGAAGAGATGATGCTGGTGAACATCCTGCACAGCCACGCGGCCCGGCTGCACTCCTACCGCCTGATGGCGCAAGCCTTCGCGCCCGCCATGGCCTAGCACCGATCTGCGGCGTCCGCCGCGTTTATCTATC
>JAIMJL010000065.1:0-13387 GCA_020693225.1 Sandarakinorhabdus sp. | reverse complement strand
CTACGGCATCCGCCGCGCAACCCTATCTGCGGCGTCCTCCGCGCAACACATGCTGCACCAGCACCACCGCATCCGCCGCAAAGGCATGCGTCCACACGCCGCGACGGGTGGATGCCTCCGCCACCGGCCCGTGCAGCCGCAGCGCCAGCGCGCCCGCGATCACCGCGCCGCCGTGCAGATGGATGTCCACCGCCTCCACCTCGGCGGCGTTGAGCGCATGCCACGCGCTCGCCAGCAACGCTTCGCCGATGCACTCGGGCAGCCGCTGCCGCCGCTCCTGCCCCTGCCAGTCGCTATCGCCGGCAGCCTGCTTCGCCCGCAGAAATCGGGGATGTCCGGATAGGTCCACGGCGTATCAAATCCTTCACAGCTGATAACCGGGGATTACGGCCGTTCCTTGCCTCTCCTTACCGAACACCTGACGCAGTTCCCGATTGGCAAATGTGATATGTTGTATCATAAATTCAAAATGCTTCACACGCCCGAGTCCCTTCCCGCACCTAAGCAGTTGCACAATATGCTGGATCGTGCCGCCACTGGCGCTGCGCTGCTGTGTCTGGTGCATTGCCTGCTGTTGCCGCTGGCGCTGGCAGCATTGCCGACGTTGGGCACGGCCCTGGCGGTGCCCGAATCCTTCCACCTCGGGATGGTGCTGTTTGCCCTGCCTACAAGCCTGTGGGCTCTGGCGAGCGGATTTGCGGTCAACCGCTCCCGTGTGATCCTGCCGCTCGGCCTCGCCGGCCTCGCACTGTTGCTGCTCGGCCTGTGCTTGCCTGCGCCGCACGAAACAGTGGCATCAGTTGCCGGAAGCCTGCTGTTATGTGCAGCACATGTCGGGAACTGGCGGCAGCGACATGGTGCAGCCCTGAAACGGGTCGCTTCAGCGGCGGTGGAGGAGTAGGCAAACTGCCGATGCAGCTCCTCGATCTCCAGCATGTCAGCTTTCGGCAGGGTCAGAGCGACATCCTGCAAAACCTGTCGTTCCAAATGCCGCGCGGCGGGCATCGGCTGCTGCTGGGGCCATCGGGCAGCGGCAAGACCACCCTTATCAACCTCATCGCCGGGCTCTACACGCCTGACAGCGGCAGCATCCGGATCGCTGGCACAGATATGGCAAGCCTCCCCCGCCCGGCGCGCGATGCGTTGCGAAGGCGTCACATCGGGATCATTTTTCAAACCCTGCGACTGGTGTCGGCGCTGTCCTTGCGGGGCAATCTGCAGCTTGCCCAGCGCCTCGCCGGCAAGCCGCGCGATGGCGCCGAAATCGATCGCCTGCTGGCAGCACTCGGCCTGCGGCACCGGGCCGATGCCGCCCTACGCCAGTTGAGCCAGGGCGAAGCCCAGCGCGCCGCCATCGCCCGCGCGCTGGCTGCCCGTCCCGATCTGCTGCTGGCCGACGAACCGACATCGGCGCTGGACGACGCCAACGCCGATCGCGTAGCGAAGCTGCTGCTGGAAACCGCCGCCGCAACCGGCACCACCCTGCTGATCGCCACGCACGACGCCCGCCTGAAAGCGCATATCGCCGATGTCACGGAGCTTGCGCCATGCTGAGCCTCGCTCTGGCCTATCTGCGCGAGCGCGGCCTCGTCACCATCCTGAACATCCTGCTGCTAGCGCTCGCGGTCGCCATGCTGATCGTCCTGCTGCTGTTTTCCAGCCAGGCCGCCGATCGCTTCGCCCGCGATTCGCAAGGCATCGATCTGGTGGTGGGGGCCAAGGGATCGCCGCTGCAACTCATCCTGTCGTCGGTCTATCATGTTGATACGGCAACCGGAAATATCCCGCTGCAAAGCCTCGATCTGCTGCGCAAGGATCCCGGCGTGGCGCGCGCCATTCCGCTGGCGCTGGGCGACAATTTCCGCGGCTTCCGCATCGTTGGGACCAACCCGGCCTTTGTTGCCGTGCATGGCGCAAAGCTGGCCGAAGGGCGGATGTTCGCAGCCCCCGCCGAAGCGGTGCTAGGGGCAGACGTCGCCCGGCAAACCGGCGCCGGTCTTGGCCAGCGTTTCGCCGGCAGCCACGGCCTGGCAGATGATGAATCGCAGGCCCATGCCGCCACGCCTTTCACTGTGGTCGGCATTCTGGCCCCCACCGGCACCGTTACCGATCGGCTGATCCTCACCTCGGTTGCCAGCGTGTGGGCCGTGCATGGCATCGCACCGCACCCGGACGAGGCAGAGCATGCCGGCCACAGCCATGAACAATCCGCCGTGCTCGATCCGCGCGGCAGCCCGCAGCCGGAAATCACTGCCATCCTCGTGACCTACCGCAACGCCATGGCAGCGATCCGCCTGCCCGCTGCCATCAACCGCGAAACCGCCCTTCAGGCCGCCAGCCCAGCCATCGAAACGGCGCGCCTGCTTGGCCTGTTCGGTGCCGCGCTCGACGGGGCGCGGCTGTTTGCCTGGATGCTGGCGGCAATCGGCGGGCTGTCCATCTTTGTCGTGCTGCTGTCCGCCGCCCGGGCGCGCGAGGGGGATATGGCGCTGCTGCAAGTGATGGGCGCAACGCGCGCACAGGTGATGGGCGTGGTGCTGCTGGAAGGGCTGCTGGTTGCCGCAGCCGGCGCGCTGGCAGGGCTGGCGATTGGCCACCTGCTGATCGCGCTGGCCCGCGCCAGCTTTCCAACCCTGGCCGCAATTGGCCTCCAGCCCTGGGTGCTGCACCCCGGCGAAGCGGCCATCCTGGCAGCGGTGCTGGCGATCGGCGTTCTGGCGGCACTGATCCCGGCCGCGCGCGTTTTCAACACCGACCTTGCGCGCACCCTGTCGCGCGGGTCATAGGCTGCATCATGCTCATGCTGATTGCCCTTTCGCTGGCTTCTGCCCAGCCCCTCCCTGTTGCCATGCAGCAGGGGCCGGCGGTGCAGGATGTCTGGCAACCGGCAACCACGCCGAAGGGCGGGGTTTCCTGGCGGATTCTGGAAGCAACCAAAGAAACCACGCGCCGCAAGGCCGATGGCTATATCTATTCCAAGCCGGTGTTTCCAGCCGCCGTGCAGGCGCTGAACGGCAAACGGGTCAAGGTGGCGGGCTATATGATGCCGCTGGAAAACAGCTCGCGGCAGAAGCGGTTCGTGCTGATGGCCTATCCGCCCGGCTGCCCGTTTCACACCCACGCCATGCCCAACCAGTTCATCGAGGTCATCGCCGACACGGGCTTTCCGGTCGAGCTGGAAACCGCGACCGTGGTGGAGGGCGTGCTGCAATTGACCGGTCAGGACGAGAGCGGAATCTTTTTCCGCATGACCGGCGCAAAGCCCGGCTGAAGGGAAGCGATGCAATGATCGATCGGCGCGGATTTGGCTTCGGCCTCGTGTCTCTGGCCTTTGCCGGGCTCGCGCTGCGCGCCGGCGCGCAAACCGCCGTACCGATGGCCTCGGTGCCCGGCTATGGCCCGCTGCAGCGCGATCCCGCCGGGATGCTCGATCTGCCGGACGGCTTCACCTACCGGATCATCTCCCAGTTCGAGCAGCCGATGAGCGATGGGCTGGTGGTGCCGGATCGCGCCGATGGCATGGGCGCATTCAAGGGTCGCAATGGCCGTATCATCCTGGTTCGCAACCATGAAATGCAGGTGAAGCATACGGCAACGAGCGCCGTGCGCGAGGGCTCGAAGCAGCCAAAAAAAGCATTCGATCGCACCCCGGATGGCGCAGCACTTCCCGGCGGCACAACCACGCTGGTCTATGATCCCGCCCGAGGGGTGGTCGAATCGCAGTGGCTCAGCCTTGCCGGCACCATCCGCAACTGCTCCGGCGGGGTCACGCCCTGGGGCAGCTGGCTCAGCTGCGAGGAGGATGTGTCGCGCGCCGGCAAGGGCGGCATCACGCAGGATCACGGCTATGTGTTTGAAGTGCTGGCGCGGCAGCGCGGCCTCACAAAGCCGGTGCCGCTAAAGGCCATGGGGCGGTTCAACCATGAAGCCACCGTGGTCGATCCGGCAACCGGCATAGCCTATCTCACCGAAGACCGCGACGACGGCCTGCTCTATCGCTTCCTGCCAAACCGCAAGGGGCAGCTGGCCAAAGGTGGCCGCCTGCAGGCGATAGCGCTGATCGGCGTATCGGATTCGCGCAACTGGAACAGCGCGGGCCTGCCGCCAGGCAAATCGGCGCTGGCACGCTGGGTGGATCTGGACCAGCCGGAAAGCCCCGACGACGATCTGCGCCAGCGCGGCGCGGCCAAAGGCGCAACCCTGTTCGCGCGTGGCGAGGGGCTGCACATGGGCGTGTCCAGCGGCGGCTCCGAGCTCTTTTTCTGCTGCACCTCCGGCGGCAGCATCAAGCATGGGCAGGTGATGCGCTACCGGCCATCGCGCTTCGAAGGGCAACCGGGCGAAGCAGGCGAACCGGGCATGTTGGCCAATTTCGTCGAATCCACCGATCCGGCATCGCTCAACTTCTGCGACAATCTGACGGTGGCGCCCAATGGCCACCTCATCCTGTGCGAAGATCAATATACCGATCCGGCCGACAATCACCTGCGTGGAGTCACCCCCGCTGGCCGGATCTATGATTTCGCGCGCACACCCTGGCAGACCGAATTTGCCGGTGCCTGTTTCTCGCCGGACGGGAAAATCCTGTTCGTCAATCTGTACAGCCCCACCCGCACGCTGGCGATCACCGGAGACTGGGGCGCGTTCCGCAACAGCTGAATGGCTCAGGCGCGGGGCGCGTCGATGCCTGCCAGCCAGCTTTCCATGCGCGCCTTGTTCACACCCAGGTCGCTCTTGCCGAAGCGCGAGCGCGACAGAATGGCAAGCGCCGATGTCCCGTCGCCAAGATCGACCACCTTCACCGAAATATAGTCCGGATAGCGCACCATCGGCGTGCGCTGCACATAGGTCACAAAGCCCTCCTCCGGCGATCCGCCGACCCGCTCCACCAGCGGCTGCGCCATGGCAAAGCGATCCACGCTCTGCGCCAGCTCGGCCGGGCTGGCGCGGAACACCGGCGAAACGCTGGTGGTTGCGTCGGCTGCGGTGCCGGGCGGGGCAACGCGGTGAAAGTTCGGGGTTTCCGGGTTGGCGGCAACCAGCGGATCGACATGCCACACCGCCGGATCATGGCTCGCCGTGCGAACGAAGATGCCGGCCCCCAAGACCAGCAGCAGCAGCACACCCACGATAGCCAGCAGAATTTTCACAGCGCTTTTCCCCTTTTTGCAAACACAGCATAAGCGAGCAGGCTGCGCTGCGCTACTGTCAGCATGCAGACCGCGGCATAGACCCACGCAATCACCGGGAAATGCTGCGGAAACAGCACCATCGCCAGAAAGGCGATGATCGTTTCCGCGCCTTCAGCGATGCCGGTGGAATAGAAAAACCCCTTCTCGCCATGCGCTGTCGTCTGCAAGCCCTGCTCGGCTGCCACCGCGGCAAAAGCCAGAAAGCTCACACCGGTCAACGCAAAGCTGGCAACCAGCAGCAGCGCCGGCATCGCATTGCCGGGGCTTGCCAAAGCAAAACCAACCGGCACCGACACATAGAAAATAAAATCCCCAACGATATCGAGGTAGCCGCCAAACGCCGTTTTGGCGGTCGCTCTGGCAACCGCACCATCAAGCCCGTCCAGCAGCCGGCCCAGCAGGATGAGCGCGAACGCCAGGCCGAATTGGTGCAGGGTGATCGCTGCCGCTGCGGAAAGTCCTACCAGGATCCCGGCAACGCTCACCGCGTTGGCGCTGGCCCCGCGCGCTGCCAGCCAGCGCCCGGCAGCATTCAGCGGCGGATCGATCAGCGGCCGGAGTTTCGCGTCCAGCATCAGCCCGAAGTCACGATGCCGATGACAGCGCCGGTCATCAAGGTTGCCGCATTGCCGGCCAGCCAGGAGCGCACGCCAAGGGCTGCAGCATCGGCCCGCCGGGCCGGTGCCAGCGTGCCGATGGTGGAAACCAGCAAGCCGATACTGGCAAGGTTGGCCACACCGCACAGCGCATAGGTCACGATCAGCGCGGATTTCGGTGCCAATGTGCCGGCCGGCAATGCCGCAAGCTCCAGAAAGGCGACATATTCGTTCAGGATGGCCTTGGTCCCCATCAGCGCACCCGCCGTAGCTGCATCGGCCCAGGGCACGCCGATAGCCCACATCAGCGGCGCAAACAGCCATCCGAACAGCCGCTGCAAGGTCAGCGGCGCGGCCTGCACATCCGGCAGCAGCGAAAGCGCATCGTCGGCCAGCGCCACCAGCGCGAAAATCACGATGATGATGCCGATCACCGCGAGAAACAGCTGCACCCCGTCCATCGTTCCGCGCACGAAGGCGTCGATGCTGCTGTCATAGCGCAGGTCGGCGTCGGCGGCGCTCGCCTCGGTCGCACCATCGCCCGGCAGCATCAGCCGGGCCAGCAGGATCGCCGCCGGCAGCGAGATGATGGACGCAGAAATCATGTGCCCAACCGCATCGGGCACCACCGCGCGAATGGTCTGCGCATAAGGGATCAGCAAGGCGCCGGAAATGGTGGACATCGCCAGCACCATCAGCGCGAACAGCTCGGACCGGCTCACCCGATCGAGCCAGGCGCGCAGCACGAGCGGCGCTTCCACCACGCCGAGAAACAGGCTGGCGCCGCCGCCCAGGCCCACCACGCCCGAAACCCCCAAAGTGCGCCGCAACAGGAAAGACAGCCCGCGCACCGCAGCGCGCAGCACGCCCCAATGCCACAGCAGCGCGGCCAGCGCGGAAAACACGATGACCAGCGGCAAAATCTGGAAAGCGATGACCAGCGGTGCCGCCTCGCCGGGCTTCAGCGCAAACGGCAAGGGCGCGCCGCCCAGATAGCCGAACATATAGGCCGACCCCTTCAAGGTCGCCCGTTCCACGGCAGACACCGCGGCATTGGCCAGCCCGATCAGCTCCCAGATGAAGGGGACACGGACGATCAGCAGCGCAAGAATGACCTGCAGGGCCAGCGCCCCGGCGATAAAGCGCCAGGGGATCGCCTCCGACCCTTTTGGCGCCAGCAGGCGGGCTGCCGCAAGCAGCAGGACGATCCCGAAGACGCCCTGCAAGTGTGCCAAGGCTTCGGTCATCGGTCGCTCGCTCGCGGCCCGCTATCCACCCGCAGGCGGCGCAAGCGGGCAACCGCCCAGCGGGCAATCCACGGAAAAACACCCAGCAGCACGAACGACAGCAGCAACCCCGGCGACACGATATCCGAAAGCGCATCGATCCCGGCCAGCTGGGTGCCGGCATTCACATAGACGATCGTGCCGGCCAGCATGCCGAGCTGGCTGACCCAGTAGAAAGTGCTTGTGCGGATGGCGGTGAGGCCCATCAGCAGATTGACGAGGAAGAAGGGAAACACCGGCACCAGCCGAAGCGTGAAAAGATAGAAGGCGCCGTCGCGCTGCATGCCGGCGTCAATCGCCTGCAACCGCTGGCCAAACCGCGCTTCCACCGGCGCGCGGGCAATGAAGCGGGCGGTGAGAAACGCCAACGTTGCGCCGATGCTGGACGCGAACGACACCAGCAGCGTCCCCGTCGCCAGGCCGAACAGCGCACCGGCCGCCAGGGTCAGGATGGCAGCACCCGGAATGGAAAGCGCCGTCACGGCAACATAGGCCAGAAAAAACAGGCCCGCCATGCGCCAGGGGTTGGCGGCACGCAGCGCCTCGAACTCCGCCTGCCGTGCCTTCAATGCTTCCAATGTCAGCGCGTCGGCCAGCCCAAGCTGGAAAAAGGCCCCGATCGCAACCGCGATGATCGCCAGCAGAAGAATGCGCTTCAAGGGTTTCTCCAACGCGGGGGTCTGCTATCTGCCACTTCCCGGCCGCCTTGCCTATGCCATCTTGCGGCTGCCGCATATATCCGGCCAGCGAACATTGGGGGGGAAGCCTTACCGTCCGCCCTTCCCTCACCTATGCTTCCCCGTATGACATCGCATCACGATCAAGGCTATTCCCGCCTCGGCATTGCCAGCGGCTGGGCGCTGGCCGGCCTGTATCTGGCTCATGGCATCGTCACCATCACCCTGGCCCGCACCGATCGGCTGCTGCCGCTGCGCGAAGAGCTGCGCGGCTGGCACTATCTGCTGGGTGCCCTGCTCTTCCTCACCGCTCTCCTCCGGTTGTGGGCCTGGCTGCGCGAGCGCCCCGCAGCGCCCGCCGGCCTGCCGGGTTCGGCCTTCACATGGGGTCGAGCCCTTGCGCTGGCTGCCCTTTTGCTGATGCTCGGCGCCCCCATTCTGGGCCTTGTCTACGCCTGGTCCGATGATCTGCCGGTGCATTTCGGCCCGGTCGAGGTGCCGCAGGGTATGGCGCGCGATCGGGCGGTCTGGCAGGCGACCGGCTATTTCCACTCCGGCCTCGGCTTCATGCTGGTGGTGCTGAACCTCGCCACATTGTTAACGGCAGCCTGGTTCCGGCTGCGCTTCCGGCACGGGCTGATCAGCGGCTTTCCGCCGGGGCACGGGGCCTTTGCCTTCCTTGGCCTCACCTCCACCGTCTATGCCTTCGCCACCTTCCGTTCGCCCGATCCCGGCCCGATGGCGGTGGCGATCTTCTGGGCCATTGCGGCAGGCTGGGGCCTGCTAACCTTCTTCATCCATCGCACGCGCGCGCCGGTGCAGCGCACGGCAGCCGCCTCGCCGCTGGCGCGCGGACTGTCGGCGGTGGCCGCCCTGCTGCTGGTGATTGCCGGCGCCTATGGCCCCTATGGCCTCTTCAAGGTTGTGCCCTTTGCCAGCAAGGCCGATGTGGCGGTGGAAGACGGCCGCGAATGGCATGCCGCACCGGCCATCACCGGGCTGGCTGCCAAACCGGCCGACGATTTCGAGCGCGAAGTGGAGGCGCGCACCTTCAAATGGTGCACCTTCTGCCACAACATGCAGCCGGGTGGCGATCAGCACAAGGTCGGGCCAAACCTCTACAATATCATCGGCCAGAAGGCCGGCACCGTGCCCGGCTTCGGCTATTCCGCCGCCATGGGCCGGGCGCGCGACGGCGGCCTTGTCTGGACGGAGGAAGCCATCGCCCGCTACATCGCCGACCCGCAGGCCAAAATGCCGGGTACCTCGATGATCATTTCGTCCGGCCCCATCCCCGATCCGCGCGAACAGGCCGCCATCGTCAACATCCTGAAGCGCAAGACGACGCCGCAAGGGCAATGACGGTGTCGGCAGAAGCCAGCACCGCAGGCGAATTTCGCGCCGGCTGGCGCATCCTGCTGGCGGGCCTCACGGGTGCCATGTTCGGCATCTCGGCGCTGCCCTTCTACACGCTCGGCCTGTTCGTGAAGCCGCTCGGCGAAGCCTTCGGCTGGAGCCGCGAGGCGGTGCAATGGGGCTTTGCCGTGCAGATGCTGGGCATGCTGTGCGTCGCCTGGGCCTATGGCATTCTCGCCGACAAATGGGGTGCCCGCAAAGTCGCGCTGCTGTCGCAAATCGGCCTCGGTCTCGGGCTGCTTGGCATCGCTGCGGTGAATTCGCTTACCCACTGGTATATCGCCTGGTTCGTGCTCGCGCTGCTGGGTGCCGGCACTTCGCCGGTCACCTGGACCCGCGGCGTGAACGGCTGGTTTGACAAGGCGCGCGGCACGGCGCTCGGCATCATGCTGGCTGGAACCGGCCTTACCGCGGTGATCGCCCCGCCGCTTATCACCGCCATCGTGGCAGACCATGGCTGGCGCATGGGCTATGTTGCGCTCGGCGCCGGCGTGCTCGGGCTGGCGCTGCCGCTCACCTTCCTGCTGTTTCATGATCGGGTGGTGCCGGGGCAGATGGCGGCTGTGGGCCTGTCACGCGCGCAGGCCTTTCGCGATCGGCGCTTCTGGATCATGCTGCTGGTGTTCGCGCTGATCACCTTTGCGGTGTCCGGCATCATTCCGTCTCTGGTGCCGCTGCTGGGCGATCGCGGCTTTTCCGCGGCAGACGCCGCGCTTTATGCCAGCCTTGTCGGCCTTGCGGTCATTGCCGGGCGGATCATCGCCGGCATGTTGCTCGATCGCTTCTGGGCGCCGGCGGTTGCGGTTGCCTTCCTGCTGCTGCCGGCGCTGTCCTGCCTGCTGCTGGCGTTCGGCTCCAGCAGCAGCCCGCTGGTGCTGGGGTCCGCCGTGGTGCTGGTGGGGCTGGCCGCCGGCGCCGAGTTCGATCTGGTCGCCTTCATGGCCAGCCGCTATTTCGGCATGGCCAATTATGGTGTGGTCTACAGCCAGTTGATGGTGGGCATGCTGCTGGGCGGCGGCCTCGGCCCGCCGATCTTCGGCCGGGTGTTCGATCAAACGGGCAGCTATCAGCCGGCGCTGCTGGTATCTGCCGCCATCTTCGCGCTGCTGCCCATGCTGCTGCTCAGCATGGGCCGCTATCCGGATTTCAGCGGCACAGACGCGGCAACCGAGGCAAAGGCCGATCCTGGCCTCAGCCCTGCTTGAACCAGGCCGGCAGCTTCGGCTCCGGCGCGCTGGGAACAGGACCGCCGGCCGGCACCGGCGCGGGCTTCTGCTCCCTGGCAAACCATTCCAGGCTGGACAGCGAAGGCTCTTCCCATTTTTCCGGCGCAACCAGATATTTCGGGTGGTGCTTCTCCACATAGTCCAGTGTGCGGCGATCGATCTTGTTGATGTCGTCCACCGCTCCCATGAAGGTGTAATATTGCGCATGCCCGGTCGTTGGCCCCATCAGCATCCACGGCAGCCAGGGCGTGGAACGGGACCAGGTGCCATGATATTCCACGCTCGTCTTGCGCTTGTTCTGCATGTCGGCCCATTCGATCTGATACAGGAAGGCCTCGGTCACCTGCGCAAAGGGCGTCGCACTTTCGCGCGGCCATTTCGCCGGCTGCAGGGCGCTTGGGTAAAACAGGTTGATGTGGCTCATCATGTTCAGCCGATCGCCGCGCCGCGTCCAGTCCAACTGCAACGGAATCTTCGCCGCTGGCGCGCCCTTGTTCAGCCCGCCATAGCTGGGCGGTGCCGGGCGATATTCGGTGATCGTGTGGTTGAAGGGATCGTTCAGGATCGGAACCACCTTCACCGTCTCGTTCAGATACGGATTCGTCCATTCTTCCAGGATCTCGCCCGATTTCAGATCGGTATAAAATCCCGCCTCGCGCAAAACCTTGCGATAGCCAACGCCATCCTCAAGCGGAAGCAGGCGGGCGGTGGACATCATCGTGAAGCCCACGAGGTCGCGGTTGGCCTCGCCGGGGCGGACGCCCTGGATCAGGCCCTGCGCCCAGCCATATTTGGTGCTCTTCATGTCGGTATTGCCCAACAGCCGGGCCCAGGCTTCCATATTGCCGCGCGGGGTGAGCAGATCGACCGCCGGGCCCCGCAGGCCTGCCGCCGATCGATCCGGCGCACCCACGGCCCGCGCTGGTGCCGAGGCCAGCGCACTTCCGGCAGCAAAAACCGCCGAAGCCATCAACAGTTCGCGACGATGCATAACGCTCTCCCAAATGCCCAGATGCTGCAAGCAACCTTAGGGCTGCGGTTTGACATCAAGCGCAAGGATGGCAAATTATCCGCACACCGGATAGCAGGATCACATGACCGAGCCGACCAGCGAACACGCCTCCCAACGCGATGGCGAACGCGATGGCAATGTCCGTGCGCTGGCCCGCGGCTTGACCGTTTTGCAGGCGATCAATCGTGGCGGCGCGCTCACGATGATGCAGATCAGCCGCGCGGCCGCCATCCCCTATCCCACCGCCAACCGCATCGTGGCAACGCTGACCGAGTGCGGCATGATCGAACGCGAGCCGGCGCGCAAACGCTATCGCCCCACGGCGCTGGTGCAATCGCTGTCCAGCGGCTGGCACGATGACGATGCGCTGATCGGCCTGTGCCGCCCGGCGATCGAAGACCTGACCCGGCAGCTGCTGTGGCCGATATCGCTGTCCATGCGGGTCGGCAGCCTGATGATGGTGCGCGACAGCACACACCAGATGACTTCGCTCACTCTGCACAACTACGCCCCCGGCTACACCTTGCCGCTGGTGGAATGCGCATCCGGCAAGGCCTGGCTCGCCTGGGCGGATCCGCAGGAGCTGGAGCTGATCCTGAACGGCCTCGGCGCCCAGGATGGGCCAGCCGAGCGGATGGCCCGGATGCTGTTGCGCGATGGAACGATGCTGGCGCAGATCCGCCGGCAAGGCTATGCCACGCAAGCTCGCAACGTCTACACTGCCACACCGGGCAAAACCTCGTCCATCGCGGTGCCGCTGTTTCGCGGCGGCAAGGTGGCGGGCGCGCTGTCGCTCATCTTCTTTGCCTCTGCCATGCCGATGCGCGATGCCGAAGCCCGCTATGCCGAAGTGTTGCGCCAGAAAGCTGCCAGCGTCAGCGCCTCCCTCGACGCACCGCCCGATGCACGCCTAGGATAGGGCATGATGCATCCTTGCGCTTCCCTGATGACCCGCCGATCGGCGCTCGCGGCCGCCGCCTGGATCGCCGCAGCCCCCGCACTCGCCCTGCCCGCTGCCCGCCCGCTGCCGCCGCCCGGTGGACCCGTGCTGGTGGAAACCGTTGTGTCCGGTGTGCCGCTGCGGCTGTGGCTGCCGGATGGTATGGGCCAATCGTCGCGGCTGATCGCCTTTTCCCACGGCGCGCTCGCCAACGCCGAAAAATATGATGCCCTCACCCGAATGTGGGCCAGCGCGGGACATGCCGTCGCGGCCGTGCTGCACGCCGACAGCCCGGAACATCCCGGCGGCGGCAAGATCGGCCGCACCGAAGCCTGGGCCGAGCGGCTGGCCGGCATGCGCATCGCCATCGCCGAGTTGCAGCGCCGCTTCCCCGGAGTGCCGGTGGTCGCCGCCGGGCACAGCTACGGCGGACTGGTGGCGCAGGCGCTGGGCGGCGCCGAGGCCGTCATAACCGGCGATGGTGGCCCTGTCCCCGATCCGCGCGTCACCGCCATCATAGCCTTCTCGCCGCCGGGGCCATTGCCCGGATTCATCGATCGTCCGGGCTGGGCGAAGATCGCCGTGCCGATGTTCGTGGCAACCGGCACCGCCGATCAGTTTCCGGTCATCGCGCCAAGCTGGGAGGCCCACAAGGCCAGCTTCGAAGCCTCCGCCACCTCGCCACGCTGGCTCTGGGTGGGCGAAGGCGTGGACCATTATTTCGGCAACCGCATCGGCCGGCCGGAATATGCCCCCAGCGCCGATCAGGCGCGGCTGTTCGAGGCGGCAGCAGGCGCCAGTGCCGCCTTCATCGAAGGCGGCCCGCCACCACCGCAACCGGCGGGTGCAACCTTGCTGGTGCGATAGCCGCAGCGGGGCGCAGCTTTGCTATCCCGGCAGCAGCCTATCTGCGTGACAGCCGCTATCCGCACCGCGACCATAGCGCCGGCAGCAACGGCATCCGCGACGGATCGATCGGTATGATGGTCACACCATTGCCGGCACAGTCCAACGAAACAAGGGGATGGCAAACATGATGAAG
>JAIMJL010000064.1 GCA_020693225.1 Sandarakinorhabdus sp. | reverse complement strand
CGGATTTCCACATCGTCTGCCGGGCCAGGGTTCCGTGTGCGGCATCCAGCCAGCCGCAGCAATGTGGCGGCCGCACGCGAAATCCCGTTCTGGCGGGTGAGATCGACCATGATCTGCATGGCAAGTTCACACACCATATCCGACAATGAGACGATGTGGCGCCAATAGTGCGGCTGTTCGCGCAGCAACCGTCCCACCGCCAGCTGCGGAATTAGCACCCAAAGCGACCGGGTGCGGGCAACAAACGCCACATTGCGCGGCTTGCCGATGAGCGGGCGATGGCCGGCCCAGAAACCGGAATGGGCCAGATGCATGAACCGGGCATCGGGATGACCCGACTCGACGGCAACCTCGATCGTTCCGCTGGCGATACCGACCAGGCCGCCATGGGTGTCTCCGGCGTGGATGAATTCCTCGCCAATGTCCGCGCTGCGCCAGCTTCCAATCTCCAGCAAGGCCTCCTGAAAATCGGGTGGCATCAGCGAAAGCCAGCCCTTTTCCAGCAAATTGCTGCGTCCGGCGGCAATCTGCTCCGGCATGCGATTCAGCAATTCGCCCCGACTGACCATATCACCCCGAATATTTGCACGGCTGTTGCATTATCTGAAGGATTGCCCCGAATTGGGCAAGCTTTCCGGGCCGGTCGTGATAGCCTCTTGTTCAACAACCGCTGATCGCTCCGGACTTCGCCTGGCCGGGTTGCGGTATCCTTCACGAACAGGCGCAAGCGGGAGAGCCATCATGGCAAAAGGAAAACCGAACGTTCTTGTGATCTGGGGCGACGACATAGGCCAATCGAACCTGAGCTGCTACACCCACGGGATGATGGGCTATCACACGCCCAACATCGACCGCATCGCCCGGGAAGGCATGTTGTTTACCGACTACTACGCCGAGCAAAGCTGCACCGCGGGGCGCGCCTCCTTCATCATGGGCCAATGTGGCCTGCGCACCGGGCTCACCAAGGTGGGCCTGCCCGGTGCTGCCGAAGGGATGCAGGCGCAGAACCCCACCATCGCGCGGGCGATGAAAAACCAGGGCTATCGCACCGGCCAGTTCGGCAAGAACCACCTGGGAGACCGCGACGAGCATCTGCCCACGATGCACGGCTTCGACGAATTCTTCGGCAACCTCTACCACCTGAACGCCGAGGAAGAACCCGAGCATGAGAGCTATCCGAAAGACCCCAAGTTCAAGGAGCGCTTCGGCCCGCGCGGCGTGCTGCACTGCTGGGCAGACGGCAAGGGCGGCCAGAAGATCGAGAACACCGGGCCGCTGACGACAAAGCGCATGGAAACCGTTGACGATGAGTTCCTCGAGCGGGCCAAGGGCTTCATCAAGGAAGCCAAGGCCGATGATGAACCCTTCTTCGTCTGGTTCAACACAACCCACATGCACGCCTGGACTCACGCCAAGCCCGAGAGCGTGGGGCAAGCCGGACCGGATCAATCCATCTACCATGATGTGATGGTCGATCATGACAAGCATGTCGGACAGCTGCTGGACCTGCTGGACGAGCTGGGCCTCGCGGAAGACACGCTGGTGTTCTACTCCACCGACAATGGCCCGCACTGCAACACCTGGCCCGATGCCGGCACCACGCCCTTCCGCTCGGAAAAGAACACCAACTGGGAAGGTGCCTATCGCGTTCCGGCAATGATCCGCTGGCCAGGCAAGATCAAGGCCGGGTCGGTGTGCAACGATCTGATGGCCCACCTCGACTGGTTCCCGACACTGGCGGCGGTCGCCGGAGACACCGATGTGAAAGAGCGGCTGAAGAAGGGCGATGCCCTCGCCGGCCACAGCTACAAGGTGCATCTGGACGGTCACAACATGCTGCCGTTCCTGACCGGCGAAGTGAAGGAAAGCCCACGCAAGGGCTTCATCTACTTCTCCGACGATGGCGACATTGTCGCGCTGCGCTACCAGAACTGGAAGATCGTGTTCATGGAGCAGCGTAGCGCCGGCACGCTCGGGCTCTGGGCCGAGCCGTTCGTGACCCTCCGGGCACCGTCGATCTACAATTTGCGCATCGATCCCTACGAGTTCGCGCAGACCACGTCGAACACCTATTGGGACTGGATGTTCCGGCGCATCTATCTGCTGGTGCCGGCGCAGGCGGGGGTCGCGGAGTTTCTGCAAACATTCGCGGAATTCCCGCCCAGCCAAAAGGCCGCCAGTTTTAATCTGGAGGGCGTGCTCGCCAAGATGGAACAGGCCGCCTCCGGCGGCGCATAGCAGAGCGTTTGGCCAATTCGGGGCGGGCAGGATAGGGTCCCGCCCGCCCCGATTGCATGAGGAGGACGCGTTTTGGATCCCGCCGCCATTCTGAAGCTGGCCATTGTCGCCAGCATTGTCCTCATCGTGCTGTCAATCGGGCTTTCGGCGCCACCCGGAACGCTACGATCCGGGTTTGCCGCACCGGGCGCCATCGGCCGCGCCATGCTGTCCATGTTCGTGGCGCTGCCGCTTGTCACCTTGCTGATTGCCTGGCTGCTGCCGCTGGAGCCGGCTGCGCGCATCGCGCTGCTGGCGCTGGCGGTGTCGCCGATGCCGCCGATTCTGCCGAACAAGGAAACCAAGCTCGGCGGATCGCTGGATTTTGCGCTGGCGATCCAGGTGGCTGCTTCGATAACCGCGCTCATTGCGGCCCCGCTGTTCCTTTTGCTGGCGATGCAAGTGTTCGGTCGCGAGGCGGGTTTGGATGTGCTCGCCATCGCCCGCACCATCTTCATCACCATCCTTGCGCCACTGGGGGCCGGAATCGGGATCGCCGCAGTGGTGCCGGCGCTGGCGGCGCGCTTGGCTGGCCCCATGCGCATATCGGGATCGCTGTTGCTCGCCGTCGGCTTGCTGATCATCCTGTGGAAAACGTCACCCGGAATCATCGCCGCTGCCGGCAGCATAACCCTGCTGGCCGTGGTCCTGATGATCGGAGCCGGACTGGCCATCGGCCATTGGCTGGGCGGGCCGATCAAGGGCAATCGCCACGCGCTTGCCGTGGCAACCGCCACCCGGCATCCAGGGGTTGCGATCGGAGCGGCGGTGGCAACGGATCTGGTCACTACACAACCGGTGGTGGCGGTGGTGCTGCTTTATCTCCTTGCGGGCGCGCTGATCGGTGCGCCGTATGGACGCTGGGCACAGGCGCGGGATTGAGCGGCCTGCCACATCATTCGCGCGGGGCAGCGTCCTTTTTCTCGCCCAGGGATTCCAGATCGCGCATCAGAAACACATTCAGCAGCGTGCGAATGACGGCGATCGCGCCCAGCTTGCCGATCGCGTCCCAGCTTGGCGCAATCGTGCTGCGGATGATGTCGGCAGCCAGTGCGAACTCCAGCGCCAGCGCAATGGCAACGCCGAACTTCATCCAGACTTCGCGGCGAATGACGATCGCATTTTCGCCTGCCAGCAACAGCCGCACCAGGCGCAGCAGCGCAACGATCGAAGCGATTGCCAGGATCAGGACAACCACGGCTTCGATCCCCAGCGCCACCAGCTCCGCAAGTGCGAAAAACTGCTCTTCCATCACCCTATCCCCTCAATCTGAACCATGCCATCGGAGGCGGCACCCATGAGCGACACACCCCCGGCCAATGTTGCAACACTTCTGGCGCAAGAGCGCACGGCACTGGCCTTCGAGCGAACCCGCATGGCAACCGACCGCACCATGATGGCGACGCTGCGCACATCCTTTTCGATGGTCGGCTTCGGATTTACCCTGTTTTCCTTTTTCCGTGTTCTGGCTTCGGACGATTTGCTGGGTGAAACCGTGCCGCAGGGCCGGCCTGCCATGTTCGGCCTGGCGCTGGTGCTGCTTGGCATATTGGTGCTGGCGCATGGCCTGTGGTCGGAAAGCCGGTTTCGCACCCGGCTGAATGCGAAACGCGAACGGCTGATTGCTGAAGGGCTGTTGTCGCCTGATGAGCCCATGCTGCACCCCGCGGTCAATCTGTCGGCTTTCCTGCTGCTGCTGCTGGCGCTGTTGGCGGTGCTCGGAATGGCGGCACGGCTTGGGCCGTTCGCCTGACCGGTGAACCGCACGCCGCCTCAGCCCTGAAAGGTGACCGGCAGCAGGATCAGCGCCACCATCGGGATCACGGTCAAGCCGGCGGCGAGCCAGATCATCATCTGCTTTGCCCGGCTATTTTGCACCACGGCTGCCATGCCGGCCAGAAACAGCGCGCCGGCCAGCATGACCGTCCAGCGGTCATAGCGGTCGGCAATCGCTCCGGTGCGATTGGCTTCCTCGGTGGCGAGCATGGCCGAAGCCCTGGCGGCGTTGGCCGGCTGCGCGAGCAGGCCCAAAAACTGCGGACGCCCCACTTTCTTTGCCGCGGCGCGCAAGTCGGCTGGCAAATCCGCGCGCCACTTGCGAAATTCGGCATCGAACGGCGGCAGGAACTGCCGCTCCAGATAGGCCGACCGCGCCGTCTGTCCTTCGGCCATTGCCCCCAGCCAAGCAACAAACAAAGCGGAATGTTCCATCTCGCGCTGGCCGGCGACGACGGACAATTCGCTGCTGCGGGTGAACTCGGCATTGGCCCGATGAAAATGCTCGGCTTCCTGCCCTCCCCACAGGCCGCCCTGGAAGCTGGCCCAGGCTGAAAGCAGCCCGGCCGTGGTCAGGATGATGGCAGCCCACAGATCCGTTCGCTTCGCCGCCGGCGCATCGCTACTGACTGCTGGATGGTCATCCTCTGGCATGGGTTTCCCTTTGCATAGTCTTGTGTTGTGGCTTTGTGCGGAATTGGGCAATACCAAGGCCGCTGTGATAGTATTTCCGTTGTTGGGAGGGAATTTTCCGATGACTTTGCGTGCCGTTCTGGCGTCCGCTCTTCTGGCTCTGGCCGCCTGCGCGTCCAGCCCGAATGTCCGGACGGTTGCCGATCCGTCGCTGAACCTGGCGCAGTATCGGACCTTTGGTTTCGCGGAGCCGTTCGGCACCGATCGGCAGGGGTATCAGACGCTGGTTTCCAGCCAGCTGAAGGCATCGACCCGGCGGGAAATGGAGGCGCGTGGCTTTGCCTATGCCGACAGCAGCCCTGATCTGCTGATCAACTTCGGCGCCACGCTCGAAGACAAGATGCGCGTGTCGCAATATGCCGAGCCGACCATGGCGGTGATGCCGCGCGGCTATTATGGCTATCGGCGCGGATATTATCAGCCGTGGCCGCAATATTCCGAGCGCACCGAAGTGACCCAATACAAGGAGGGCACGCTGACCATCGACCTGGTCGATGCAGCGCGCAAGCAACTGGTCTGGGAAGGAACGGTGACCAAGTCGCTGCAAGCTTCGAGCGACCTGTCCGCTACGCTCGACAAGGCCGTTGTCGCGGCCATGGCGAAGCTGCCGACGGCTCGCTGACGGCTCGCTGACGCCTCTCTGACCGGGGAGCGTCAATCGTCGCACTGGCGCGGCCGGCCTTGTGTTCGGTGTCGAATGGCGACAAAGCGCGCCGCAGAGGCTGATACCCTGTTCGCACGGGCTTTGGCAGCAAACTCTGCAAACCGTCCGTCGACCTGGCACTTGCCGGGCTTGACCGCCGCCTGTTCGCCGCTTTCGCCAGGACCAGATGCCGCCGATGCCGCCTGACACGCATGCCCCTGAAGCAGCGCCTTGGATTGGTCGGGAGGAGCTTCGCCGCCGCGCTGCGGTGATGGCCTTTGTCGTGCTGTTGCATATGGCTTTGGGGCTGCTGGTCCTCAGCCTTGCCCCGGCCTATGTCCGCAAGGCGGCGGCGGACGCGGTAAATCTGGAGATTTTCGCCGTACCCGCCGAGAAGGAGCCAGACGAGCCACAGCAGGAGCCAAGCGCGCCGGAGCCTCCGGTTCTCCCGACGCCCGTTGCCGAGCCCCCGCCTGCTCCACCGCAACCCCCGCTGCAAGCTGCGCCACCGGAACCGCTGCCCGCGCCGCCGGTGATTCCACCGCCACCAGACAGCACCGCTCTGGCACAGCCACCGACCCCACCGGCGCCCCCGGCGCCGCCAGCCCGGCCGGCGCGAGTCTATGGCCCGCCCGATGTGCGCCCTCCGCCGCAGCCCGACAGCGTCCGGGTGGAGGGCAGCGGCCCGAATGGCGAGCCACTCTATGCCGCACAATGGTATCGCGAGCCTTATGATGACGAGCTGCGCGGCTATCTCTCCACCGCGCGAGGCCCGGGCTGGGGCCTGATCGCCTGCCGAACGGTGGCCGACTATCGCGTGCAGGATTGCGTGATCGAGGGGGAATATCCCACCGGCTCCGGAATCGCCCGCTCGGTGCAGGCAGCTGCCTGGCAGTTCCGCGTTCGCCCGCCACGAATCGGCGGCAAGGACCAGGTTGGCGAATGGGTGCGAATCCGGATCGATTATGAGCAGCGCCGCGCTCCAGCCCGCTGAGGCAAAGCGCTGGCGTCTCCGGTATCCGTCAGGGGTGTGGCCGCCGGGATTGTTTCGCACGTGACACATAGCTATCGCTGTGGCTTTGTTGCATTCTGCCAACGATGCCGGAACCCGACATGCACGACGAATGGCTGCAGGCCATGCCAGGACTGAAAGGCCGCTGCCGTTGACGGGGCATGATGTGCGCCTGCGCGACGTGGCTGTCTGGGCATCGACGATCCTCGGCCCGGACCGCGGATTTTTCACCATGGCCATCATCTACGGCATCGGCATCAGCCTGCTGTCGCTGGCAACGCCGATTTCGGTCCAGATGCTGATCAACAGCGTGGCAAGCACCGGCCTGCCCGCGCCGCTTTTCACGCTGGCCGCGGTGCTGCTTGTCCTGCTCTTGCTATGGGCGATGCTGAACGCATTTCGCACCTATCTCATGGAAATCTTCCGGCGCCGGTTCACCGCGCGGCTGGCTGCCGACATCACGGTTCGTGTGCTGCACGCGGAAAATCCCTTTTTCCAGGATGATCGGCGCTCCGACCTGCTGAACCGCTATTTCGAAGTCATGACCGTGCACAAGGCGGTGCCCGCGCTGATGGTGGGCGGCTTCACCGTGGTGCTGCAGGCAGCGGTGGGTGTTGTGGTAACGGCTTTTTACCACCCGTTTTTCCTTGTCTTCAACCTGCTGTTCATTGCGCTGCTGTGGCTGATCTGGCGCATCTGGGCGCGCAGCGCCATGCAGACCAGCATCGCGCTGTGCCGGCAAAAATACGCGCTTGGCCACTGGCTGGAAAGCGTTGGCGGCTCGGATGGCTTCTACAAATCCGGGCGGCACATCCAGTTTGCGCTGCAACGGTCGGATGCGATGACGGCAGACTATATCGCCGCGCACCAGCGGCATTTCCGCCGCACCTTTCCCCAGTCGCTGGCGCTGTTCGGGCTGTATGCGCTGGCCAGCGCGGCGCTGCTGGCACTCGGTGGCTGGCTGGTCATTCAGGAGCAGCTTTCGATCGGCCAGCTGGTGGCGGCCGAGCTGATCCTTTCAGGCGTGTTCCTGGGTGCCGCCCAGCTGGGTGTATACCTCGATTATTTCTACGATCTGGTGGCCGGGCTGGACGAGCTGGACCTGATTTACAGCCTGCCGCAGGAATCGCGCGGCGACCAGGCAGCAGCGAACAACCGGCCGGAGCGCGCCGATCTGCGGCTGCACAATGTGCGCTTCATGCATGATTTCGGCGATGTGCGGTTTGATTTTTCCATCCCCGAAGGCTCCAAGCTGGTGGCCAGCGGCGATCCGGGCATGGAGCGGATGTTCTCCAACTTCCTGAAGCGGCACCAGAAGCCGCTGAGCGGGCTGGCAACGCTCGGCGAAATTGACATTGCATCGATCAACATCCTGCAGTTGCGCAGTGACATCGTGGTGCTCGACCGTCCGAACATCGTGGAAACCAGCATCGCCGACTATATGGCGCTTTCGAACCAGGGCGGTGATCCCACGGCAATCACCGAGGCGCTCAAGCTGGTTGGGCTGTACGAGCGGATTGCCATGCTGCCGGACGGCATGCAGACCCTGCTGTCCACCACCGGCTGGCCGCTGTCGCTGCCCAAGGCCATGCAGCTGAAACTGGCCGGCGCCATCGTGTCGCGACCGCGCATCCTGGTGTTGTCGCCGCTGATCGATATGGTGTCGATGCATCGGGTCCAGGCCGTGTTCCGTCATCTCGAAAGCAGCCGCACCACCGTCATCTATTTCTCCAACCGGCCGGAAGATATCGCTCTCGATGGCTATCTGTGGGTTGGCCGGCAGGAGCAGCGCATCCTGGCAAACGTCAACGAATTCGATCAGCTGCGCTCCAAGGTGGGCAAGGGGCCGGCCAATGCTGGCTGAGGACAGGGCGTACTTTCACACGCTGCAGGCCCAGAAAACGCCGGCGGTGCTGCGCAATGTGGCGATCCTGATCCTGGTGACCCTGGTGGCAACCGCCCTGTTCCTGTTCCTGGTGCCTTGGGTGCAGACCGCGCAAGGACAGGGGCGCGTTACCGCGCTGGAGCCGCGCGACCGGATCCAGAATGTCAGCGCGCTGACATCCGGCCGGGTGGCGGAATGGTATGTCATCGAAGGCCTGGCGATCAGCGAGGGGGATGCCATCGCGCGGATCGTCGACAATGATCCCGAGTTTCTCGAACGGCTTGGCACCGAACGCAGCCAGTTGCAGGCCGAGGCCCGCGCGACCGAGGTGCAGATCCGCATTGCCCAGCGCGATGTCCGGCGCATGCAGACGCTGGTGAAAGAAGGGCTTGGAGCGGCGCAGGATCTGGAAGCCGCGCAGCTGAAGGTGGAGGAGTATCGCGCCAAGCTGGCGCAGGTGCGGGCAAAGCTGGCGGCGCTGGACGTGCGGATCAACCGCCAGCAGGCGCAGATCGTGCGGGCCCCGCGCGACGGGGTGATCCAGCAGATCATGGTGGGGGATACAGCGAGCTTCGTGAAGGAGGGCGATGTGCTGGCTACCTTCGCGCCGGAAACCACCAATGCCGTGGTCGAGCTGTTTGTGGACGGGCGCGATGTGTCTTTGATCGGAGCCGGGCGGCGGGTGCGGCTGGAGTTTGAAGGCTGGCCGGCGGTGCAGTTTTCCGGCTGGCCGTCGATCGCGCGCGGCATCTTCGACGGCGTGGTGTTTTCGGTGGACGCCGCACCGGCGCCCAGCGGGCTGTACCGGGTGCTGGTGGCACCGGCGGCTGACCGACCCGCCTGGCCGGAAGAACCGGCGGTGCGGCTGGGCGCGAAAACCCGCGGCTGGGTGGTGATGGACACGGTGACGGTGGGCTACGAAATCTGGCGACAGCTGAACGATTTTCCGCTGCAGTTCCAGCGGCCGATCGACCGCGAACAGAAGGATCCGGCGGCAGCCCCCGACGCCGGGAAAGCAGGCTGAATGCGGACCCTTTGCTGCGGCGGATTGCTGGTGTTGGCGCTGGCCTCGCCGGTCTGGGGCAAGCCGATCGCGCTGGCCGATATTCTGGCTGCGGCCCGGCGCAATGCGCCGCAGCTGCTGGAAGCCGACGCGCAGGTGCGCGCGGCGCAAGCCCGCCGGCTGACAGCCGATGGTGCGTTCGATCCGACCGTGGATGTGTCGGCGGAAACCCGGCTGACCGGCTACTATGATGGCCGCTGGATTGACGGGCGCTATGTGCGGCCATTCGCCAATCGCGGCGGCTATGCCTATGGCGGCTATCGGATTTCCGATGGCAGCTTCCCGCTCTACGAGGACGAACGCTACACCAACCAGCTTGGCGAAGTGCGGCTTGGCGCCCTGTTTGCGCTGTGGCGCGATCGCGCGATCGACGAGCGCAGGCTGGCGCGCGGTCAGACGGATGCGGCGGTGTCTCTGGCGCGAACCGAAGCGCTGATTGCCGCGATCGGCGTGCAGCGCAGGGCGCTGGAAGCGCACGCGCTCTGGGTGGCGGCGGGATTGCGGCTGGCGGCGTATCAAGACCTTCTGGCGCTGGCGCATGAACGCACGGCGGCCCTCGATCGGCAGGCGAAAGCCGGCGCCATCCCCACCATCATGCTCACGGAGAACCGCCAGGCCGTTTTGCGGCGGCAGGCACTGGTGGCCGATGCAGAGCGCGCGCTGGCGGTGGCCGCCGCGCGGCTGTCGCTGTTCTGGCGTGATGATGCCGGCCAGCCGCAGACTCCTTCGGCCACGCAATTGCCGGCCCGGATCGAGGCCGTTCCTTTGGCGCCGCTGGCGGTTGACGGTGCAGCCCCGCTGCGGCCGGACGTGGTGGCGGTTGACCTGCGCATTGCGCAAGCGCGCGACCGGCTGGCGCAAGACCGCAATGCCCTGCTGCCACGGCTCGACCTGAAGCTTGAGGCCTCGCAGGACATCGGTGCGATCGCGGAAGGCGGCAGCAGCCGATCGGGCACGGAAACCAAGGTTGGCGTCAGTTTTTCGGTTCCGCTGCAGCAGCGGGCAGCACAGGGAAAGCTGGCCGAAACGCAGGCCTCGATCGCCCTTCTGGAGGCGCAGCGCCAGCGCATCGCGGAGGATATCGGCGCGCAGCTGGCAGCGGTTTCAACCGATGTTGCAGCCGCCGCGCGCCTGCTTGCCCTTGCTGGAGAAGAAGCCCAACAGGCCGATGCCCTCGCACGCGCCGAGCGGCGGCGGATGCAGCTTGGAACGAGTGACCTGTTGCGCGTGACCTTGCGCGAGGAGGCAGCAGCCGACGCCCGGGTGCGCGAAGTGGACGCAGCCCTGCGCCAGGCGCTGGCCCATGCCGAACGTGCCGCCGCGGTAGCCGATATCGAAGGGCTGGGCCTGGGCAACTAGGACTGTCGCACGGCGGCGCCACAAGGGACTGGCAAGGTCAAACAGAAATCCCGCTGCACATGGCAAAGGCTACGGGTTCCCCGCCTCAGCGCCCCACCCCCAGATGCTGCTCCAGGAAGGCCATATTGCCTTCCCATAAATGCAGCTGCAGCGCGGGGTCGCGGATGGCGTGGGTCTGGCCGGGGTAGATGGCGGTGTCGAACGCCTTCCCGGCCTTCTGCAGCGCGGCTATCATGCGGGCGGAGTGATCGAAGACGACATTGTCGTCGGCCAGTCCGTGGATAATGCGCAAGGGCCGCAGCAGCGCGGCGGATTTCAGCGTGACATCGGATGCGGTGTAGGGGGCCATGTCCTGCGCCGGGTTGCCGAGGTAGCGTTCGGTGTAATGGGTGTCATACAGCGTCCAGTCGGTGACCGGGGCGCCGGAAATGCCGGCGGCGAACGCGGCCGGGTGTTCGGTCATCAGTCGCTGCACCATGTAGCCGCCATAAGACCAGCCATAGACGGCAACACGCGCCGGGTCGACGAAGGGCTGCGCCTTCAGCCAGGCGAGGCCGGCCATCTGGTCGTCAACTTCCGGAAAGCCGAGCTTTCGGTAGAGTGGCGCCTCGAACGCCGTGCCGCGATTGGGCGTGCCGCGATTGTCCAGTTGAAACACCACATAACCCCGGCGTAGCATATACTGGTGTAGCAGACTGCCCCAGGCGCGCTGCACCCGCTGCACGCCGGGGCCGCCATAAACCTCCAGGAATACTGGCGCGCGCTCACCCGGCTTCAGGCCGGGCGGAACGAGCATGCGAAAGTGTAGGTCGGTGCTGCCATCGGCGGCCTTCACCGTGCCGAAGCGATAGGCCTGATGGCCGGCCGCGAAGGCCGCGTAGGGCGTTGCACTGATCGGATTCTCGCGCACGAAACGCTGCTTGCCTGTCGCTGTGTCCACCAGCGCGATCTGCGCTGGCTGAGTGGGCGTGGAGCGCGTCACCAGCGCAGTGCGGCCCGTGCCATCGCTGACCGTATCCGCCCAGCCGCCCGGCTGCGACAGCCGCACCGGTTCGCCGGTGCCGTCCAGCCGCGCGCGATACAGTGCCTTTTCCAGCGGCGTTTCGGCAAAGCCGGTGAACAGGATATGCCCGCTCGCCTCATCAACCCCAAGCAGCTCGTCCACGCTCCAGTCGCCGCGGGTGATGGGCGTTAATCTGCTGCCATCCCAGCGCCAGATGTGCCGATGCCCTGAGCGTTCGGAGGCCCATAGAAAGCTCTTCCCGTCCGCCAGCGGCTTGAAGCTGTCGTGCAGGTTGAGCCATGTATCCGAGGTCTCGCTGAACAATGTGCGCGAAGCCCCGGTCGCAGCGTCCACCAGCAGCAGATCGAGCTGCCTCTGGTCCCGCGACTGCCGCTGCACCACGAGGCTGTCGGCGTTCAGCCAATGCACCCGCGCCAGATAGATGTCGCTATCCTTGCCCAGATCGACTTCGATCGGCGGCGCTCCGGCCAGGCTATGAATCTGCAAGCTGACCAGCGCATTGGGTGTCCCGGCAAAGGGGTAACGCTGCTCGGTCATGCGGGTGGCATCCGAACCGATCGCCGCGCGCACCGCCACCTTCACCGGGCTTTCGTCCACCCGCGCCACGGCAATGCGGCGGTCATCGGGCGCCCACCAGTATCCGGTGCTCCGCTTCATTTCCTCCTGCGCCACAAACTCGGCAACGCCGTAGCTGACGAGCCCGCCGCCGCCGGTGGTCAAGGCTTGCGCGATCCCGGACGGGATTTCCTGCACATACACATTCTGATCCCGCACGAACGAGATGTGCCGACCGCCTGGCGACATCTTCGCGTCGGTTTCGGTTGCCTTTGTGCTGGTGATCCGGCGTGCGCGGGCGTTCAGCGGTGCCAGCCAGATGTCGCCATCCAGCGGCACCAGCAGCGCCTTGCCGTCTGGCGCCCATTGATAGTCCACAATGCCGCGCGATGCGGAAAGCCGCGCCCGCTCCCGCCGCTGCAGCTCTGCCTCTGAAAGCGCCTTCGGGGCCGAAGACAGCGCCAGGCTGTCCACTGCCATCCGCTCCCGGCCGCCATCCACCGTCTGCACCCACAGATCAAACCGCAACGGATCCGCGTCTCGCGGTTTCAGCCAGGCGATATGCCGGCCATCCGGCGCGATGGTCAGCGCGCGCGGCGCGGTGCCGGCCAGCGGCGGATTGGCAAAAATCCGCTCCAGGGTCAGGGCAGGGGTGGCCGCCGCGCAGGGCAGGGCGGCCGCGGCGGCGGAAGCGGCAGCAGAAAGGATCAGGCTTGGCAGGCGCATGGCCTGTCTTGCCGGGCCGCAAGCGCCCCGGCAAGCGCGCAATAGTGCATGACGCGCCGGACCTCTGGCGCTATTGCGTGATCAAATCTGATTTGGGCGGGGATAGCAGCTTGACCTTCACTCCGGTGATTTCGGCAACCGGCCTGTTCACACCGGCCGATTGCATCAGCAACGACGAGCTTGTGGAATCGTTCAATCGCTGGGCCGCTGCGCACAATGCCGCCCATGCCGACGCCATCGCGAGCGGGGCGATATCGGCCGCCAGCCCTTCGTCGGTGGAGTTCATCGAAAAGGCCAGCGGCATCAAAAGCCGCTTCGTGTTGTCCAAGGCGCCGATCCTCGATCCCGACATCATGGCCCCGCGCTTTCCGGAACGCCCCAACGAACAGATATCCATTCTTGCCGAAATCGCCGTGGCCGCCGCCAGCGATGCCCTCGCGCGGGCCGGTCGCGATGCAGCAGACGTCGATGCCGTGATCTGCGCCTGCTCCAATCTGCAGCGAGCCTATCCGGCAATCGCCATCGAAGTGCAGCAGGCGCTCGGCATGCAGGGCTTTGCCTTCGATATGAATGTCGCCTGCTCGTCTGCCACCTTCGGTATCCAGACCGCCGCCGATTTCATTCGCTCCGGCAGCGCCCGCGCGGTGCTGGTCGTCAATCCGGAGATCTGCTCCGGGCATCTGAACTGGCGCGACCGCGACAGCCATTTCATCTTCGGCGACGTGGCAACCGCCATCCTGGTGGAGCGACAGGAAGCGGCGCCGAGCGGCCATTGGGCCATCCTCGGCACCCGCCTGAAAACCGAATTTTCCAACAATATCCGCAACAATTTCGGCTTTTTGAATCGCACCGCGCCGGAAACTCGCGACGCGCCCGACAAGCTGTTCGTGCAGGAGGGCCGCCGTGTTTTCCGCGAAGTGGTGCCGATGGTGTCCGACATGATCGCCGGCCATATGGCCGAACTGGCGCTGCAAAGCGCCGATCTGCGGCGGCTCTGGCTGCATCAGGCCAACGCCGGGATGAATCGGCTGATCGCCAGTAAGGTCTTGGGGCACGAAGCCAGCGCCGACGAAAGCCCGACCGTGCTTGATCGCTATGCCAACACCTCTTCGGCCGGCTCCATCATCGCCTTCCACTTGCACCGCGCCGATCTGCAGCCCGGCGACACCGGCCTGATCTGCTCTTTCGGCGCCGGCTATTCCGCCGGCACCGTGTTCGTCCGCAAGGCCGCCTGATACGCTTGCGCGAAACCATCCGGCCTGCTAACGCGCGCCTCCTACCGGCGGCGGGCTCGATGCCTTCGTCGAGACATGGCGTGCGGTCGTGGCGGAACTGGTAGACGCGCAGCGTTGAGGTCGCTGTGGCCGAAAGGCCGTGGAAGTTCGAGTCTTCTCGACCGCACCAAAGTGTACCCTAAAGTATTTTCTTCGAATAATTTATTGTGAATTTGCAATTTACCTCCCCACATTCCTCCCCAAGTTGGCTGGTAGTGTTCTAGGCTCACGACTCATTGTGGCGGCCAGAATGTCAAATTGCATCCAAACGTGACCCCTGTTTCGCGTTCAATAGTGACCCCCGCGCGGCGTCGGATCGGCGTGATTTGGGGGTGTCTTCAGGTTGATCGAGGGGGTGCTGGTGGAGAGGCTGGAACGCAGGGAGGGCGTAGCCCGACCGGAGTTTCAGCCTCTCCACCAGCAGAGTCTTTTCCCTGCCAGCGCTGGGTTCAGCTGCGATTTTTGAAGCGCCAGCTGTCGTTGCCGGTCCCGATGATATCGCAATGATGCGTCAGGCGGTCGAGCATGGCGGTGGTCATCTTGGCGTCGCCGAACACCTGGGGCCAATCGGCGAACGCGAGATTGGTGGTGATCAGCAGCGAGGTGTTTTCGTACAGCTTGCTGATCAGGTGGAGCAGCAGCTGCCCGCCTGACTGGCTGAACGGCAGATACGCGCATCGCGCTTGGCAATGGCGGGATCGGTCCCGGCCTCCATCGACTTGCGCGCAGCATCCCGCTTTGCCCGCGCCTCCTTAAACCCGACATCGGGATAGGCGCCAAGCGCCAGCTTCTTTTCCTTGCCATTCACCCGAAACTTGAAGCGCCAAAGCTTGGAGCCGTTGATCGTGATCAGCAGATAAAGGCCCTTTTCGTCGGCAAGCTTCCGGTCGCTAGTGCCGGGTTTCGCCAATTGGACTGTGGTGTCGGCAAGTGCCATCGAAAGCCCCTTCGCAGACTCGGCAATCGACCGTTTTCAAAAGGCCCCCAAAAAGGCCCCCAAATTTCCGCGATTGTTGGCGTTCACCAGCAACCGAAGGCGGTCATTGCGAGGGCTAACCCATATGATTTTAGGAGTTTTTTCAAGCAATGCGGCACATCGGCGAACCGCATTCTGGTGCCCTCGGGCGGAGTAAGCTCGAACCAAAACAGGGACTCGAACCTTGTCCAACAGGAGGACTCGAACAGCCTATTCCGCGCGTTGGACGAATGGAACGCAATCTTAGACGGGCTGCAAAATCCATCCACAAGAAAGGCGGCTGACAATCTGCCGCAGACAAAGGCAAGGCCATCGCCGCCTGTCCGTCGTCGTCATAAGAAGATGGGAGGCAAGGCATGACCAAGCCTCCCCACCCGCTTCACCCTGTCTCGCTGCGCATGACGTTTGAAGAGAAAGCCAATCTCGAAAAGGCAGCGGCGGGAATGTCGCTCGCCGCATATATAAGGTGGAGATTGTTCGCGCCGGATATGCCGCCGCCGCGAACGCGCGGCAATTTTCCTGTGAAGGATCACAAGGCACTCGCGCAGCTTCTCGCGATGCTCGGTCAATCGCGACTGGCAAACAATGTGAACCAGCTCGCGCGCGCTGCGAACACCGGAAGCCTGCCCGTCACACCTGAAACCGAAGAGGCATTGCTAACGGCGGTTCGCGAAGTCTCGAACATGCGCGCACTTCTGATTCAAGCGCTCGATGTGGACGTGTCGCCATGATCCTCAAGGCATCGCAACGCAGTGGTGCCAAACAGCTCGGGCTGCATCTGCTCAAGACGGAAGAGAATGAGCATGTCGAGATTCACGAAGTCTCGGGCTTCGTGTCCGAGTCCGTGATGGGCGCGATGAATGAGGCTTACGCCGCCTCGCGCGGGACAAAGTGCAAACAATATCTGTTTTCAGTTTCACTCAGCCCGCCTGCGCATGAATCCGTGCGCGTCGATGTTTTTGAAAAGGCACTTGCCGACATCGAAGAGCGGTTGAACCTAACGGGTCAACCGCGTGTGATCGTCTTCCATGAAAAGGAAGGCCGTCGTCATTGTCATGCGGTGTGGTCACGCATCGATGCGGAAACTATGACGGCGAAGGAATTGCCTTTCTTCAAGAACCGTCTGAACGAAATCGCAAAACAGCTTTATCTCGAAAATGGCTGGGCGATGCCGAAAGGCTTCGCCAATCCCAAGCTGCGCGATGCGCGCAATTTCTCATTGGATGAATGGCAGCAAGCCAAACGCGCGGGCCTTGATCCGCGCGAACTCAAATCCGCCGTGCAAGAATGCTGGAAGCAATCAGACGGCGCAGCGGCATTCGCATCTGCACTGGAAGAGCGCGGTCTGTTTCTCGCGCGTGGTGATCGTCGAGGCTTCGTCGCCGTCACCATCGACGGCGATGTGTTCGCGCTCGCGCGCATGATCGATGCAAAATCAAAGGACGTTGCATCGCGCCTCGGTGATCCCGCGAAGCTGCGCAGCGTTGAAGAGACAAAGCAATTCATCGGCGAGCAAATCGCTCCGCGCCTCACGCGCTACATTGGGGAAGCCAAACGCATCGCTCACCACAATATGCAACCACTGATAGCCAAACGCGAAGCGCTCAAGGTTCAGCATCAAGCTGAACGCCAAGCCTTCGATAAATCCATCACCGCACGTTGGAACGACGAGCAACGCATTCGCTCATCACGTCTGCGAAAGGGCATTGCCGGTGCATGGGATTTCCTGACGGGGAAATATTTCAAAACCCGCAAACAGAATGAGATGGAATCCAAGTTTGCGCGCGAGCGCGATAGCCATGAGCGGCATGCTCTGATCCATGCGCAGCACAAGGATCGCCAAGCCCTTCAAGAATTGATCAAAGAGAACCGCCGCAAGGAAGCTGAACGTATCCTCGGTCTGTATCGCGACGCTGCAAAGTTCCGCCAGATGCGTGAAGGCGAAGCCGAGCGCGACCGCAATGGTCGCACGCGTGATGCGCGTTCACTTTCGCCAAAGCCACGTGATCGCGGTTTGGATTTGGGATGAACAATCATAGTCTAAGTTGAGGTAGGCGAGTATATGCTGTTCAAAATTGGGAGAACACCTTCCTCGGCAAGGTGCATATTAGGTCGTGAACTCATAAACGGACACGAACGGGC
>JAIMJL010000063.1 GCA_020693225.1 Sandarakinorhabdus sp. | reverse complement strand
CTTGCCGGTGTGGCGCGCCGTGGGCGTGCGGACGGCGGCCGACCTGCGCGCGGCCGAGCGGGATTTTGCCGGAGCGGACCTGTTGTTGCTGGATGCCAAGGCGCCGGAGGGTGCGCCGATTCCCGGCGGAAACGGGTTGCGCTTTGATTGGCGGCTGCTGGCCGAGGCCCGGCCCGCGATGCCGTGGATATTGGCCGGTGGGCTGGATGCAGGCAATGTGGCGGATGCCATCCGGCTGACGCGAGCGGATTTCGTGGATGTGGCATCCGGGGTGGAAGACGCGCCCGGAGTCAAAAGCCTTGCAAAGATCGAGGCATTCATCAAAGCAGCACGCCATGCTTGAAAGACTGGAAAACGCGCCGAGCCTGCGCTCCGGGCCTGATGCCAACGGGCATTTCGGGGTCTTTGGCGGGCGCTATGTGGCGGAAACCTTGATGCCGCTGATCCTGGAGCTGGAGCGCGAATATCGCGCGGCGCAGGCGGATCCGGCCTTTGCGGCCGAGCTGGATGATTTGCTGAAGCATTATGTGGGCCGGCCGAGCCCGCTGTATTTTGCCGAAATGCTGACGAAAAAGCTTGGCGGGGCCAAGGTTTATCTGAAGCGGGACGAGCTGAACCACACCGGCGCGCACAAGATCAACAATTGCATCGGGCAGATCCTGCTGGCGCGGCGGATGCACAAGACCCGCATCATTGCAGAGACAGGCGCCGGCCAGCATGGCGTGGCGACGGCGACGGTGGCGGCGCGCTTTGGCCTGCCATGCGTGATTTACATGGGGGCGCGCGATATCGCGCGGCAGGCGCCGAACGTATTTCGCATGAAGCTGCTGGGGGCCGAGGTGGTGCCGGTGACCTCTGGCTCGCAGACGTTGAAGGATGCGATGAACGAGGCGCTGCGCGATTGGGTGACCAATGTGCACGATACCTTTTACATCATCGGAACGGCGGCCGGGCCGCACCCCTATCCAGAGCTGGTGCGCGATTTCCAGAGCGTGATCGGCACCGAGGCCAAGGCGCAGCTGCTGGAAGCCGAAGGGCGGCTGCCGGATGTGGCGGTGGCGGCGGTGGGCGGCGGATCGAACGCGATCGGCCTGTTTCACCCCTTCCTCGATGATTGCGTGGAGCTGGTGGGCATCGAGGCGGCGGGGCATGGCCTGAAATCGGGCGAGCATGCGGCATCGCTGACCGGCGGACGGCCCGGCGTTTTGCACGGCAACAAGACCTTCCTGCTGCAGAATGAGGATGGCCAGATCACCGACGCCCATTCGATTTCGGCGGGGCTGGATTATCCCGGCATCGGGCCGGAGCATGCCTGGCTGCATTCGATTGGCCGGGTGCGCTATGAGAGCATCACCGATGACGAGGCGCTGGCGGCATTTCGCATGCTGGCCGAAGTGGAGGGCATCATCCCGGCGCTGGAGCCGGCGCATGCGCTGGCCTATGTGGCAAAGCGCGCGCCGCAGATGGCGGCGGATGCGATTTTGCTGATGAATCTGTGCGGCCGGGGGGACAAGGATATTTTCACGGTAGCCGATGCGCTGGGGGTGAAGCTGTGAGCAGCGAAGCTGCGACCCAAGGGGCAATAAGCGACCGGCTGGCGCGGCGGTTCGAGGCAGTGGCCGGGCGGGCGGCGCTGGTGACCTTTGTGTGCGGTGGCGATCCGACGCCCGATATCACGCCGTCCATCCTGCACGGGCTGGTGCGCGGCGGGGCCGATATCATCGAGATCGGCATGCCGTTCACCGATCCGATGGCCGACGGGCCGGCGATCCAGGCGGGCAATATTCGCGCGCTGGGGGCGGGGATTTCCTTGCGCCGCCTGCTGGCGATCGTGGCGGAGTTTCGGGGTATCGATGCGGAGACGCCGCTGATCCTGATGGGCTATGTGAACCCGATCCTGGCGTTTGGCGTGGATGCGTTTGCGGCGGCGGCAAAAGCGGCCGGGCTGGACGGGGTGATCATTGTGGATCTGCCGCCGGAAGAGGCGGACGAGGTGCGGCCGGCGCTGTCTGCCGAGGGCCTGCATCTGGTGCGGCTGGCGACGCCGACCACCGATGCGGCGCGGCTGCCGGCGGTTCTGCAAGGGGCTTCGGGCTTTCTCTATTATGTGGCGGTGGCCGGCATCACCGGGCAGAACAGCGCCGAGGCGACCGACATTGCCGATGCGGTTGCGCGGCTGCAGGCGGCAACCGCGCTGCCGGTGGCGGTGGGCTTTGGCGTGAAGACCCCGGAACAGGCAGCGGCCATTGCCCGGCATGCCGACGCGGTGGTGGTTGGCTCGGCCATCGTGCAGCTGGTGGGCGAGGCGCATGCGCGGCTTTCCAATGATATTGGCGGCGAAGTGGAACGCTTTGTGGGCACGTTGGCCGAGGCTGTTCGCAGCGCCCGCGTGAAGGAAGTGGCATGAGCTGGCTGAGCCGGGGCCGGTCGCGGCTGACCAGTTTCATCGCCCGGCGGGAAACGCCGGACAATCTTTGGACCAAGTGCCGCAGCTGTGGCGCCATGCTGTATACCCGCGAGTTCGAGGCCGCGCTTTCGGTGTGTAGCGAATGCGGACACCATGAGCGGATCGGCGCGGCGGCGCGCTTTGCGCAGGTTTTTGATGACGGAGCGTTCGAGCGCGTTCCGGTGAAGCAGCCGGTGGATGATCCGCTGAAGTTCCGTGACAGCAAGAAATATCCGGATCGGCTTAAGGCAGCGCGCTCAGCGACCGGCGAAAATGATGCCATGGTGGTGGGCAAGGGCCGGATCGGCGGGCGAGCCGCGGTGGTTGCGGTGCAGGATTTCGCCTTCATGGGCGGCTCCATGGGGATTGGCGTGGGCGCGGCCTTCGTGACGGCGGCGCACGCGGCGATTGCAATGCGCGCACCGTTCATCATCTTTACCGCAGCTGGCGGGGCGCGGATGCAGGAGGGCATATTGTCGCTGATGCAGATGCCGGCTTCCACGGTGGCAATTGCCGAACTGCGCGATGCCGGCCTGCCCTATATCGTGGTACTGACCGATCCGACCACCGGCGGCGTGACGGCAAGCTATGCCATGCTCGG
This sequence comes from Sandarakinorhabdus sp., assembly GCA_020693225.1. Taxonomy (GTDB): domain Bacteria; phylum Pseudomonadota; class Alphaproteobacteria; order Sphingomonadales; family Sphingomonadaceae; genus Sandaracinobacteroides. Next base: position 14,590 of record JAIMJL010000063.1, on the reverse strand, counting down.
CGATGTGCAGCTGGCGGAACCGGGCGCGCTGATTGCCTTTGCCGGCGCACGGGTGATCGAATCGACCATCCGCGAGAAGCTGCCGGAGGGCTTCCAGCGGGCCGAATATCTGCTGGCGCATGGCATGGTGGATGCGGTGGTGAAGCGGCAGGACATGGCAGCCACGCTGGGCCGGCTCATCGGGCTGCTCGCGCCCGCTGCTGGCTGAGCCGCGATGGCGGCGCGGCAGATGGATTATGCCCGGTCTGATGATCCGGTGCTGGATCGGCTGCTGCTGGCGGCCGGGCAGCAGCGGATTGCCGGCGTCGATCTTTCGCTGGAGCGGATCAACCGGCTGCTGGCGCGGATGGCGAGCCCGCACCGGAAGCTGCCGCCGGTGCTGCATGTGGCCGGCACGAACGGCAAGGGATCGACCTGCGCCTTTTTGCGGGCGGCGCTGGAGGCTTCGGGGCATCAGGTGCATGTGTTCACCAGCCCGCACCTGGTGCGGGTGAACGAGCGAATCCGGATTGCGGGCAGCCTGGTGAGCGATGCCGATCTGGCCGAGGCGCTGGCCGAAGTGTTGCGCTTCAATGCCGGGCAGCCGCTTTCCTTTTTCGAGGCGATGACGGCGGCGGGCTTTCTGCTTTTTGCCGCGCATCCGGCGGACGCCTGCATCCTGGAAGTGGGGCTGGGCGGGCGGCTGGACACCACAAATGTGGTGGAGCAGCCGGTGGTGACGGGGATTGCCCAGCTGGCGATGGATCATGTGGCGATCCTGGGGCCGACCATTCGCCATATCGCGGCGGAAAAGGCGGCCATTGCTAAGCGCGGTGTGCCCCTGGTGACGCAGAAATATCCCGGCGGGGTGGCGGAAAAGGTGGCCGAAGTGGCGGTTCTGGCCGGGGCAAGACTTTGGGCGCGCGGCGAGGCCTGGGATTCAGGCGTGTATGAGGGACAGCTGGTGTTCCGCGCGTTTGCGGGCGAGGACGAGCCGCTGAAGCTGCCGCTGCCCAAGCTGGCGGGTGCGCACCAGGCGGACAATGCGGCGCTGGCGGTGGCCATGCTGCGGGCGCAGACGGCGCTGAAGGTGCCGGACAGTGCCTTGCGCAGTGCGATGGGCTGGGCGCAATGGCCGGGGCGGTTGCAGCGGCTGGCGGCCGGGCCGCTGGTGGACGCGCTGGCGCCGGGCAGCGAGCTTTGGGTGGACGGCGGGCACAATCCGGCAGCCGGCAGGGCGCTGGCGGGATTTGTGCGCGAGGCGCGGCCCGAATTGCCGCTGCATCTGGTGGTGGGGATGCTGGCGAGCAAGGATCATGCGGCCTTTCTGAAGGCGTTTCCGCCGGATACGCGGGTGACGGCCGTTGCGGTGCGGGGGCATGAGGCGACCGCGCCGGAGACGCTGGCTGAAACCGCACGCAGTTTGGGGATGCGGGCGGAGGCAGCAGGCGGGCTGGAGGCGGCGCTGGGCTCAGTTGATCAGCCGGCGAGGGTGCTGATTGCGGGGTCCTTGCATCTGGCGGGTGAGGCTTTGGCGGCGAACGGGGTGGTTCCCGCCTGAGGACGGTCTGCGGTGGCCGTCCTAGAGCGAGTCTCGTTCTAATTGCATCAGAACGGCCGCTCTATCGTCTTGTTTTTCCGCATGGGTTTCCGATGCCAATGATTCCACCAGATCGGAACATGCTCTAGCCGGGGCAGGCTTTGCCGGTGCGGACGCCCTTCAGATAGGATCGCCGGGCGATGCCGGTGGTGATGGCGACCCGAAGCTTGCGATCGTTGCCGGCGGCGCCGCTGACTTCGCGGACCAGGCCGCGGAAGGGGATGAGGGCGCCGACGGCACCTTTGGCGGCTTCATCTGCCAGCCGGATGGAAAGCGGCGCGCCTTTCGCGTCCACCGTGTCGATATCGGGGCCGAGGATGGCATCCAGCTCGGCGATGGCGCGTGTGAGCTGGGCGCAGCTTTGCAGGCCTTTCAGCGAATAGGGCGCCTTCTGCGCTTCCAGCAGCAGCGGCGCTGCCTGTTCGCGCAGCAGGCCGACATCCTTGATCGGCTGGCGGGTGAGCGCCTCGGCGCGGCGTTCGAATTCGGTTTCCTGCGCCGGCAGCGGCGCGGCCAGCAGGAGCGCCGCGCTAGATATCCAGATTGGCAACCGACAGCGCATTGTCCTGGATAAACTCCCGGCGTGGTTCGACGATATCGCCCATTAGCTGGGTGAAGGTTTCATCAGCCTGAAGCACATCGTCTATTTCGACACGCAGCAGCGTGCGCGCGGCGGGATCGAGGGTGGTTTCCCACAATTGCTCGGCGTTCATTTCGCCCAGCCCCTTGTAGCGTTGCACCGAAAGCCCCTTGCGGCCGGCATCCATCACCGCGACCAGCAAATCGGACGGGCGGCGCAGGGGCGTTTCCCCGAGCTTTGCCGGCGTGGCCCAGGCGGCGGCCTGCTCACTGGCCAGCGCGTGCAACTTGCGTGCTTCGGTGGAACGCAGGAAGGCGGTGTCGATGATGTGGCGATCGGTGACACCGCGATCGAGGTGCGAGACGACGAAGCCGCCCTCGATTGCCGCCTCCACGCTCCAGCCGGAGGATTCGGAATTGAGCCAGGCAGCGAGGGTGTTTGCGGTGGCGTTCGCGTCGGCTTGCTCGGGAGCGAGCGCACCGGAGAGGGCCAGCGCCTCCACCAGCTGCGGCGGATAGCGGCGCGGGACATAGGCCATCAGGCGCTTCATGCGGCGGGCATGTTCCAGCAGCAGGCGCAGATCGGCGCCGCTGCGGGTTTCGCCGGCGGCGACCACCTGCATGCTGGCAAGGCCGGCGGTGACCAGATACTCTTCCAGCGCGGCCTCGTCTTTCAGATAGACTTCCGAGCGGCCTCGGCTGACCTTGTACAGCGGCGGCTGGGCGATGAAGAGATGGCCGGCATCAATCAGCGGCTTCATCTGGCGGTAAAAGAAGGTGAGCAGCAGGGTGCGGATGTGGGCGCCGTCGACATCGGCGTCGGTCATGATGACGATCTTGTGGTAGCGCAGCTTTTCCAGGTTGAACTCGTCGCGGCCGATGCCGGTGCCGAGTGCCTGGATCAGGGTGCCGATTTCGCGCGAGGCGAGCATGCGATCGAAGCGGGCGCGCTCGACATTGAGGATTTTCCCGCGCAGCGGCAGGATGGCTTGGAACTGGCGGTTGCGGCCCTGCTTGGCCGAGCCGCCGGCGGAATCACCTTCCACGATGAACAGCTCGGATTTCGCCGGGTCTTTCTCCTGGCAATCCGCCAGCTTGCCGGGCAGCGAAGCGATGCTGAGCGCCGATTTCCGGCTGGCTTCGCGCGCTTTGCGCGCGGCTTCGCGGGCAATGGCCGCCTCGATGATCTTCTGCACGATGGCGCGCGCCGAGGCGGGATTTTCCTCCAGCCATTCGGCGAGTTTGTCGGCCAGCAGCGATTCCAGCGGCTGGCGAACTTCGGACGAGACCAGCTTGTCTTTGGTTTGCGAGCTGAACTTGGGATCGGGCAGTTTCACCGAGACAACCGCGGTGAGCCCTTCGCGCATATCATCTCCGGCCAGGCCGACCTTTTCCTTCTTCAATAGGCCGGATTTTTCCGCGTAGACGTTCAAGGTGCGGGTGAGCGCGGCGCGGAAGGCCGCCATGTGGGTGCCGCCGTCGCGCTGCGGGATGTTGTTGGTGAAGGCCAACACCTGCTCGTAATAGCTGTCATTCCATTGCAGGGCGACATCAATGCCGATGTCGTCGCGCTGGCCGCGGATGGCGACCGGTTCCGGCATGAGCGGCGTTTTGGTGCGATCCAGCCAGCGGACGAATTGCGTGAGGCCGCCATCGTAGAAGAATTCGGTGACGCGCGGGTCGGCGTGGCGGGCGTCGGTGAGGATCAGGCGGACACCGCTGTTGAGGAAGGCCAGCTCGCGGAAGCGGTGTTCGAGGCGATCGAAATCGAACTCGATGCCGGTGCGGAAGGTTTCCAGCGACGGGAAGAAGGTGACGCTGGTGCCGCGCCGTTCGTTGCCCTCAGCATCGACTTGCGGGCCGACAATGGCGAGCGGGGCAACCGGGACGCCATTGTGGAAGCGCATGTAATGCTCGTGGCCATCGCGCCAGATGCGCAGATCCAGCCAATCGGACAGGGCGTTGACCACCGAGACGCCGACGCCGTGCAGCCCGCCGGAGACCTTGTAGCTGTTGCCCTCGACATTGTTGAACTTGCCGCCGGCGTGCAGCTCGGTCATCACCAGCTGGGCGGCGGAAATGCCTTCTTCGGGGTGGATTCCCGTGGGGATGCCACGGCCATTGTCTTCAACCGTGACCGAGCCATCGGCATTGAGGATGATATCGATGCGGTCACAATGCCCGGCCATCGCTTCGTCGATCGCGTTGTCGGACACTTCGAACACCATGTGGTGCAGGCCGGAGCCGTCGTCGGTGTCACCGATATACATGCCGGGGCGTTTCCTGACCGCCTCCAGGCCTTTCAGAAGCTGAATGGAATCAGCACCATAATCCCCGCTGGTGGCGGAGCTTGTCATGTCGTCATCGCTCATCGCTAGGGTATAGCAAGGTGTCGCGAAAATGCCACGGAAAACGCGCTTCAGGCAGGAGTTGCGGACCCATCAGCAACGGTGAAGCGGGCGGCATCGGCGATAGCGGAAAACAGCGCGAAATCGGTTCCGGAGAGCCAGCTCTGGCCACCCAGCGCCGCCAATCGATCGAACAGTGCCGCGCGGCGGCTGGCATCCAGATGCGCGGCCGCCTCGTCCAGCAGCAGCAGCGGCGCGCGACCGGTGCGCTCGGCAACCAGCTCGGCGTGAGCGAGGATGATCGCGGTGAGCAGGGCCTTCTGCTCGCCGGTGGAGGCAAGGGCTGCCGGCATGGATTTTTCCGCATGGGTGACGGCGAGATCGGTGCGGTGCGGACCGCGGGTGGCGCGACCGGCGGCGCGGTCCGCGGCGCGGGCCGACCGCAGGGCGTCGGCCAGATCGATATCCGGTGGCTCGCCCGACAGCGCGATATCGGGCCTGGGAAAGGCGCTTTGCGGCAGCATCCGCAGCCGTTCGGCAAGCGCCATCACCGTTTCGCTGCGGGCAGCGGCAAGCGCTGCACCATGCTCGGCCATTTGCGCTTCGAGCGCGGCCAGCCAGGCCGGATCGGCGGGGTCATCGGCGGTGAGCAGGCGGGTGCGGGCGCGCATGGCGGCTTCATAGCGGCTGGCGTGGCCGGCGTGCGACGGCGACAGCGCCAGCACGAGGCGATCGAGGAAGCGGCGGCGGGCTGACGCGGTGTCGGCAAACAGCCGGTCCATCGCCGGGGTGAGCCAAAGAACCGACAGCCAATCGGACAGGGTGTTGAGCGCGGCGGGCGCTCCGTTGATACGCAGGGTTCGCCGGTCCGGCGCGTCTGCGCTGGTTCCACTGTGCACTGTGATGGGCGGAAGCGCGGGATCGACCGACAGGGTGGCGGCAAGCTGGAAGCCCCCTGCCCCGCCCTGGCACGCGATTTCGCGCAAGGCGGCACCGCGCAACCCGCGACCGACGGCGAGCAGGGAGACCGCCTCCAGAATATTGGTTTTGCCGGCGCCATTGCTGCCGGTGAGCACCACGAAGGGGGCGTTGCCCGGCTGCAACCGGGTTGCGGCATGGTTGCGCAGGGTCTGCAATCCGAGGGTTTGAAGCCGGACCGGGGCGCGAAAGCTCATGCCCTGCCCTAGCGGTGCGACCCCGGACTCGCTAGAGCCGTTGCAAACCATCCAAGGAACATTGTTGCATGCTGGTGCTAGTGGAACTGGTCAATTTCTCCATCTATCTGCTGGAATTGTTGAAATATGCGATCATCGCCTCGGCCATCCTGTCGTGGCTGGTGGCGTTCAACGTGGTGAATACGCATAATCGCTTCGTTTATTCGGTGGTTAACCTGCTGGAGCGGCTGGTGAACCCACTGATCCGGCCGATCCGCAACCGGATGCCGGATCTGGGCGGGGTGGATCTGTCACCGGTGGTGGTGATCCTCGCCATCATCCTGTTGCAGCGGATGCTGGATGGCCCGCTGCGGGCGGCGTTGATCGGATGATCATCGATGGCAAGGCGCACGCAGCGCGGCTGCGGGCGGATGTGGCGCAGGCGGTGATTGCCCGCGCCTCTGCCGGCGCGCGCGCACCGGCGCTGGCGGTGGTATTGGTGGGCGAGGATCCGGCTAGCCAGGTTTATGTGCGCAACAAGATTGCTGCCTGCCGCGAGGCCGGGATCACCTCGATCGAGCAGCGGCTGGCACCGGACACCAGCGAGGCGGCGCTGCTGGCGCTGGTTGCTGATCTGAATGCGGATTCCGGCGTGGACGGCATCTTGGTGCAGCTGCCGCTGCCGCCGCAGATCGATACGGCAAAGGTGATTGCCGCCATCAGCCCGGACAAGGATGTGGACGGCTTTCATCCGGTGAATGCCGGCCGGCTGGCAACCGGGCTGCCGGGCTTTGTGCCGTGCACGCCGCTTGGCTGTTTGCGGCTGCTGCAGGCAACGCTGGGCGATCTGACGGGAGCCGAGGCGCTGGTGATCGGACGGTCCAACATCGTGGGCCGGCCAATGGCAAGCCTGCTGATCTCGGCATCGGCCACGGTAACGGTGGCGCACAGCCGCAGCCGTGACCTGCCGGCGCTCTGCCAGCGGGCGGATATCGTGGTGGCAGCGGTCGGGCGGCCGGAAATGGTGCGCGGCAGCTGGCTGAAGCGCGGGGCCACAGTGATCGATGTGGGGATCAACCGGGTGCCGAAGGAGGGCGGCGGAACCCGGCTGGTGGGCGATGTCGCCTTTGACGAGGCCGAAAGCGTTGCCGCGCACATTACGCCGGTGCCGGGCGGCGTGGGGCCGATGACGATTGCCTGCCTGCTGGAAAACACGCTTTGGGCGGCGGGCCCGCGGCCATGATGGGCTTGCCGATCGATTTGTTCGTGTCGGCGCTGGTGACGCTGCTGGTGGTGATCGATCCGCCGGGCTGCGCGCCGATCTTCGCCGGCCTGACGACCAATTCGACCGATGCGGCGCGGCGGGCGATGGCGATCCGGTCGGTGGCGATAGCCTCGGTTATCCTGCTGGGCTTTGCGCTGGCCGGCGAGCCGTTTCTTAAGGCTTTGGGGATCAGCCTGGACGCGTTCCGGGTGGCGGGCGGCATCATGCTGTTCCTGATTGCCATCGACATGGTGTTCGAGACCCGCACCAAGCGGCGCGAGGAGAGGGCGCAGTCGGTGGAGCAGGAGGATGTGTCGGTCTTCCCGATGGCCATGCCGATGATCGCCGGGCCTGGCTCGATTGCCTCGGTGATGCTGCTGACCTCGAAGGCGCAGACGCCGCAGGAGACGGCAGCGGTTTATCTGGCGCTGGCGCTGGTGCTGGTGCTGACGCTGCTGGCCTTGCTGGCGGCTGGACCGATCATGCGGCGGGTGGGATCCAAGGTGGAGGGAATGATCACCCGGCTGCTGGGGGTGATTTTGGCGGCGCTGGCGGCGCAGATCGTGATCGACGGGCTGATCGGGGCATTCAAGACAGGCTGAGCCGGGCCGAACCGGGAAGCTCCAGCGCCTGGTGGGTTACGGCAACGACCAGGCCCCCGGTGCTGCGATGGCGGGCAATGGCGCCCGCAAGCAAGGCCTGGGAAGCGGCATCGAGGGCGGTGGTCGGCTCGTCCAGCAGCCACAGCGGGGCGCCGGAGGCGATCACCCGGGCGATTGCCGCGCGCTGGCGCTGGCCGGCCGACAGCATGGTGCAGGGCAGATCGAGCAGGCTGTCGATCGCCATGGCGCGCGCGGCAGACAGCATGGCGGTTGCAGGGGCGGAATCAAGGCTGGCCCAGAAGGCAAGCTCGCTGCCGAGGCGACGATCGGGCTTCAGCGCCGGCTCGCCGGCCTGCCAGCCGATCGCGAACGGGTTGGCAAGGGTGCCGGCGTGCGGTTCCAGCAGTCCGGCAATGAGCCGCAGCAGCGAGGATTTGCCGGTGCCGTTGGGGCCGGTGACGACGAGCGCCTCGCCCGGTTGCACGCGGAAGCAAAGCCCCTCGAACAGCAGCCGCCCGCCGCGCATCAGCGCAAGGTTGCGGGCTTCCAGCAGATCATCGCTTGCGTTCAACGGTTGCGCGCCCTATTCGCACGCCCGTGTCGGAGCGTGGCGCAGCCTGGTAGCGCATTAGACTGGGGGTCTAAGGGTCGCAGGTTCGAATCCTGTCGCTCCGACCATGTCCAGAGGCGGCTGCGATCAGTGCGAAGCACTGACTCGCAGACTCGCCGCCGGACCGGCCGGCGGGTCTGGCAGGCCGCAAGCGGCGGCTTTGCCGACCGCTTCGGACTGCCGGAGCCCGGCCGACGGCTCAAGCGCCGCTCCCCAAGCTCGCCGCATGCATCCCCGCCAGCGCCACATAGCCCGCAGCGCCTGCGAGATTGCGCGCCACCTCTTCGTCGCTCAGCATGCGCACGAACTTGGCCGGCCTGCCGAGCCACAGCTCGCGCGCTCCCACCCGCTTGCCAGGAGAAAGCAATGCGCCGGCCCCCAGCATGCCTTCCGGCTCCACCACGCAGTCATCCATAACCGTCGCGCCCAGCCCGACGAAGCTGCGGTCCATCAGTGTGCAGCCGTGGATCATCGCCATGTGGCCAACCAGCACATCGTCTCCGATGCGGGTGGCGGCGAGCTTGCGCGTGACATGGACCACACTGCCGTCCTGGATGTTGGAGCGCGCGCCGATGCGAATGGGCATGACATCGCCGCGGATGACGACATTGTACCAGATGGAAGCTCCTGCACCAATATGGACGTCGCCGATCACCTGCGCGCCGGGGGCGACCCATGCGGTTTGGTGCAAGGTGGGTGACATGCCGTTGAACGGGTGCAGCGGCATCAGGCGATTTTTTCCCAGACGACATGGCGACGGAGCGGATGGCCTTCAGGCAACAGCGGGTGATCGAAATCTTCCGCTGCTGCATGGGTCATACCGATGCGCTGCATGACAGCCATGGACGCCAGGTTCGTGCTGGCGGTGTAGGCAATGATGCGCGGTAAGGCCATCGGCCCGAAGCCGTGTGCCATTGAAGCGGTCGCAGCTTCGGTGGCATAGCCTTGCCCCCAGGCGTGACGGGCGAGCCGCCAGCCGATTTCCCACTGGCCTTTCACTGCGATGTCGTGGCCGATGCAGTTGAGGCCGACGAAGCCAAGGAATTGGCCGTCCTGCATGCGTTCCAGCGCCCAGAAGCCGGCTCCGTGCTGTGCGATGCCATCGCGGCAGCGGGTCATCAACGCATCGGATTCGTCGGCGGTGAGGGGTGCGGGAAAATAGCGCATGACCTCGGGGTCGGCATTCATGGCGCGCCACGGATCGCGATCGGCGTCCTGCCACTGGCGCAGGATGAGACGTTCGGTTTTAATTTTGACCGCTTCGATCATGGGAACAGCGGCGCGGCTTCGAGGCCGGCGGTTTCTGGCAGGCCGGCCATCAGATTCATGTTTTGCAGGGCCTGGCCGGACGAGCCTTTGACCAGATTGTCGATCGCCACGATCACGATGGCGCGGCCGGGGATGCGGTCTGCGAACACATTGATCACCGCGTGGTTGGAGCCGCGCACCATGCGGGTGGCGGGTGCGACGCCTTCGGGAAGAAGGTGGACGAAGGGTTCGTCGGTGTAGCGCGCATGAAGCAGGGCACGCAGTGATGCGGCCGTTTCGCCGGCGCGCAATTCGACGATGATGGTTTCGAGTTCGCCGCGATTCATCGGCAGAAGGTGCGGCGTGAAGCTGATGGTTACGCTCTCGCCGAAGGCTGCGCTGAGCTCCTGTTCGATTTCCGGCATGTGGCGGTGGGAGCCGACGGCATAGGGGGCAACCGCTTCCGACACTTCGGCAAAGAGATTCGCTTCCTTCAGCGAGCGGCCGGCACCGGACACGCCGGAGAGGGCATTGATGCTGATGTTGGTGGGCTTGATGGCGTCGGCGAGCGGCAGAAGTGCGAGCAGCGCGGCGGTGGGGTAGCAGCCGGGGCAGGAAACCAGCCGCGCTTCGGGCAGCGCGGCCCGGGCGAATTCGGTGAGGCCATAGACTGCGCCCGGCAGCAGCGTGGGTGCGGGGTGGGCGAGGCCATACCATTGCGCATAGGTGGCCGCGTTTTTCAGGCGGAAGTCGGCGGACAGATCGATGATTTTCGGCCCTTCTATCTGCGACAGAAGGGCGGCGGATGCGGCGTGTGGCAGGCAGCCGAACACAAAGTCCAGCGGCGCGAAATCAATGTCTTCGGCTTTTACCAGTCCGGGCAGGCTGGTGTGGGCGAAGTGCGGCCAGATATCGGCCATGCTTTGCCCGGCCTTGGCGTTGGCGGAGAGCGCGGCAATTTCCACCTGCGGATGGGTGAGCGCGAGGCGCACCAGATCTGCGCCGGTGTAGCCGGACGCGCCAAGCACTGCGATCTTCAACCTTTGCCTCATGCCGGTTCGCTTAGCGCAGCACCTTCAGAACGGGAAGGATGGATGCGAAGCTGTCGGTCCATCCGGCTATGGCGCGATCCGTCCGCAGCTCGCGCCAGCTTGCGGGATCGGCCGAGGCGGCGACCAGTTGCTGCATGCGGGCTTCATTGCGGGTGAGGGCAATCCAGATCGAGCCATTGTAGCTATAGCCTTCGGCAAAATCCTCCGGCTTTGGCTGGAAGGTGACAATCCGGGCGGTGAGGCCCATGCCGCGCGCCAGTGCCGCCACCACCGGCTCCAGATCGAGATAGCGGTTGGAGATGTGCAGCAGGATGATGCCATCGTCGCCCACTGCGCGGAGATAGACGGCGAACGCCTCGCGGGTGAGCAGGTGCAGTGGAATGGCATCGGACGAGAAGGCGTCCACCGCCAATATGTCGAACGCTGCCTTGGGTTCGTCGGCAAGCTTCAGCCGGGCGTCGCCCACCACGATGCGCACGTCGGGCTTGCACTCGCTGACATAGGTGAAGATTTTCGGCTCGGTCGCCAGCTTCACCATGAGCGGATCGATTTCGAACACGCTCCAGCTTTGGCCTGCCTGCGCGTAGCAGAGCAAGGTGCCGGTGCCGAGGCCGACGATGCCGATGCGGGCCTCTGCTCCGAACAGGCCGGGGGCGGCGGTGAGCGCCTGACCGACGGCGGAGAGCGGCGCGTAATAGCTCATCGGGCGGCCGGACAGCTCGGAATCGAAGGATTGCACGCCGTGCAGCGTGGTGCCGTGCAGCAGGCGGCGGGTTTGCTGGCTGTTGCTGTTTTCCACCGTGTAGATGCCGAAGAAGCTGCGCTGGCGGGCGCTTTCGATGGTGGAAATGTCGATCTGCTGCCAGCCGCCGAGGGCCAGCATGAGCATGGCAAGATGCCAGGTGAAGATGAGCGGCCGGCCTATGGCGAGGACTGCGACGGCAGCCATCAGCGCGACCGCGGCCAGTTGAAGGGGCGGGGTGTCGACGGCTTGGAAGGCGGCGCCAAGCCACCAGCCGAGCGCCAGCGTGACCGGCGGGCTCAGGATGCGCAGCGCGCGCGGCAGGGGCCCCCTGCCCTTCCAGAGAGTGCCGATGCCGCGGGTGAGCGGCTTTGCCGGGATCAGCAGCGCCGCCAGCAACAGCAGGATCGGATGTTCATAGGTCCAATCGAAGATCTGTGGCGCGATCAGCGCCGGGAACAGCCCGCCGACCACCCCGCCGGCGGCCATCCACAGATAATATTCGGTGAGGCTGGCGGCGGGTGGGCGATCTGCGGCCAGCGTGCCGTGCAGGGCGGTGGCGACGATCAGCAGCAGCAGGATGGAGGCAAGGCCATAGACGGTGGCGGCGGTGCCGAGCGACAGGAAGCCCGCGCCGCCGCCCACCAGCAGCGCGATGGGTGCGAGTGTGACGGCAATGCGGCGGTGGGTGTCTCCGGCGGGGGAAAAGGCGAGGATGAAGCTGATGAGATAGGCGGCGAGCGGGATCACCCAGAGCAGCGGCATCGCCATGATGTCGGTGGTGATGTGGGTGGTGGTGGAAAGCATCAGCCCGGATGGAATTGCCGCAAGCGCCAGCCAGTGCAGCCGGCGGCCCCAGCTGACCGGGCGGGCGGCGCGGCCGGATACGGTATCGAGTGCCGTGGCCGGTGGCCGGTCGCCGCCTTGCCGGATGGCGAACGCGCCGAGCGCGATCAGGCCGAGCAGCAGCAGGAATCCTGCCGACCAGAAGGCCTGCTGGAAGGGCAGCGAGGTGAACGGCTCCAGCAGGAACGGATAGGCCAGCAGGCCAGCGAGCGACCCGATGTTGGAGGCGGCATAGAGGAAATAGGGATTGGCGGCGGCCTGATCGGGCGAGCGGGCAAACCAGGCCTGCATCAAGGGGGCCTGGGCTGCGACCGCGATGAACACCGGGCCGATCGAAAGCGCCAGCAATTGCAGCAGCCAGAGCGCGGCGGCGTCTCCGGTATCTGCACCGCCGATCGCGCGGATGCCGATGGGAAGGGTGAAGGCGGCCAGCGCGAAAATGCTGATGTGAACCCCCGCCTGCGCGCGGAACGGCAGCCGTTGCAGCGCATGGGCATAGCCATAGCCGACCAGCAGCGCCGCCTGATAGAAGAGCATTGCCGTGTTCCAAACCGAGGGCGAGCCGCCCAGCACCGGAAGCACCAGCCGCGCAAACAGCGGCTGGATGAGAAACAGCAGGAAGCTGCCCAGCAGGATGATGGCGATGAACAGCGGCCGCAGCGGCAGACGACTGGCGAAGGACTGCGACATGTCTGCCGGCAAGCTGGCGTTCACAGCAGGTCCTCCTGAGCCGGGCGCCAGCCCTCGTGGCGGAGCAGCCATTCCTTGCGCTGCAGGCCGCCGGCATAGCCGGTGAGGCCGCCGTCTGCGCCGATCACCCGGTGGCAGGGCACCAGGATGGCGCGGGGATTGCGGCCATTGGCGGTGCCGACGGCGCGGGCCAGGCCACCCGCGCCGGTGGCCGCGCCGCCGAGCGCGCGGGCGATATCGCCGTAGCTTGCGGTTTGCCCGGCCGGGATGGTGCGCAAGGCCGCCCACACGGCCTGCTCGAACGGCGAGCCGAAGCGCGGCAGTTCGATCGCGTCAAAAGCCTGCCAATCGCGCGCGAAATAGCCGGCAAAGGCGTCGGCGAGACAGCCGGGTGCGGGCACTTGTTCCGGCGCAACGGGGGCGATGGCGAAACGTTCGAGACTTGTCGCCAGCCGCGCCGGGTCTTCGTGAAACTCGGCTGCCCAGAGCGCACGCTTGCCATCATGCACCAGCGCCATGGCGCCGATAGGCGTGGTGATGCGGGAGAGGGCGAGCATCGCAGCGCGCTAGCCCGGACCGGCAGACAAGGAAAGGGGGAGCAACGGCGAAGCGCTGCCCCCCCCTCAACCAGTTAGCAAATCAGGCGGTTGCCGCTGTGCGACGGCGGGCGGCAAAGCCGACCAGGCCGAAGCCGGCGATCATCATGGCCCAGGTGGCCGGTTCCGGCACCGCATTGGTGACGGCGATGGTGCCATCGGTGTAGCCTGAGGGAATCGTGATAGCCTTGAACGACAGGACATCGCCGGCATTCAGGGCAACCAGCCCGCGGGTGAAGTTGCCGCTGGCGTAAGCCACATCGGGATTGATTTCAAAGGCACCGATATCGGCGGGCGCGAGGGCTGCATATTGCAGGACACCGTTGATATAGACTTCATATTCATCGCCCCAGACATAGAGGTCGGTGAACTTGGCGGTTGTGGCAGTGGAGGCCACATAGCTGTTGTCGTAGAACAGACCAAGAACGCCATCCTGATCCTGAATGTCCCACACGCCCACCAACGTTGCAAGATCGATCACGGCGGCAGACGCCGGCGCGGCGATTGCAAACGCTGCGAGAGACGCAGCGGCCAACAAAGAAATTTTCATCTTGTCATTCTCCCCTTAATGCCGCGCCCCATGCCCGGCATGAAAAATCTTGCCGGTTCCATAACAAAAATCAATCGAATTCGCGCCTCAAACCGGAACCCCGAAGAGATCAAAAGCGTCGGCATCCTCGATCAGCACGCGCAGAATGTCACCGGGCATGGCACCCGGTGCGTCGCGCAACAGAACCCGGCCGTCGATCTCGGGTGCATCGGCCTTGCTGCGGCCGTTGGCACCGCCCTCGCCGTCGGCCTCGTCGATCAGCACGTCGAGCGTGCGCCCGACTTTGCTGGCGAGCCTGGCCTCGGAAATGGCGGCAGCCTTGGCCATGAAGCGGTCGCGGCGCTCTTCGCGTACCTCCAGCGGCAGCGGATCGGGCAATGCGTTGGCGGCGGCACCGGTGACCGGTTCATAGGCAAAGCAGCCGACGCGATCGAGCTGAGCTTCCTCCAGCCAATCGAGCAGATAGGCGAAATCGGCTTCGGTTTCGCCGGGGAAGCCGGCGATGAAGGTGGACCGGATGGCGAGATCGGGCACTTGCGCGCGCCACGCGGCAATCCGATCCAGCACCTTTGCCTCGTTGGCCGGGCGGCGCATGGCTTTCAGCACGGCCGGGCTGGCATGCTGAAACGGGATGTCGAGATAGGGCAGAACCAACCCCTCGGCCATCAGCGGGATCAATTCGTCCACATGGGCATAGGGGTAGATATAGTGCAGCCGCACCCAGGCCCCC
>JAIMJL010000062.1:2387-18013 GCA_020693225.1 Sandarakinorhabdus sp. | reverse complement strand
TTTCACTCGGCCAAAGTGAAAGTCTCATCAAAGTAAATGTGCATCGTGGACTAAAAAAGATGACAGCACTTGTAGAAGATGATCAATGAAGAACGATGCATTTATTGATGCACTGGCGGAAAATTTGACCCCGGTGCGTCCCTTGCGGGATCTGGGCATCTTGCTGGGTCTGATTGCCTTTACGGTGCTGGGATGGCTGGTCATAGCTTCCACGCTTGGCGTTCGCGCCGATGTGCTGACCGGCTCGCCGCATCCGATATTTCTGCTCCGGGCGGGCACCCTCGCGGTTCTGGGTGGCATTTGCACGATCTCCGCATTGGCAATGGCACGACCGGGAATTGGCCGCTCCAACCGCGCATGGCAATCGGCGCTGGCGATGGCGGGAGTGGCTCCGGTGGCTGCCGTCGCGGTCGCAGTGACAGACCCGGCAGTCGCATTTCAGACTGTCTGGCAGTCCTCCGCCGCATGGTGCCTGAGCGTCAGCCTGCTGGCGGCAACCGGCTTCGCCAGCATCATCGTGGCGCATTTGCGGCGCGGAGCGCCGGTTTCACCCGAACGTGCTGCTGTCGTTACCGGCCTGGCCTCCGGCAGCCTCGGCGTGCTGGTGTATTCCCTGCACTGCCCGGCCGACAGCGTCGTTTATATCGGTCTGTGGTATTCTCTGGCGATTGCTTTGGCGACGCTGGTCGCGCGGCTGGCAGTGCCGCCACTGATCCGCTGGTAGGGTATCACGCCAGGGCAGCCTGGCTCCGCGGGTAGGATTCGAACCTACGGCCAGACGATTAACAGTCGTCTGCTCTACCACTGAGCTACCGCGGAACAGGCCGTTCAGGAGGGCGCGCTATAAAGCGCAGTTGACGGCTTGCCAAGTGTCGACGTTGGAAAGGGCGTGCGGTTTTTCTTCCACTCCGGCTATGTGGCGCCATTGCCTGCGGGGCATCGCTTTCCGATGTCCAAGTATGAGACGACACGAGATGCGCTCGCAGCGGCGGGGGTTTGTTTCGATCGGCCGGAGCCGGTGGCGCGAGATCTGCTGCTGACGGTGCATGCACAACCCTATGTCGATGCCGTACTGGCAGCTTCGGTTGATTCGGCAATCGAACGGCGGATCGGCTTTGCGGTCACCCCGGCCGTGGCCCTGCGAGCTTCGCTGAGCGTTGGTGGCACGCTGGCAGCCGCGCGGGCGGCGTTGGCCGAAGGTTTTGCTGCCAATGTTGCCGGCGGATCGCATCATGCCATGCCGGATGGCGGGGCGGGCTTTTGTGTTTTCAACGATCTGGCGGTGACAACGGCTGTGCTTTTGCGGGAGGGGTCAGCAAGGCGGATCCTGATCGTAGATCTGGATGTGCACCAGGGAGATGGCACGGCGGTCTGCCTTGCCGGCATGGCAGGAGCGTTCACACTGTCGCTGCATGCCGAGCGGAATTTTCCTGTTCGGAAGGCGTCTGGCTGGCGCGACATTGCATTGCCGGATGCGATGGAGGATTCCGCCTATCTGGACATTCTCGCAGCAGAGCTGGACCGCGCTTTCCTTGCGGCAAGGCCGGACCTGGTGCTGGTTCAGGCCGGAGTGGATGCGCACGCCAATGATCAGCTGGGGCGGCTCAGCTTGAGCGATTCCGGCTTGCTGGCGCGCGATCGGATGGTGCGTAGCGCCTGCATTGCGGCGGGCGTACCAATGGCGGCCACATTGGGCGGCGGCTATGATGCCGATGTTGCGGCCCTGGGTGCCCGCCACGCGCGCAGCCTGTTGACCCTTGCGGGACAGCCGATTGAGCCCGCGTTTTTCGGCTTTACAGCCACAAACAGAGGCCTAGATGCTGCAAGCGACGGGATCATGAGGGAAGCGGATCAGGGTTGATGGCGACATTGCTGGATGAAGCGCAAGACGCGACGGCGCGCGTTGAAACGACGGATCATGTGGTGGTTCGTTTTGCCGGAGACAGCGGCGACGGCATGCAATTGACAGGGGGGCAATTCACCTTGTCCACCGCGCTGGCCGGCAACGACCTTGCCACCTTCCCCGATTATCCCGCCGAAATCCGCGCGCCGCAGGGCACGTTGTTTGGCGTTTCCGCCTTCCAGATCAACTTCGGATCGAGCGAAATCGACACCGCAGGTGACGAGCCGGATGTGTTGATCGCCATGAACCCGGCGGCGCTCAAGACCAACCTGCCGGCGCTGCGCAAAGGCGGGCTGGTGATCGCCGACACCGGCGAGTTCGGCGAACGCAACCTGAAAAAGGCGCATTATCCGCAAAACCCGCTGACCGATGGCAGCCTGGCACCCTATCAGCTGCTGGCCTTCGACATTTCCAAGCAGACGCTTGATGCGGTGAAAGACTTCGGCCTTGGCAACAAGGATGCGCTGCGCTGCAAGAATATGTGGACGCTGGGGCTGGCGCTGTGGATGTTCGGCCGCAAACGCAAGCCGGTGCTGGATTGGCTGACCGTGAAGTTCGGCAACAATGAGCTGTTGCGCGAAGCCAATATCGCCGCCCTGAACGCCGGCCATGCCTATGGCGAAACCGCCGAGCTTGCCGGGCCGCTGAAGCAGTTCCGCCTGGCGCCAGCTGATACCGTCCCCGGCACCTATCGCACCGTGACGGGAGCCGATGCGCTGTCGCTCGGGTTGGTGGCGGGCGCGAAACTCGCGGGGCTGCCGCTGTTTTTCGGTGGCTATCCGATCACCCCAGCGTCGGCCATTCTGCATTCGCTTGCACGGCTGCGCGAATTCGATGTGACCACCTTTCAGGCGGAAGACGAGATTGCCGCGATCTGTGCGGCGATCGGTGCGGCCTATGCCGGGAATCTGGCGGTCACCTCATCGTCCGGGCCGGGGATTGCGCTGAAAACGGAAGCGATGGGGCTGGCGGTGATGACCGAACTGCCGCTTGTGATCGTCAATTCCCAGCGCGGCGGCCCTTCCACCGGGCTGCCGACCAAGACCGAGCAATCCGATCTATATCAGGCGGTCTATGGCCGCAACGGCGACACGCCGATGCCGGTGATTGCCGCGAAAAGCCCGTCTGACTGCTTCGAAGTGGCGATCGAGGCGTGCCGCCTGGCGCTGGAATTCATGACGCCGGTGATGCTGCTGACCGACGGCTATATCGCCAACGCCGCCGAGCCGTGGCGGGTTCCGGAAGCGCATGATCACGCCCCGTTTCCGGTACAATTCTTCGAGGAAGCACCAACCGAAGGCCGGCTGCATCCCTATGCCCGCGATCCCGAGACTTTGAAGCGGGTGTGGGTGAAGCCGGGCACGCCGGGATGCACCCACCGAATCGGCGGCATCGAGAAAAGCTACACGACCGGCGACATCGATTATTCCGCCGAGAACCACCAGAAGATGACGGATACGCGCAAGGCCAAGATTGATGGCATTGCGCGCTACATCCCGGAGCAGAAGGTTGATCTCGGCGAGGCGGGCGGCCGGCTGGTGGTGGTCGGCTGGGGCTCAACCGCCGGGCCAATCCGGCAGGCGGTGATGCGCGCGCGGGCAAAGGGTCTGGATGTGAGCCATGTGCATATCCGCTACATCTGGCCAATGCCTTCCAACCTGGGCGATCTGCTGAAAAGCTACGACAAGGTGCTGGTGCCGGAAATGAACACCGGGCAGCTGAAGACGCTGCTCAGGGATCAGTTTCTGGTGGATGCGCGGCCACTCAACAAGGTCAGCGGGCAGCCCTTCAAGATTGCCGAGATTGAGGCTGCAATTGAGGGAGTGCTGGCATGAACGAACTGACGAAAATCCTGCCTGCCACCAAGCCCGATGACTGGGCGTCTGACCAGGAGGTGCGCTGGTGCCCGGGTTGCGGCGACTATGCCATTTTGAAGGCTGTTCAGCGGACCATGCCGGAGCTGGGGGCGCGGCCGGAGAATACTGTGTTTGTGTCCGGCATCGGCTGCTCGTCGCGCTTTCCCTATTATATGGAGACCTACGGGTTTCACACCATCCATGGCCGCGCGCCGGCGGTGGCGACGGGGGTGAAGCTGGCCAACCCGGCGCTGGACGTGTGGATCATCACTGGCGACGGCGATGGCCTTTCCATCGGCGGCAACCATATGCTGCATTTGCTGCGGCGGAATCTCGATGTGCAGCTGCTGCTGTTCAACAACGAGATTTACGGCCTGACCAAGGGGCAGGCCTCGCCTACCTCGCGCACCGGCACGCGTTCGCCCTCCACGCCCGGCGGCTCCATCGATGCGCCGGTGAAGCCCTGCGCCTTTGCGCTTGGGGCCGGGGCGCGGTTCATTGCCCGCACCATCGACACCGCGCAGAAGCAGATGCCCGAGGTGCTGAAGCGCGCATACCGGCACAAGGGCACGTCGTTCGTGGAAATCTACCAGAATTGCGTGGTCTACAATGACGGCGTGTTCCAGGCCTTCACCGAGAAGAAGGCCTCCCCCCATACGCAGATCTGGCTGGAGCATGGGGCACCGATGCTGTTTGCCGGCGGCACGCGCGGGCTGCATCTCAACCGCGAGACGCTGCGGCTGGAAGTCGTGGAGGTGGTGGATGGCGATGTGTCCGAGGTTATCGTGCATGATGAAACCAACAAGGCCATCGCACAGATGCTGATCGACATGCCCTTCCCCGAGTTTCCGGTGGCGCAGGGGGTCATCTATTGCGATCCGGCGGAAAGCTTCGACGCTGCCATGGAAGCGCAGATGGAGCGGGCAACCAACGGCAAGGTGGCGGATTTCAACGCCTTGTTGCTGAAGGGCCAGCATTGGGAGGTTTCAGCGCGGGGCGGCGGCGAAAGCTGACGCCCGAAAGGGATGGCCGGCGGCGAAAGCTGACTGGTGACGGCCCTTGTTTGCGGGGGAATTGCGACCATCGCCCCGTAAGGCTTGTGTGTATGCGATGACGAAGCCCGCGAACGCCGATACTGCGCCCGAGCCGGAAGCACTCTTGCTGCAGCGCGCTGCGGCGGGCGATTCGGAGGCGTTCACACAATTGGCGCGGATGCTGGCAAGGCCGGCGCTGGCGCTTTCGACGCGGGTGCTTGGCGATGCCGCCGCGGGCGAAGATGCCGTGCAGGAGGCCTTTGCCCGGCTGTGGCGCGAGGCCGGGAGGTTCGATCCGAACCGCGGCAGTTTCGGCGCCTGGTGGCGGCGGATGCTGATGAATATCACGCTGGACGGCAAGCGCCGGGTTCGGCTTGTCGCCCCCCTGGACGAGGCCCACGGGTTTGCCGATCCGGCGCAAGGGCCGGATGGCCATGCCGAAGACGCCGATATTTCGGCTCGCGTGCAGGCGGCGATGGCTTCGCTTCCGCCCCGCCAGCGGGCCGCGCTGGCATTATTTCATGGCGAGGGCCTGACGATGGCAGAGATCGGGGAGGCGCTGGAAGCAAGCGAGAAGGCAGTTGAAGGCTTGCTGCTGCGCGGTCGGGCAGCTTTGAAGACACTATTGGTGGCACAAGGCGGGGCGGACTGGATCACATCATGACGGACAAGAGAATGCACACAGATATCGATGCAGCGCTGGCAAGCTGGGCGCGCGATGACCGGGTGGACCCGGCCGCGATCGAGCGGATGGTCAAACATGCCGATCGCATGTCGCGCCGAGATGCGGCCCGCTCGCGCCGATGGCTGCCCTGGGTGGCAGGCACCGGTGCGATCGCCGCATCGATCGCGGTGGCGCTTATGCTTGTGGCACCCTCCCCGCCTTTGCCGGAAGCCCCTGCCAGCCCGATCACGGCCGGGCTGCCGGAGGGGGGCGTTGCCGGACAGGCCAGCTTTGCGCTGCTCTACACGCCAACATCTGACGAGGAGTTGTATCTGTGACGGGGAAACCACTTGCCTTGCTGATCGCCGCTGCGCTGATGGCGGCGCACGGCGTCGCGGCCGGAGCGCAAACGGCCGCGGCCCCTCCGCCGTCTGGCGAGCCCCGCGGCAGCCACCATTCGAGCCGCATGTTCGGCGATGTGTCGCCCGAAGGCCGCGCCATCCTGCGCCAGGCCATGCGCGAGCAGGCGTCCCCCGATGATCGGCAGAAGCTGCGCGACGCGCGCGACCGGGTTGCCGCCATCCTTGTGACCGAACGGCTCGATCCCGCAACGCTAAAGCGGGCAATGGATGCCGAACGGCAACTGGTGGAGGCGCAGCAGGTCAGGCGCCAGTCGGCAATGTTGGCCGCCTTCCAGAAGCTTTCATGGGCTGACCGCAAGGCATTTGCGGAAGATGCCCGTCGCGGACGCGCCGGCATAGAGGCGCGAACGAGGGACTGGCGGGAGCAGCCAGCAGACCGAGGCCGCCGGGCGTCTGGAAAGATACCGCCGCAAGACCAATAGCAAACGCCCTGTGCCGCCAGTTGGCCATTTTGGCCCCATGCCAAGCGAGACATTTGCATAAATTTTGGGACAGCCCTGTTTGACAGGCGTGAGACAGCTTCATGTCTCATACGCCCTCATTCGCCAAGCATGTTCGGCGATTGATCGCGGACTGGGAGCTATAACAAAATGAAAATATGCCGGAAAATTCACACGACGCGTTCGCTGCTATGGGTGAGCGCAGCCTGTGTTGCCCTCAGCGCCTGCGGCGGCTCCAATGGAAGTCCGCCATCCTCACAAGTGCCCGCTCCGCCCGTGTCGCAACCGCCGGCTCCACCGCCGGTCAGCACCAGCCCGGCGCTGGTCTATCTCACCGACGACTTCGACACCGAGCATGAGGCCGTGTGGATCACCGTGCAGCGCATCACGGCTTTCAATGGCAGCACCGAAACCTTGCTGCTGGATCACCGCGCGGCGCCGGTCACGGTAAACCTGTCCACCCTGAAGCGGTCAGGCTTGCTGATCGGCAAGGCCGGCATACCATCCGACACCACGGAAATCCGGGTCTACGTTGATGCGCAGGCCAAGACGCAGGGCCTTGGTGGGGTTGCGACCACGGTTCCACTGGTGCGCGAGGCCGGTGGTTATGTGCGTGTTCCGCTTTCGGGATGGGCGTCCACATCCGGAACGTTGGCGCTGGATTTCGATCTGCCGCGCTTCCAGCTGGTTGGTGGCAGCTTGCAGCCTGCAACGCGCATCGCCGGCAGCGATGACCAGGACAAGTGGACCGGTCGCAGCGGCGAACTGAAGGGCATTGTGCGCGATATTTCCGCCACCAGCATCACGATTGAAAGCGACTATGGCGAACGCTTCACAATCGCCCTTGGGGATATCACGAGCTATCGCTCCAAAAGCGGAACGGGATGGCGTCCGGTGATTGGGCAGCGGGCGGAGATCGATGTGCTGATCGGGGGAACCGGCTCGCAACCAACATACCAGGCACTGGTCGTCGATTCGGAAGATCTGTTTGATAGCAGCAATGATGGCGACGCGCCGGAGGTGGATGGCACCATCATCGGCATCACCGGCAACAGCATCCGGCTCGCCGTGCTCGATGGCGAGGATATCGCCTTCGCGGGACAAATCGATATCGACATGACGGGCGCAATCTTCAGTCGCGGCGCAGCGAGCCTGCTGGCTATTGGCCAGCGGTTGGAGTTGCATCTGGTGGCGAAGCCGGGTGGTGGCTGGCGCGCACTGGTCGCGCAGATCAAGGGCGCACGCAAGAATGATGATCTGCCGGACTCCATCACCAGCAAGCCGATCGGCAGCTATGATGATGAGAATGAGGACGATCGCAATGAAGCGGGCAAGGGCTATGCCGAAGCGAAGGGCCAGTTCGTATCCCGCAATGGCAGCCAGGTAACGCTCCGGCTCTACAAGGCGGAACGCGCCGGCTCTCTCCGCGCCGGTGACACGGTGACCTTCGATCTGACCCGCACCGTGTTCACCGATGGCGCGCTCGGCTGCCTAGTGTCCGGTTCAGCGCTGGAATTGAAGGGATACCTCAGCACGACCGGCCAATTCACCCCGGAATTCGCCGAGCTTGATGGCCCGTGCCTTGGGTTGGGTGCAGGCGATGGAACGGCCCCGATCGGCGCCATCATGGAAGCCGAAGGCCGCATCCTGTCAGTCGGCAACGGCAGCTTCGAAATGCAGGTTTTCAAAGTGGACGACTGGTTTGGTGCGATCCCCACGCAGTTGACCGTCCAGTTTGACGTCAACACCTATTTCGAGGACGTGACGGCGGGCCAGTTGCGCGCCAACATGCTGGTGGACGTGAAAGGCACGGTCAACGGGCAGGTGATGACCGCGCGCAAGGTCGAACTGGATTGATTGGCATGCACCATGCCAATCAACAGATGGGCGCCTGATCATAAAAAAGGGGCGGCCGTGATGGCCGCCCCTTCATTTTTACGCAGCTTGCAGCTGATCAGAAGATCTTGAACTCGGCGGTGACCGCCACCGTGCGCGGCGGGCCATAATAGCCGATGATGCTGTTGCCAAACAGCGCGCCGGGGAAATTGTAGCCACCCACGCGATATCGCTCGTCGGTCAGGTTGCGTCCATGGATGCCGATCTTGAAGCGCTCGCTGGCGTCCGTCCAGCTGGCAGAGGCATCGACCAGAACATAGCCGCCTTGATCCAGAAGCGGGGTCGGGACCTCGAACATCGAAATGGCCGAACGCATCGAGACCGCCGGCGTCAGCGAAAGCCGCCCGCCAGCCACATCGATGCCCCATGTGGCATTCACATTGGCAACGAACTCAGGCGTGTTCTGGAACACTCGATTGTCTGACACATCGATTGGCGTGGTGCCGCCCAGCGCATAGGTCAGGAACTCCTTATAGTCCGCATTGGTGTAGCCGAAGGCCGCCACCACCTGCAGGTTGCGGGTGGGCACGGCGCGCATTTCCAGCTCCATCCCGTAGATCACGCCCTTGCCGGCGTTGTCGACGAAGCTGTTGATGCCGTTGGTTGCCGGCACCTGGATGGTGACCTGCTGGTCCTTGTAGTTGGAGTAGAAGCCGGCCCAGTTGATGAACAGGGTGCGATCCAGGAACGCGCCCTTCATGCCGATTTCCCAGCTGTCGATGGTTTCCGGCTCATAGCCATTCACCGTTGTCGGTGTGAAGATGGCGTCGCCGCGCATGTCAAAGCCGCCCGATTTGAAGCCGCGCCCCCAGCTGGCATAGAGGTTCATGTCGTCGTGCGGCTGATAGCTGAGCGAGATGCGGGGCGTGAACTTCTCGAAGCTCCTGTCGTTGGTATAGTCGGTGCGGATCAGGCCGGGCACGGCTGCCGCATTGCCGAACACCGGCGAACGGATGCCACTATAGTTGCGGCGGAAAACCGTTCCGGTCTTGTCGTCCTTGGTCCAGCGCAGGCCGGCGGAAATCTTGAACTGATCGGTGAGATCATAGTTGAAATCGCCGAAGAAGGCGATCGACTTGGTCTTCACTTCGCCGGATGTCAGGATGGTGAGGTTGGCCAACCCGAGCACAGTATCGAAAGCGCCTTCCGCCCGGCCGTTCAGGTAGAAGCCGCCGATCACGCCTTGCAGGCGATCGCCTTCGATCAGCAGCTGAACCTCCTGGGTGAACTGGTCGTCTTCATAGAAGGCCGGGATGTCGAGCACGGGGCCGGCCGTGTTGTCGAAATCGATCAATGTGTCGGTGCGACCTTCGCGGTAGGCGGAGATCGACTTCAAGGTGAGCATGTCGTTCAGGCCGAACTGCGCCGTCAGCGAGACGCCTTGCGTCATCACCTTGTTGTCGTCTCCGATGCCGGCGCGGGTGTCATAGACGGATTCGGTCGGCTCGAAAGCGGCAAGGCCGCCATTGCCCACCAGCCGGGTGCCGTGGCGGGGATTGGACTTGTCTTCCGTGCGATCGCCGGCCACGCGAACAAAAATATCGTCGTTCGGTGCAAACTCGGCCGACAGGCGGACGGCGAGCACATCCTTGTCATATTGATCGACGCCTGTGGTCAGATTTTTGCCATAACCATCGCGTTGCAGCCAGGCGACGGCACCGCCAATGGCAAAGCTGTCACCCAGCGGCAGGGCGAATTTTCCGACCAGATCGATCTGGTTGTAGCTGCCGTAGGTTCCGCGGACGGCAACCATCGGCTCATCGCCCAGCCGGCGGGTGACATATTTGATCGCCCCGCCGATTGTGTTTCGCCCATAGAGCGTGCCTTGCGGCCCGCGCAGGACTTCCACACGTTCCACATCGAAGATGTCCAGCACAGCGCCCTGCGGGCGGGCGACATACACATCATCGACATAGAGGCCCACGCCGGGCTCGAAGCCCCAGAGCGGATCCTGCTGGCCAACGCCGCGGATGAAGGCAATCAAGGTGGAGTTGGAGCCGCGCGCCACTTCCAGGGTCAGGTTCGGGGTCTGCCGTTGCAGCGATGTGATGTCTGGGGCGCCCTGGGCTTCCAGTGTCGCGCCGGAAAAGGCCGAGACCGAGATGGGAACGTTGATCAGGCTTTCCTCGCGGCGACGCGCCGTGATGATGATGTCGCCATCGGAAGCTGGCGCTTCGGCCAGCGGAGTAGAATCCTGGGCCGCCGCAGGCAAAGCCAGGGCACCGGACGCGGCAAGGGCTAGAAGGGACAGGCTTTGAATGGCGGCGCGCATGGCAGACTCCCAAGGATGCGCCCGATTTCACGGGCTTGCGTTGCAATTGGAAGACGGTTTACTGAAACATGAATCAAGTTTCAACTTGAAACCACAAATTCAAATTGGGTCGAGGAGAGTTGTTCGTGCATGATGCAAATTCGACACAGGCGGACGCCGACACCGGCCCGAAGACGCCGCGCACGGAGCGGGGCCGCAGGACATTGCGCGCGCTGCTCGATGCGGCCGCACAGGAGTTTGGCGCCAACGGCTTTCACGCGACAGGCATAACCGACATCACCCGCCGAGCCGGCGTGGCACTCGGCAGCTTCTATACCTATTTCACCAGCAAGGAGGAGATCTTCAGGGCATTGGTATCAGACCTCTCCGCGCAAGTGAAAGCGCATGTGACGCCGCATGTCGTCGCGGCCCCGGATGCACTGGCGAAGGAGCAGGCGGCGCTGGCGTCCTATTTGCAGTTCGCCGGCGAGCACCAGCTGATCTACCGCATCATCGATGAAGCCGAATTTGTGGCACCTGATGCCTATGCCGCGCACTACCGCACCACCGTTGCCCGTATCGCAGCACGGGTGCAGGGCGGCGTTGCCAATGGCGGGCTGCGGGAAGGTGTGGGGGAAGTGGAAGCCTGGGCAATCGCCGGAATGAATGTGTTTCTGGGTTTGCGCTATGGTGTCTGGAATGCGGGGGAAGATCTGAATGACGTTGCACAGCGGGCCAATGCGCTGCTGGCTGACGGATTACGCCGGAGAAACTGAACTGGTTCGCAATGCGCGCGCTTAGAGCGGCCGTTCTGATTGCATCAGAACGGCCGCTCTATCGTCTTGTTTTTCCGCATGGGTTTTCGATGCTGGTGATTCCACCAGATCGAAACATACTCTAAAAGCTGCCGGGAAGCTCCCGCTGAAAGGCGCTGGGTCTAGACGGCGCAACAAACCGGCGCAGATCCTTCTGCTCCAGGGCCTGTCCACGATTGCCGGCTGCAATGGCCGCACAGGAATCGCCAGAGAGCGCATCCAGCGCCAGCCGGGTAGACGCCTCTTCGATATCGCCCATCGCCGCTTGCAGATCATCTTCAGCCTTGCATGTCGCGGCGAATATCTCCGCCATCCCGCCAAAATAGTCGCCTTGCCGGTTCGCATTTGTGGTGGAGAATGCAACGACCCGCAGGCGATCGTCACAGGCTGCGCGATCGCGTGCAATCTGGCCCACGGGCTTGCCGAATGTATTGTCTCCCACAAGGATGGCATTGGCGCCAAGCCAGGGCAGCATGCCGTTCATCACGATTTCGCTGGCGGATGCTGTGCTGTCTGTTCCGATGAAGGCGATTTTCAACGGCGAGATTGATTGCGCCTGCGACTGGAAATTGCGCTGCTGGTTTTGCGAGGACTTTTCAGGGCGAAATTGCGTGAAGCTGAACACGTCGGACCCGAAGCGATTTTCGCCGAGCAGATCACCCATCCGTTCAGCCACAGATACCAGCCCGCCACCATTGTAGCGAAAGTCGATCACGATCTCGCGTATGCCTTGCGCCCGCAACGTCGCAAATGCCTGCCGCAGGGCCGGCTCCGCGGGCGAGATGAAAGTGCGCAAATTCACATAGCCGATGCGTTTGCCCCGGTAGTCTATAGTGCGCGTACCAAATCGTGGCGAAATCGGCTGGATGTTGAACTCTGCCTTGGTGATTGTGACCTCGCGCGCACCGTCTGCCGTTGCCAGCCGCAGCGTCCGCGAAACACCCGGCATTGAAGGGCCGAAGGCATCGGACAGCGCATCGTCCCCCTGCCCAAGCAAGCTGCTCACCGCTACCAGGTTGCCCGGATCGGTGCCGATGGCGAGGATTTCTGTGCCGCGATCGATTCCGGCTGCCAGCGCGGGCGCCCCTTCATACGCATCCGCCACGAAGACCCGGCCAGTGGCGGTGCTGGACTGCAGGCGGATACCGAAGGCAGCGGTGGCGCCGCTGGCAAAGAAGGCGTCCTCTTCGGCTATCGAGGCGAGATAGGTGAAAAAGCGGTCGCGTCCTTGATCGCGCGCCGTGGCCGTCAGCGCATTGATATAGGCGTCAACCGTGGAATAGGGTGCAGGGTCCAGGCTTGCAGGCAAGGTTTCCGGGAACAAGTACCATTCCCGAAGTTGCGCCGCCGCCCAGTCCTGCCGCGCCCGCAATGAACAGGCCGGGCTGGGGGTGGGTGTCGGAGTTGGCGTTACGCCCGGCGGGCTGCCCGGTGCTGGATTTCCGCCGCCGCAGGATGCCAGCAAAGAGCCGCAGGCCAGCAGCGCGACAACAAGCTGGCGGCGCTTGCTGAAAGTGCCCGCGAATGCCCCAACAAAACTCAAACGCGCCAATTGGTTTGCCGTTCGATTTCATCCCACAACAGGCCGGCCAGCCTTGCGGCCACCGGTCCTGGCTGGCCTTGGCCGATGGGATCAGCATCCACGCGAACGATCGGCAAAACGGGGGCCGTGGTGGAGGTCAGGAAAAGCTCCGGCGCGGATTTGGCGTCCGCCAGCGTGAAAGGCCTTTCGAATACCGGAATATGATTGTCGCGCGCCAGTTTCAGCAGGGTGGCCCGCGCTACACCGGGCAGGATCCTCGCCGACAGCGGATGCGTGATGATCGCACCGTCGCCATTCACCATATACATATTGGTCGAGCTACCCTCGGTGACTGTTCCGTCGTTTGCCACGAACATCGCCTCGAAGGCACCGGCCGCTTTCGCCTCCTGCTTGGCAAGCACCGCCGGCAACAGGCCGGTTGTCTTGATATCGCAGCGCGCCCAGCGTTGATCCGGCAGGCTGATAACCGAAATGCCGCGGCTTTGCTGGCTGATGCGCTGGGCAAAATCGAAGCCGCGGATGGTCATGACAAGGGTTGGCCGGACATCGCGGGGGAAGAGGTGGTCCCGCCGTGCGGCACCGCGCGTCACCTGGATATAGAGCAGGGCGTCGGGCAGCCGGGAATCGGCAACAAGCCGCCGGGCGATACCGGTCAGGACGCCATCGGTGGGCAGCCCGTCAAAGAACAGGGCCGCGGCACCGCGGCGCAATCGCTGCAGATGCGGTTGCCAGTCGAACAGCCGACCGTTCAGCACCGCAGCAACCTCATAAAGCGAATCTGCAAATTGCAGCCCACGATCCTCGACGTGAACAGCAGCTTCGGAAAGGGCCATATATTGGCCGTTGACATAGGCGCGTGCAGGCATGGTTTTGCCATACGAAGCTGCGGCATCGGGCGCAACTTGCCCCTTGCTTCGGGCTGCGGCAGAAGGGGATATGGCAGCGCAGATCATCTGGTTCCGGCAGGATTTGCGATTGACCGATCAGGCGGCGGTTCAGGCGGCGTCGCGTGCCGGCCCGGTGATCGCGGTCTATGTGCTGGACGAGCTGAGCGCGGGCGTCCGATCCATGGGCGGTGCAAGCCGCTGGTGGCTGCACCAAAGCCTCGTGAAGCTGGAAGCCGATCTGCAAGCGCGGGGCGGGCGATTGCTGCTGCTGCGCGGCAAGGCTGCTGACATGCTGCAGCAGCTCGCCGCGGAAACCGGCGCCGGAGCAATTCACGCGCTGCGACAATCCGAGCCCTGGTGGAGCAGCATCGAGCAGAAGCTTGGCGCGCGTCTGAAACTGCACGATGGCGCAACATTGGTGCGTCCCGGCATGGTGCGAACGAAATCCGGTGACCCTTATCGTGTGTTCACGCCCTATTGGCGCGCGCACACCACCTTCATGCCGCCTGCCCTTCCTCTCCCTGCTCCTGAGCGGTTGCAATGGGCAGCAGATGCGCCGGCTGGCGACCGACTGGATGATTGGGGCCTGCTGCCTACCGCGCCTGACTGGTCAACCGGGTTTTCCGAGTGGCGGCCGGGTGAGGCAGGCGCCAATCAGGCCGCAGCGGCCTTTACTGCAAAGGATTCCGCTTACGACGCGCGGCGCAATTTTCCCTCCGAAGAAGGCACATCACGGCTATCGCCGCATCTGCATTTCGGCGAAATCTCGCCCGCATCCGTGTGGCACGCAATGGGCGATGCGGAGGCGTTTCAGCGGCAACTGGTCTGGCGCGATTTTGCGCACGAGCTGCTGACACTCTTTCCGGAAGGGGCAACCCGCGCGCACCGGCCGGCGTTCGATCAGATGCGCTGGACCGACACGGCAACGGGCGAGGGGGCCAAGTGGCTGGCTGCCTGGCAGCAGGGCCAGACCGGCTATCCGCTGGTGGATGCCGGCATGCGGCAACTGTGGCAGACCGGCTGGATGCACAACCGGGTGCGCATGGTGACGGCCAGCTTCCTGGTAAAACATCTGCGGATCGACTGGCGCGAAGGCGAACGCTGGTTCTGGGACACGCTGCTGGACGCGGATCTCGCCAACAACGCCATGGGCTGGCAGTGGGTCATGGGGTCGGGCGTGGACTCCTCACCCTATTACCGCATTTTTGCACCGGTCGGGCAAAGCGAGAAGTTCGATGCCGGCGGCTATATCCGGCGCTTTGTACCTGAGCTGGCCGGTTTGCCCGAGGCCCGGCTGCATGCTCCGTGGGAAAACGGAAGGCAGCCTGCCGGCTATCCCATGCCCATCGTGGACCACAAGGCGGCGCGAGAGGCAGCCCTGGCGGCCTATGCCGCTATCCGCCAAAAATGAAACGGCGCGGACATTGTTGCCCGCGCCGCCCATGAAATGCTGAAGGATCAGGCGTTGACGCTGTGCTGGTTCCGCCGACGGCGCGCCGCGAAGCCAACCATGCCAAAACCTGCGATCATCATGGCCCAACTGGCCGGCTCCGGAACGGCTGCGGCAAAGGTCGCGACGACATTGGCCTGAAAGCTGTCGCCGTATCCGTCCTTTACGGAAAAGGCTTTCGAGATAGCCGAGAAGCCGAGCGAAAAGTCTGCTTCCCCAACTTGGCTCATGTCGAAGACGTCTGAGGTGTACACGATCGACTGGAGCGGAGCTGTGGCAAAGAAACTACCCGAAGGTGTTGCCCCAAAGTCAACATTCAAAATCGCGCCCGTGAAAGCCACGGTTAGCAGATTGACGGTTGCCGCCAGGCCAGGATCAAACCAACTATAAGACAGCGTGCCATTGAATCCGGATTGTTCATACTGGATGCCAGTGAAGCTAACCAGGGATGTGCTCACTGCGGTG
>JAIMJL010000062.1:0-2251 GCA_020693225.1 Sandarakinorhabdus sp. | reverse complement strand
CAAACGTGCGCTTCGCCATTTTCTGAACAGGGTGCCGCTGGGGCAGATGTCGCGAAGCTATCCTAAAAGGCGTTCTTCGGTGCCAATACCGCCAGGACCGTTCGCACCAGGATATACAAATCAAAGGATATCGACCAGTTCTCGATATAGTAGAGATCATGCTCCAGCCGCTTGACCAGCTTTTCCTCGGTGTCGGTTTCGCCGCGCCAGCCGCACACTTGCGCCCAGCCGGTGATGCCCGGCTTGACCTTGTGACGGGCAGCGTAGGTCTGGATAACTTCGTGGAAGAGGCGCCCGCCCGCGCGCGTGGAGGGCGCATGCGGACGCGGGCCAACGAGCGACATATCTCCCGCCATTACGTTGAAAAGCTGCGGCAATTCATCGATGCTGGTCGCCCGGATAACCCGGCCTACGCGGGTTACACGCTTGTCATCCTTTGTGGCCTGCTTGATCCCATCCACCTGGCAGGTATCGTGGGTCATCGAGCGGAATTTGAAGACATCAAAAGGCCGGTTGTTGAAGCCCTCGCGCGGCTGCCGGAAAAAGATCGGACCAGGGCTGTCCAGCTTCACTGCGATGGCCGCCAAAACCATCAATGGCCAG
Source organism: Sandarakinorhabdus sp. (assembly GCA_020693225.1). Classification (GTDB taxonomy): domain Bacteria; phylum Pseudomonadota; class Alphaproteobacteria; order Sphingomonadales; family Sphingomonadaceae; genus Sandaracinobacteroides. The sequence continues at coordinate 1,648 of JAIMJL010000062.1, read as the reverse complement.
ATAAAAAACAGGATGCCTGTGGTCAGCAACAGATCTTCCGCCCGCTTCAGCATGGCATCAGTGCCGGAAATCGGGCGCTCGAACAGGGTCAGGACGGGCAGATCGCCAAGCAAAACCAGCGGCCGGTGGCCAAAGGCGAAATTGGCAAGATCCGGGGCCAGCCGAATGCGGACAGGTGTCATCGCAACCTTGGATACCAACTGCTGGATGCGGGCCTCGGCAGACCATGGCAATGCCACAATCACCTGGTCGATATGTCCCTCGCGGATCATAGCCACCAGATCGTCCGATGTGCCGAACACCGGCAGATCGTCCACCAGCAAGGGTACCCGACCATCCCGTCGATCATCGAAAAAACCCACCAGGCTGATCGTCAACTTCTGGTTGCCGCGAATATAATTGGCCAGTTTCTGGCCCTGAGCCGAAGCGCCGTAGATCGCCGCCCGACTGTTGAACACGCCCTGCCGCTTCAGCCGCCGAATCCATAGCGTCATCGCAGCGCGCGTGCCCAGCAGCATGATGCCGCCGGTCGTCAACCAGGTGAAGGCCCAGCCCCGGGAGAACTGATCCGAAACCTGCAGCATGAACCCAAGCGTAATCAGGAACAGAGTGGTGATGCCCCAGCTGGCAATAACCCTTTGCCAGGCGTTTCGGAGCGAAAAATGCGCGTCCACATCATAGCTGCCCATGATTTCGGCAACCAATGCAAACACCAGCGCACCGCCAAAAATCGTTCTGCTGTAATCTGGCAGAGTGTCCAGCGAAATGCGCTCAGCCCAAAAATACAGGGCAACTGCCCCAGCCAACATGACTGTCAGGAATTCAACAATGCGCACGCAAAAGAACACGAAGTCTATCGGAACGCTAGACGGAGAGACGTGGTTAACACCCCGTTTCCCATCCTGCCTCACAGCAGCATTTGTTCCAATGTCATTCATTGGCGCACTGTACACGGCTGGTGAGCAAACGGATTCACAACAAATCCTGCAAACTGGCGTTGTCGCCGTGCCCAATTGCGGCTAGCGACAGATTCCTGAACCGGGCAGAGTGAAGGCCCGCAGATGGACATAGGCGCAGAGGTAGGCGGGGAGGATTCGGGATGGAAACAGTTTACGACTGGGTGACGGTTGCGATTTTCGCCGGCCTCATCGTATTGTTTCTGCAACGCTCGGTTGGTCCCGAGCGCGACAATATCTGGCACTATCTGGCTGCATCGGTCGCTTGCGCCGTCATCAACCAGGTAGGCAATCACGCTGTTGAAACCGGTGAGATGCTGTATCACGCGCTGGCGGTCGCCGGCATTGCCGCGATCCTGGGCTTCATTCATTATTTTCTGCGACCGTTTGGCAATTCCAACGATTGAAGATCCTCTGATCGGCGGACGAATGACCGCAGGCACATGGGCCCGATCAGCCCCTTGGCCGAGCCCCTGGCTGGTCATACTGCAGCCTTGATAGCTTGCGCGACTGGCCTGCCCACGAGCGCGGGGCGACCCGCCACCTTGGTAGCGAGGATCATTTCGGCCGCAAAGGCGCGCAGCTCGGAGAACTCTTCCTCGGACCCTTCGCCCACCGTTGACATGCGAACAAGCACGCCATCGGCAATATAACCCTGCATCTCGGTCTGCAGCTTCATGAGCCTTTGCTCT
>JAIMJL010000061.1 GCA_020693225.1 Sandarakinorhabdus sp. | reverse complement strand
GCCGCTGGATCGCTTTGTTGGCGTGGACGCGCAGATGCAGGCGCTGATTCGCAATTTTGAGGCCCACTCTGACGGGCGACCTGCCCATGATTGCCTGCTGTGGGGCGCGCGCGGCAGCGGCAAGTCGGCGCTGGTGCGCAGCGTGGCGCAGGCAACGGGGCTGGCAATCGTGGAGGCGGCGGCGGACGGACTGGGCAGTCTGCCGGCGTTGTTTGCGATGCTGGAGCCTGTGCCGCGACCCTTCCTGTTGTTCGTGGACGATCTGGCGTTCGAGGCGGATGATCCGGCCATTCGTTCGCTCCGCTCGCTACTGGATGGCGGCGTTGCGGCGCGCCCGTCCAATGTCCGCTTTGCCATGACCTCCAACCATCGGCATCTGCTGGCCCGGGAGGCTGGCGATTCGGCTTCGCGGCACGCGCGCGACGCACTGGATGACCAGCTGGCGCTGGTGGACCGCTTCGGGCTGGTGCTGGGCTTTCATGTGCCGTCGCAGGACGAATATCTGGACATGGTGCGCCGCCATTGTTCGGCGGAGGAGCTGGTTGTCGATCCGGCGGATGCCCTGGCCTTTGCCCTGTCGCGCGGTGGCCGGTCCGGGCGCACTGCCTGGCATTATCGCACCGAATTGCTCACGCGGCGCTAGCTACGCTGCCGGCCGAAGCGTGCGATCGCACAGGGTCGAAGAAAATCAATTGTTATTGCGAATGATTTGCAATAATTCCTTTTCCTCCACAACGGGAGGATCCGATGTTGCCACTGAACGCATCCACTTTTGCAACCCGTCCGGCTGCTGCCTACCCCGATCTCGACCGCCTTTATCTGAAGGCGATGCGCCATTGGGTGCTGATTGCCAGGGCCGGCCGCAATCCGCGCCACCCTTTGGCGGCCTTGCTCGGCGAACGGCTGGCAGGGCGCTTCTGCCTGTTGATGGAACTTTGCGTGGGGGCATGGCCAGAGCCGTTCACCACCTTTCCGCCCTGTGCCTGTCAATGTTCGCCGGATGAGACCACCCTGCTGGCGTTGCTGGGCTATAGCGAGGCCGGGGTGGCCGAACCCATGCATGCGATGCTGCAAGACATGATCCCACAGTCCATGCGGGACCGGCTTTGGTATGCGGCCAGCACATGCACGGGGGAGCGGCTTGGCGGATGATGCGGCCCGCTGCTGCGATGACTTTTTTCCACTTCCGGATACAAATTGTCCAGAATCTGGCAAGATGGCATCCGTGACGCCAGTACAGATGCGTTGAGATTCCATAGGGAGCAGACAATGGACATGACCAGCCTTTGGGCGCGATTCGGCCCGGCACTGACGGATGCGGCGATCAAGGTGGTGGCCGCCATTATCCTCTACATGATCGGCCGCTGGCTGATCAGCATGGCGATCACCATGCTGCAACGGGTGCTGACCGCGCGCAATTTCGACGCCACATTGCAACGCTACATCGCCAATATCCTCTCGGTCGTGCTGAACATCCTGCTGGTGGTGGCCATTCTCGGCTATTTCGGGTTGCAGACCACGAGCTTTGCCGCACTCCTCGCCGGTGTTGGTCTGGCCATCGGCGCCGCCTGGTCTGGCTTGCTGGGCAATTTCGCGGCCGGTGCCTTCCTTATCATCTTCCGGCCCTACAAGGTGGGCGATTATGTGTCGGGCGGCGGCGTGGAAGGCACGGTGATCGAGATCGGCATGTTCAACACCGTCATCACCTCGCCGGACAATGTGACCACTATCGTGGGCAATTCCAAAATGTCGGGCGATGTGATCCGCAACTATTCCAGCAATGAGTATCGCCGTGTGGAACGGACAGCACAGCTCGCCTTCGGCGTTGATCCGCTGGACGCCATCGCCCGGCTGAAGCCGGCCCTTGCCACCATCCCGAATGTCGTCGCCGAGCCGGCGCCGGATGTGGAAATCCTCGATTTCAACGAGCGCGGCACGGTGCTGGCAGTCCGCCCCTATTGCCATACGCGGGACTATTGGCAGGTGTATTTCGATACCAACAAGCTGATTGCCGCCACCTTCGGCGCGGCCGGCTATGCGGCGCCCTATGTGATCGAGAAGGAGTTGCGCGACGCGGGCTGAAACCCCGCGCAAAGATTGACGGGCCTGCGCGTCCCTTGCATGCTTGGTGTTTCACCAGCGCAACAGCAGCGCGCAACAGGGGGGCCGGATGGAGCAGCTGATCGAGCGGGTCGTCAACGTCAGTGATTTCATCTGGGCGGGCACCTGGAATGGGGTTTCGGTGCTGCCCTTCCCGCCGATGGTGGTGATCCTGCTGGGGGCCGGCCTGTGGCTGATGGTGGGCCTGCGCTTCTATCCGATCCGCAACCTGTGGAGCGCGATGGCCGGCCTGTTCGGCAAGGCCGGCAAGGGTGAAGGCAGCGGCGAAATCTCGCCGTTCGCGGCGCTGGCAACCGCGCTTTCGGGGCAGGTGGGCACCGGCAATCTTGCCGGCGTGGCGACCGCCATTGCGCTGGGTGGTCCGGGTGCCATCTTCTGGATGTGGATCACGGCGCTGATCGGCATGGCTTTGGCCTTTGCCGAAGGAGCGCTGGCCATCCGCTTTCGCGAGAAGTCGCTGGAAGGGGCGTGGCGCGGCGGCCCGATGACCTACATCATGATGGGCCTTGGCCCGCGCTGGACCTGGCTTGCGGTGCTGTTCTGCATCGGCACGCTGTTTTCCGCGCTGGTCACCGGCAACGGAATCCAGGCCAACAGCATCGCCGACGGCATCAACGAGCTGACTGGACTGGAGGAGTGGATCGGCGGACTGATCGTGGCGGTCATCGTGTTCATCGTGATTTTAGGCGGTATCAAGTCTATCGGCGCGGTGGCGGAAAAGATCGTGCCGTTCATGGCCGGCGCCTATATCCTGCTGTCGATCACCGCCATCGTGCTGGATTTTGCATCGATCCCGGAAACCTTCGGGCGCATCTTCCACGGCGCCTTCAATCCGCAGGCGGCGTCCGGCGGCTTTGTGGGGGCGGCCATCCTCATTGCCATTCGCGCCGGCGTGGCGCGCGGGCTGTTTTCCAACGAGGCCGGGCAAGGCTCTACGCCACTGGCGCATGCGGTCGCACAGACCAGCGATCCGGCGCAGCAGGGCCGCTTTGCCATGCTGGGGACCTTCATCGACACCATCGTGATCTGCACGATGACGGCGCTGGTTATCCTGACCGTGGAGGGCAATTTCACCCACACCGCCGCCGACGGCACCGTGCAGGCCGTGAAGCATGCCTGGCAATCGGACCTGACCGGCTTTGCTGTGACCTCCGGCGCGTTTGCCGCGGCCTTTCCCTTTTCCGTGGCGGGCATACCGCTGGGGACTTTGGTGGTGTCGGTTGCGCTGGTGCTGTTCGTGTTCACCACGCTCATCACCTGGAGCTATTATGGCGAGCGGGCGATCACCTTCCTCTATGGGCGGTTTGCCGGTGGCAATGCCAAAGGTGAGCATCGGCTGCACATTGCCTGGCGGCTGCTGTGGTGCATCGTGATCTTCATCGGATCCTTCCAGGACCTGACGCTCGTCTGGCGGCTGGGCGATATCGCCAACGCCACGATGGCGCTGCCGAACCTGGTGGCGCTGATGGCGCTTTCGGGGGTGGTGTTTGCGATCGCCCGCGGCGACCGGACGGCAGGTCGCAAGACGCCCTAGAGCATGTTTCGATCTGGTGGAATCACCAGATCGAAAACCCATGCGGAAAAACAAGACGATAGAGCGGCCGTTCTGATGCAATCAGAACGAGATTCGCTCTAAAGTGCACCCTCGATCCAGCTCTTCAGGCTGGATTTCGGCTCGGCACCCAGTTTCGTGGCGACCAGTTCGCCGCCCTTGAAGATCAGCATCGTGGGGATCGAGCGCACGTTGAACTTTGACGCCCATTCCGGTTCGTCGTCGATGTTCACCTTGGCGATCGTGACACGATCGGCCAGCTCTTCGGATATTTCCTCCAGCGCCGGGCCGACCATGCGGCACGGGCCGCACCATTCGGCCCAGAAATCCACCAGAACCGGCTTGTCGCTCCGCAGCACATCGGCCTCGAACGAACTGTCACTGACTTTCACGGTTGCCATTAAATATCTCCTTTTGTGACCCTGACATAGCCCGCTGCGGCCGCAGTTCAAGCGGTCGCGGGCGGCCAGTGTGCATCCAGCAGCTTTTCCGGCAGCAAGATCAGCTTCGGCTCTGCCGTATACAGCAGCGCGGCTTCGATTGCCCGCCCCGGAAAGGCTTTCGCCAGCACGGCGCGATAGGCCGCAAGCTGGCGCACATAGGCAATCGGCACATCGGAAAGCGCGGATGGCACCCGAACGCCGGTCTTGAAGTCCACCAGCTGCACCCGCTCGGCCGTCACCACCAGCCGGTCGACGGTGCCGGCGATCACCAGCGGGCCGTCGACACCGGCAATCGGCGCCTCCGCAAGCGCCTCAGGACCGAACAGCGCGGCAAACTCCGGCGCTTCGATGACCGCCATGGCAGATGTCAGCAAGGCCTGCGGATCGCTGGCCCCCTGCGCGCGCAGCCAGGCGAGTGCCACGGCCTCGCGCCGATCCGGCGCGACCGGCGGCAATCGCTCGAACAGACTGTGCAGCAGGCGGCCGCGAAAGGCAGCGTCGCGCATCGCGGCCGTCGGCGGAGCATCCGCCAGATCGTCGCGGCCAAGGGCCGACGGGGTGAGCGGACGCGGTGGTCGGCTCGGCTCAGGGGCTGCGGTGAGATCGACCCCGCTGGCAATTGCCAGCGCAGACGGATCGCCCGCAACAATCGCAACATCGGGGCCGCGCTCCGTCCACGAGCCGCGCTGCAGAAGCAGCGATGCCTGGCCCTCTGCGGCCGCCGCTTTCCAGTAAGGACAGTCAGCGGTTTGCACATCCGGCATCGCCTGCATCACTCGCTGCATCCGGCTGTGCCAGCATCGATCGGTATCGCCTCCCAGCTTTTTTGCCTGTTTCGCCGATACCGCCCCGGCAATGAACAGATGATCGGCCGCCCGCGTCAGCGCCACATAGAGCAGCCGAAGCTCTTCCTGTTCGCGGGCCACCTTCGCGGCCTCGTGCAGGCGCAGGGCATCGCCAGAGAGTCGCTTCACGCCGCCGTGAAACAGCGGCACAGCGGCAGTATGGCCGGCCAGCGTGACCGGCAGATAGCCATCATCGCGGGTGTTGGGATCATTCGCGGCGTCAGCCAGGATCACCACCGGTGCTTCCAGCCCCTTGGCGCCGTGGATGGTCATCAGTCGCACATCGTGCGACGGCGCATCGGCATCGCGTTTGACCACGACACCGTCTGCTTCGATCCATGCCAGAAAGGCTTGCAGCGACGGCGGGTGGGTGGCTTCAAAGGCCAGCGCCTGTGCCAGCAGCTCGTCGATCGCCTGTGACGATTCGCTGCCCAGCCTGGCGAGCAGCTTGCGGCGGCCATCCAGCGGGCCGGACAGGATGGTATCGAGGAAGCGATAGGGCGTTTCGCGATCGGCCATGCCAAGCACTTCGGCGAGCCAGCCGCGGGCGGCTTGCGACCGGGCATCGCTTGCCGTTCCAAGCGCCGCCCAAAGGCTTGTCTTTCTCGGGCCGGAAAGCTGCCGGACGGTCTCGTGATCCCAGCCGATGAACGGCGAGACGAGCAGGCAGGTGAGATTGAGATCATCTTCCGGTTGCACTGCAAAGCGCGCCAGCGCGAGCAGATCGAGCACGGCATAGGGCTCGGTGAGCAGCAGGCGATCAACGCCCGCCACCGGCACCCGCGCCTCGTGCAGCGCGGCGACCAGTGCCGCCATCAGCGCGCCGCGCGTGCGCAACAGCAGCAATATGTCCTGCGGCTGCACCCATCTGCCCAGGCCACCCTGCAGGCCTGTGCGGGCCGGCAGCCACAGCCGCTGCGGATCACCCGGCCGCAGCCAGGCGGCAATCTGCGCGGCGAGTGTTCGCGCGAGCGCACGGTTGGCGGCGGCCTTGCTTGCCTCCTCGGCCACCTCTTCATCCGCGGCGTCCTCTTCATCCGCCGTTGGCTGCGCAACCTGCACCGGCCACAGCACCACTTCGCTGCCGGCGGTTGCCCGGTTTGCCACATGCGGTGGCACGTCTGAGTTCATGCCAAGCGCGGCACCGCCGACATCCTGCATGAAGGCGTTGACCAGCTCCAGGACGGCTGGCCCGGAGCGGAAGGAGCGATCGAGCGGCACGCTGTCCAGCGGTCGCCCGGATGCGGCGGCCCGCGCGCCGACCTGCCCCTGCTCGGCGGCAAACACCTGCGGATCGGTGCCCTGGAAGCCGAAGATGGCCTGTTTCATGTCCCCCACCACAAACAGGCTGCGATGGCGGGCGTCCTCGCCATCGAAATAGTCTTCCGATAGCTTGCGAATGATATCCCATTGCGCGCGGTTGGTGTCCTGCGCTTCGTCCACAAGGATGTGATCAAAGCGGCTGTCCAGCTTCCAGGCGACCCAGCCGGGAGTGCCCGGCTCACCCAGCAAGGCAGCGGCCCGGGCGATCATGTCGTCATAATCGATCGCCACCTGCGCCCGCTTCAGGGCGGCATAGCGGGCGGTGTAGGCGACGCCGATCCGCAATGCGCGCACTGCGGTTTCCGCGATGGCAAATTTGGCGAGCGTGGCTTCGATTGCCAGCAAATCCTGCGCCATCTCATCGATCAGACCACGCAACTGCGGAAATTTGGCAACCGCATGGCGCTCGACCTTTGGCGTATTCTCAGTTTTCGTGAGAAAGAGGTTGCGAAGCGTTTGGAATCCCGCCGACCGAGCGGCGGCATCGCCGGCCAGCCAGAGCCGGGCCGCATCGGCATTTTTACCACCACTGTTCGGGTGCCAGGCCGCCATCATGGCGGCATAGGCCTGCAGCCTTTCGTCATCGTGTGTGCCGGGTGCAAAAAAGAATTCCAGCGTCGCCTGTTCGGTCGCGCCATCGGCCAGCCCCAGCCAGCGGCGCACCGCCGGCTCCACGGCATCGGCCGATCCGAATTGTTGCAGGGCCTCGGCATGGGCTTGAAGCACGCCGAGCGCATTCTTCACCCCGCCCTCTCCGCTGGCAATCGCCAGCTCGGCCAGATCGTCCAGCAGGCGGCTGTCTCCTGTCGCCTGCGCCTGCACGATCATCTCGGTGAGCGCCCTGCCCTTCAACCGCAGGGTGTCGCGCTCGTCCAGCGCCACGAAGCCCGGCGGAAGGCCTGCTTCCAGCGGAAAGGCGGCCAGCAGCCCTTGCGCAAAGCCATGCAGCGTTTGCACCTTCAGCCCGCCCGGCACATCCAGCGCCAGCGCAAACAGCATCCGCGCGCGGTGCAGCATGGCCGGGGTTTGCGGCACATTCACCGCGTCCAGCTGGTCCGCCAACGCGTCATCCGAAAGTGTCAGCCAGTCGCTCAAGGTGCGGGTGAGCCGGTTTTGCATTTCCGCCGCCGCCGCCTTGGTGAAGGTGAGCGCAAGCAGCCGCTCCGGCGGGCTGCCAGCCAGCATCAGCCGCAGCATGCGATCGGTGAGCACCGCGGTCTTGCCGGTGCCGGCAGATGCGCTGACCCAGACATGCGCGCCGGGATCGGAAGCGCGCAGTTGCGGCTTGGTGCGCTCGTGGACGGTGGGGGTGGCGGGTGCGGTCATCGATCCAGCCACTCCACCAGCCGGGCCAGATGGTCGAAATCCTTGGACGCAAGGGAATAGACCGGGTGCAACTTGGCCGCGAACGGCCAGTCCCCCAGCAGATAGCCGCCGGCAAGGCGGGCGAACTCTTTTCCGGCATCCTCGATATGGCTTCGCAGCTGCTCCGGCGTTTTTTTGGCACCGGGCGCCCGGCGCGTTTCGCCCTCCTTTTTGCCGCCCGACAGCTTCCAATATTCGAGATCGACCACATCCTGTCCGGCAACGGCCGGGAAAGCCCCCGCTTCGGCCATCAGTGCCAGCAGCGCCAGTTGCATGTCATAGAGCGCCTCTACCTTGGTGACTTTTGGCATTTGTCCGGTCTTGTAGTCGATGATACGCAAGTGGCGGCCCTGGCCATCGATCCGGTCGGGCTTGCCAGTGAGGGTTACCCCGGCCACATCCCAGCGGCCCTTCTCCTCCATCACCAGGGGTTTCCAGGGCAAATCCTCTGCCAGCTTCTGCTGCACCCAGAGCGCCATCCTGAGAACCCTGCCCCGCCACAGCGCGGCGATATCCGGGCGTTCCCCCAACGTTGCAATCGCCGCGTCCACCATCTCCTCGACCTCGGCCAGCGATGCCTCCGGCTGCCGGGCCAGCCTGAGCATCACCGCATGCACGAGGCTGCCGCGATCGCCTCCGGTGGGATCGGAATCCAGTGGATCGAGCGGCGAAAGCCGCATGATCCGGCGGGCATAGAAGGCGAAGGGATCGGCTTTCAGCGTTGCCACCTCGGTCACGGACAGGCGCTTCGGGCGCACATCGAGCGGCGGGCGCGGCGCGGGCCTTGCCATCCGCACCGGGTTTTCCGGCACGGCCAGCCACCGCGCCGCCAGCAGCAGATCCGCTACTTCCGGCAGCAGGACAGGCGCACCACGCGCATTGCCGGCTGCTGCTTGCAACCGCTGCCAGAAGCGTGACGGCACCGACGGTGCCTGCCCTTCCCGCACCGAGCGGGTCAGCAGCACTTCGGGCGCGCCCACTGCGCTGGCGAAATCATGCGCCTGCAGGCCGGTGCGCCGCGCAAGGCCCGGCAAATCGAGCAGGCGGCGCACCGCAGGCGCAAGCCAGGGATCCGGCGCCGGCATGCCGGGCCAGATGCCTTCGTTCAGGCCCCCCAGAATGAGCAGATCGGCCCGCTGCAGCCGCGCTTCCAGCGGACCCCAGATGAACAGCTGCGGATGCTGGCCATACAGCGGGCGGACGGGCACATCGGCGAGCAGCGCTGCAACCAGCTGCGGCGCTTCCGGCAAGGCCAGCTGGACGCGCGCCAGATCGGCCCGGCTTTCCTGCAAGTCCTGCATGCGCTGTGCCAGTGCCCGCCCGGCGCTGCCGGTCCACAGGCCAACGCCCGCAAGTGCCTCCGCCGCCGCCTGCAAATCCGCCAGCAGGGCATCGAGCGCAATCGGACCGTTGCTATCGAGACGCGCAAGCGGCGGAACCACCTCCCGATCCCACCAATCCAGCAGCGCCTCCACCTCGGCCTGCTCGCTGGGTGCCAGTCGGGCTTCCCGCGCACCATCGTCGCTGGCAAGCAGGGTTATGCGTTCGCGGACGCCGTGCAGACCGGGGGCTGGTCGCAATCCGCGCAGCACCAGCCGGTCCAGCGTCCGCACGCGGTTGAGCCAGGCAAGCCGGGCATCGCCGGCGCGGACGAGGGGGTGTTTCAACAGACCGAGCAGAGCCACCGGTGCAAACCGTTCCGCGCAGGATTGTGCCAGCGCCCGCAACAGGCTGCCCGGTGGCAGGTTTGCCAGCGGTTCGCCCGCGCTGTCGTCCACGGTGATGGCAAAGCGCGCCAGCTGCACCCGCACTCGCTTCGCGAGCGCCCGATCCGGTGTGATGAGTGCAGCCGTCTTGCCTTCGTGATGCAGCAGTTGCCGCATCGCAATCGCGATCGCCAGAGCCTCTTGCGCCGGGCTGTCTGCCTCCAGAAACTGCACGCCGCCCAGCGCATCCGGCGCGGTCGACTGCAGCTGCCAATTGGCGGTGAGCGCCGCTGGCGCCATGGCGCGCCTCACGAGGTCGGTTCGTGCCGCAGCGCTGCCCGGATGGCCGCACCGGTGTGGCCAGGGCTGCACTTCGCCGGGGCCGATCCGCATCCCGGCAAGCAAGCGGGCAAATCCATGTTGCGGATGCGTTTCCAGCGCCGGTGCGCCTTCTGCTCCTGCAATCAGCTGCCAGGTTTCTGCCTGGAGGGCGTGATCAAGGCCCGGCAGAACCACCTGTCCGAGGGGCAAACGGGCGGCCACCGCAAGCAATGCGGCCACGGCTGGCGGGGCACTGGAAAAGCCGGCAAGGGTGATGGGCGCGGCTGGAGGGTTCCGGCTCCAGCGATCGCGCAGCGCCTCCAGCATGAGGGTTCGCCGACGGCTGGCATCCTGTAGTCCGCGCTCCGCCAGCAGCGCCGGCCATTCTTGCAGCACCAGTTGCAGCACGGCCAGGCTGGTTTGCCAGTGCGCCTGCAAATCTTCACCCACCACCAGATCCGCCAGATCGGTCGGCCGCTTGCCCTCCACTTCCAACGTGTCGAGCGCGGCTGCGAGCTGGCCGGCGAGGGCGAAACTGTCGGTCGCAGCCCTGCCATGGCCATGCACCATCCGCATCAGTGCCAGCTGGCGGGCAAGCGGCGAAATGGCAGGCACCATTTCGGCTGCCCCCTCCAGCCCTTGCGCGAAGCTGCCCAACGCGGCATCGGCTTCGAGGTCGCCAATGGGTGCCATGCGCGGCAACAGCAGGGCGCGGCCTTGCGAAAGCCTTACGAAGGCATCCGTGAGAGCGCGAATGGCGCGGCGGTTGGGCAGCACCACAAGGCTGCGGGCCAGCGCGAGATCATCGCCGCCCTGCGCTTGCGCGATCAGCCCGAACGCCAAATCATCCACGAAACCCCGCTCGGGCGGAATCGAAAAGACTGTTGGCCGCCGCTCAGAGCTGGCCAAGCAGGGCCTCGGTTTCCTTGACGGCAGCAGCCGTGCCGACGTCGAACCACAGCCCCTGATGACCGACGCCATACAGCCGCCCCTGCGCGGCCGCCCGGTCCCACAGCCGGTTCATCGAAAAGGGTTCGATGGGCGCTCCTGCAAACAGCCGCTTCGACAGCAGCTGCAGTCCGGTATAGACGAACGGGGCCACCCGGCCGGGCCGCTTGCGGACAAGGGCTCCCATCGGATCCATGTGAAAATCGCCCTGTCCGCGATGGTTGTTGGCGCGCGCCAGCGGCACCATCAGCAGCAGCGCATCCATCGTGTCGGCGTTCCAGCGATCGGCGAGCAGCCGCACGGCACCGATCGGGCCATCGATCCAGATATTGTCGGAATTGATCGCCAGAAACGGATCCGATGTCAGCATTGGCAGCGCCTTAGTGATTCCGCCGCCGGTTTCCAGCAGCAACGCACGTTCATCGGAAATGCGGATCTCCATACCGTTCGGGCGCGCGGCCAGATGGGCCTCCACCCGATCGGCCATATAGTGCACATTCACCACTGCCTGGCGAACACCGCCGGCGCGCAGCACATCAAAGGCGCGATCCAGCAGGGCGCGCCCTGCCACCTCCACCAGAGGCTTTGGCCGTGTGGCCGTGAGCGGGCGCATGCGTCGGCCAAGCCCGGCGGCCAGCACCATGGCGCTGCGCGGCGCGCTCATCGCCAGAAATCCTCACGGCGGTCGTGCGGAACATTGGCGTCAAACCAGGCTTTCACCGGGGCAAGTGCCGGATGCGCCAGATTGCGCTCCAGATAGCCCCACACGCGCGGCAGCCGTTCCACATAGCCGGACCGGCCATCGCGATCGCGCAGCCGCACGAAAATGCCCAGGATCTTGGTGTTGCGCTGCGCACCCAGCACGTCATAGCTGGCGCGGAACCGCTGCCCGTCCTCGACATCGGCGTGATCGATGAACCGCTGGATCATCGCCCGCTCCAGCCGCGGCGGCACATCGCGGCGGGCATCCTGCAACAGCGAAACCAGATCATAGGCGCGGTGCCCGGCCAGCGCGTCCTGGAAATCCAGCAGCCCGAGCGCCTGCACGCCCGGCCGGTCCGGTAGCAGTATCAGATTTTCGGCGTGATAGTCCCGCAGCGTCAGCACCGGGCCGGAATCGGTTTCGGCAAGCACATCGCCCCAAGCCGCGTCCCAGGCGGCCAGATAGCTGTCTGCATCGAGGTCCAGCCCGGTTGCGCGGGCATACCATTGCACGAAGAGCAGCACTTCCCGCGCCAGTTCCGCCCGCGCGTAGGGCTTCAGCTCCAGCGGTGGCGGCATCCGGTTCAATTCAACCAGAAGATCCACCGCCTGGCCGTAGACAGCCTCTTCGAGCGCCGGTTCCGAGGCCAGCACCGGCCCCATCAGCCGGTCGCCGAAATCCTCGATCAGCAGGAAGCCGAGGTTGAGATCGCCGGCAATCAGACGCGGCGCGGAAAAGCCGGCACCGAGCAGCACGTCGGCGACATGCAGGAATGGGCGCGAATCCTCATGCTCCGGCGGCGCATCCATCAGAACGGCGCGGCGCCCGCGATCCTCCACCCGGAAGTAGCGCCGGAACGAGGCGTCGCCCGCCAGCGGCTCAACCTTTGCTGCACCCCAGCCATGACGGGAGAGAAAATCCTGTGTCCCGTCGCGCACCCGCATTCCAGAAGCCCCTCCTTATTGTCCTGTCAGGCTGGAACGACGACCGTTGCATTTGCGAGGTCAGCCTGTTGGCCATCGGCTCTTCCAAGCTGGCGGCGCTTGCCAAGTCAAGCGCCGAACCGCTTCGCCCGCACCCTCCAGCCGCAGCCAAAGCGCGTCCGGCCACAGTGCTTTTCCCATCCGCTCTGGCCATTCCAGCAGGACAGCGCCCTCGGCCAGCCAGTCGTCGAGGCCGAGCGCATCGACTTCGTTCGGTTTGTCCAGCCGGTACAGGTCAACATGGGCAACCAGGACCGCGAGATCGGGATAGGTTTGCACCAATGTGAAGGTCGGGCTGGGAACTTCGCCTCGATGCCCGAGGCCACCGAGAATCGCGCGCGCCAGCGTGGTTTTGCCGGCCCCCAGTTCGCCTGACAGGGCAATGACATCGCCGGCACGCAGAACAGCAGCAAGCCGGGCTCCGACATTGCGGAGCCCGGCTTCGTCCAGCACCATGCCCGCTGCGGGCATGGGGTCAGTAGCGGTAGTGGTCAGGCTTGAACGGGCCTGCTTGCCCGACGCCGATATAGGCTGCCTGCTTCGGCGTCAGCGTGGTCAGCTTCACGCCCAGCTTTTCGAGGTGCAGGGCGGCGACCTTTTCGTCGAGATGCTTCGGCAGCACCTGCACCACATTGCCGTAGGAGGCGCTGTTCTTCCACAGCTCGATCTGCGCCAGCACCTGGTTTGTGAAGGAAGCGCTCATCACGAAGCTGGGGTGGCCGGTCCCGCAGCCCAGGTTCACAAGCCGGCCCTTGGCCAGCACGATCAGGCGCTTGCCATCGGGGAACACGACTTCATCGACCTGCGGCTTCACCTCTTCCCAGACATAGTTGGACAGTGCGCCGATCTGGATTTCGGCATCGAAGTGGCCGATGTTGCAGACGATCGAGCGGTCTTTCATGGCGCGCATGTGATCGATGGTGATCACATCGGCGTTGCCGGTCGCGGTCACGAAGATGTCAGCGATCGGTGCTGCTTCGTCCATGGTGACGACCTGATAGCCTTCCATCGCCGCCTGCAGCGCGCAGATGGGATCGACTTCGGTGACGATCACCCGGGCGCCGCCGTTGCGCAGGGAAGCGGCCGAACCCTTGCCGACATCGCCGAAGCCGGCGACCACGGCGACCTTGCCGGCCAGCATCACGTCGGTGGCGCGACGGATGCCATCAACCAGCGATTCCTTGCAGCCGTAGAGATTGTCGAACTTGGACTTGGTGACGCTGTCGTTCACATTGATCGCCGGGAAGGGCAACCCGCCGGCCTTGGCCAGCTCATACAGGCGGTGCACGCCGGTTGTGGTTTCTTCCGAAACGCCCCGGATCGCCTTTTGCGTGGCGGTGAAGAAACCGGGGGATTTGGCAGCGCGCTCGCGGATCATCGCGAAAAACTCGACCTCTTCCTCGTTGGTCGGCTCGGGAAGGTCGATGCCGGCTTCGAGGGCTGCACCCTTGATGATGTAGAAGGTGGCGTCGCCGCCATCATCGAGGATCATATTGGCGGTGCTGTTCGGCCACTGGAAGGTGGCGTCGACGAACTTCCAGTAATCCTTGAGCGTCTCGCCCTTGTGCGCAAACACCGGAACGCCGGTGGCGGCAATGGCGGCGGCGGCGTGGTCCTGCGTGGAATAAATGTTGCACGACGACCAGCGGACTTCGGCGCCAAGCGCGGTCAGCGTCTCGATCAGCACCGCGGTTTGAATCGTCATGTGCAGGCAGCCGGTGATTCGGGCGCCCTTCAAGGGCTGGGCTTCGCTATATTCGCGGCGCAGCGCCATCAGGCCCGGCATTTCGGTTTCGGCAATCGCCAGTTCCTTGCGGCCCCAGGCAGCGAGCGAAAGGTCTGCTACGGCGAAATCGGTGAAATCTGGCTTGGGTTGCGTGGCCACTTGGCGCTCCTGAATGATATTGGGATGGCACGCTCGATAGCGTCATTTCGGGGGACTTGCAACTTTCTTTAAGTCTTTAAATGATGGCCAACGACCATTTGGATTGCGGAACCGGGCGTTGGGTCGGCGGTTGCGTCAGTCTGACATGACGTCGTGTCACAAAGTGGCGCTATGCAGCCGCATCAATCAGGAGACCCCTCATGGCCAAAGCACGCTTTTCCCTTCCCCCCCTGCCCTTCGCGCCGGATGCGCTGGCCCCGGCAATCTCGCCTGCCACCTTTGCGCAGCATCATGCCGGGCACCACCAGGCCTATGTGGACAAGCTGAATATCCTGGCTGGCGAGGAGGATATGGCCGAAGCCGCGCTGCTGGACATCATTCGCGAAAGCGCCGACGCCGACCCGGACGAAGTGTCGGAGCAGGTTTCAGCGGGCGACATTTTCGTCCACGCCGCGCAGCATTTCAACCATGCCTTCTACTGGAAGAGCCTGTGTGCCGATGGCGGTGCCCCGGAAGGCGAATTGCTGGCGCTGATCGAGCGCGATTTTGAATCGGTTGCCAATTTGAAGGCGGCCATCGTGGCCGCGGGTGTTGATCATTTTGCCAGCGGCTGGGTGTGGCTGGTGGCCAATGACGGCGAACTGGCGGTTCTCTCCACCCATGATGCGCAATGCCCGGTGATCGATGAGGATTTGCGGCCGCTGCTGGTGATCGATCTGTGGGAGCATGCTTATTATCTGGATCACCAGCGCGCGCGGAAAGCCTATCTGGAAGCGGTTGTGGACAAGCATCTGGACTGGGGCTTTGCCGCCCGCGCGCTGGTGGCAGACAGTGTCGAAGATCTTGGCCTGGGAATCGAAAACGCTGCGCTGGCGGACGATTAGTCCGCCAGCCACGGGGGAATAATCGGGGTTACGGGGCCGGATTCGCAGGTGAGCGGCTGTTCGCGATATTCTTTCCGCAACAGTAGCATTTTCAATCCGCCATGCGCTGTTCCGCGCAATATGCCGGCTTCCCGGCTGCCGGCAAACACCGTGGGGTTGGCGGGGACGGCATCGATCCTGCAGCCCATCAGGGCTTTGCGCACCTTGCCGCGGTGGTGCATGCGGGCGGTGTTTTCCTGGCCCACATAGCAGCCTTTGGTGAAGCTCACCCCGTTCAGCTCGCGACCGTTGGCTTCCAGCCAAAGCAGCTCGTCGGTGCCGATCTCGTCGGCCTCCGGCAGGCCAAGCGGGATGCGGTGGGCATGCCAGTCCGCCAGCGTGGCTGATACTTGCGCAGATTCGGCAATCCAGCGCGCTCCGGCTTCCGCGAGGCGCGGATCGGTGCAATGCGGGCTCGGCTCTCCCCAGGCGGCAAACACCTTGAGCGAGGTCGGCTCGATCGTCACCTCGCGCCGCAGCCGGAACATGGCGAGCCTCCGCGCCAGCACCTCGGCCTGTGCGGCATCGCAATCCAGCAGGATTGCGCCATCGGGCGCAGCGAAAAGAATGAAGGCAAACAGCGTCTTGCCCTGCGGGCTGAGCTGCGCGGCATAGAGCGGGGCGTCGGGGCCGAGCAGGTTGATGTCGTTGGTGATCTGGCCTTGCAGGAAGCTGGCGCAATCCCGGCCGGCAAGCTTCAGGACGGCACGTTGGCTGAGTTGGGCAGTTGGCATGACAAGCAAGATGGTGCGCGCGGCGGTTGGCCGCAAGCGGCCGTGAATCAGAACAAAAGTTGCGGGGCTTGCGCCGGGGCTTGAATGCAGTCCATGAAAAAGGAATTGGCAGTGTTTGCCGGCATGGGGAGAGAATCATGGCTATCACAGTGCATTTTGAATTGGCTGTGGATGCCGCATCCTCGTCGGCGCTGGTGGTTTTCGTCGGTGCCGGTGGGCATTTGTCTGCCGGGGCGCAGGCCGTGGAGTCTGCCGGTGGCGGGCAACTTGGCCGCGCGATGAAAGCGGCGACCTTCGCCGGCAAGAAGGGCAAGTTCGTGGAAATCCTGGCGCCTGCCGGAATTGCCTCGCACCGGCTGATCGTGGCAGGCATCGGCGATCCGGCCAAGGCTGACGCGCGGGTTTTTGAGGATGTGGGCGGCGGCATTGCCGAGCGGCTGCAAACCCTGGAAACGAAGGTGGTGGCCGACTTTACCGGCATTGCCGACATGGCCGTTGGCACCGATGTGGCAGCCGTGCATTTTGCGCACGGGCTGGAACTGCGCAACTGGCGGCTGGACACCTATCGCACGAAACTGAAAGAGGAACAGAAGCCCAAGCTCACCGATGTGGTGCTGGTGGGCGTGGCCGAAAGCGCAAAGCCGCTGAACGAGCGGCTGCAGAAAGTGGCGGCCGGTGTGCATTTCACCAAATGGCTGGTCACCCAGCCGGGGAATGTCATCTATCCCGAAAGCTTCGTGGAGCATTGCCGCAAGGCGATGGAACCGCTGGGCATCAAGATCACCGTGCTGGACGACGTGCAGATGAAGGCGCTTGGCATGGGTTCGCTGCTCGGCGTGGGCCAGGGCAGCGTGCGGCGCGAACGGATCATTGCGATGGAATGGAACGGATTGGGTGAAGGCGCGCCGGCGCCGCTGGTGCTGGTGGGCAAGGGCGTCACCTTCGACACCGGCGGCATTTCCATCAAGCCGGCGCCGGGCATGGAAGACATGAAGTGGGATATGGGCGGCGCGGGAGCGGTGGCCGGCTGCCTGGTGGCGCTCGCCGGGCGCAAGGCGAAAGCGCATGTGGTCGGCGTGTGCGGGCTGGTGGAGAATATGCCGGATGGCAATGCGCAGCGGCCGGGCGACATCGTGACCTCGATGTCGGGGCAGACCATCGAAGTTTTGAACACCGACGCGGAAGGCCGTCTTGTGCTGTGCGATGTGTTCACCTGGGCGCAGCAGCAGTACAAGCCGAAGGTGATGCTGGATTTCGCCACCCTGACGGGTGCAATCCTGATTTCGCTGGCGCACCACTATGCCGGCGTTTTCAGCAACAGCGACGGATTGTGGGGCAAGCTGGACAAGGCCGGCGGCGCGGTCAACGATCTGGTCTGGCGGCAGCCACTTTCCGAGCCGGGCGGGCATTATGACCAACTGATCGATTCGAACATTGCCGACATGAAGAACCTGGGAACCCGCGAAGGCGGCTCGATCAGTGCGGCGCAGTTCCTGCAGCGCTTCGTGAACGAGGGCGTGGAGTGGGCACATATCGATATCGCCGGCGCGGTGTGGCGGCCGAAGAGCGGTCCACTGCATGACAAGGGCGCAACCGGTTTCGGCGTGCGACTGGTGGACCGCTTCGTGGCTGATACGCTGGAGGCGTGAAGCCGACTGCCGGAGGCATGATGGCCGACGTCGGCTTCTACCACTGCACGCGGCAGCCGGCTTCAGCGGTCGCGGTGAAGCTGGCGGCGCGGGCGGTTGCTTCCGGCGAACGGCTGCTCGTGATCGGAAGCGGCGAGCGGCTGGCGGCGCTGGATATGGCGCTTTGGGCGGAAGAGGGGTTTCTGGCGCACGGCTTTGCCGGTGGCCCGGATGATGCACAGCAGCCCATCCTTCTGTCGGAGCGGGTGGATGCCGCTGCTGGCGCGCCGTTTCTGATGCTGCTGCAAACCGGCCTGCCGCCGGAGTTTCAAGCCTTCCGGCGGGTGTTCAACCTGTTTGACGATGGCAGCGATGCGCATGCCCGCGCGCGGACGGACTGGAAGGCGATTTCCGCACGCGAGGGCGTCACGCGGACCTATTGGCAGCAGAAGCCGGGCGGCGGCTGGGAAAAGAAGGGCTAGAGCGCCTTCCGACCAACTTGACCTACCGTGATCGTGTCAGGAAGGCCGCAGGCAAGGCGCGGTGCGCAGCGCGGGCTGGTGGCCCGCGCAAGCAGCGCAACGCAGCATGCGGCCTTCCTGACACGACCGCCAGAGCGGCGGGCCGTTTTTGGCCAACGGCGGCGTTGCGCGCCAAAGACCTCAGGGGCCGCGATGGGACGCCATCGCTCCCTCCTTGCGCCTGGCCGTTGGCCAAAATCGGCTCCGTCCCGGTGGGTCAAGTTGGTCGGAAGGCGCTCTAAAGCACTGCGAGATTGACGGTATCGGTGGGCCGCACCGTGATGGGTCGGCCGATGACCGGTACATCGATCAGCGCGCCGGGTTGCTCGTGGATCTGCGCCAGAAAGCGGCTGTTGTCGGCGTCAAGCCGGCCAATGATGATGGCATACATCGGTTGCCCGCGATCGTGGATCACGGTGAAGGTTTCAATCCTGCCTGCGCTATTCGGCTTCTCGGTGAGCGCCGGGCTTTCCATCGCATCGATCGCGCGCTGATAGTCAGCCGGGTTGCTGCGGGTGAACGGGCGCGGTGCGCTGCTCCACACTCCGAAGCTGTGCTTGGTGAGGTAGCCGCCATTGGCAAACACCAGGCCCGCGGATCCGGGAGCCTTGCGACACCGGGCGGCCACTTCGGCAATGGAATGCAT
>JAIMJL010000060.1:4641-18597 GCA_020693225.1 Sandarakinorhabdus sp. | reverse complement strand
CGCCGCCACATCGCCGATCATCTGCATCCCGTTTGACCCCAAGATTGACGAACCGCCGAAAATCACCGCAAGAGCGGCCAGCCGACGGTCCGGCTGAACCCGATTTTTATGAGGCCAGTCGCAACATGCCGGGGGCAATGTCAACGAACTTGAACCAGACACCGCATGCCATCGTCTTGGGCAATGAAAAAGGCGGCTCCGGAAAATCCACCAGCTCGGTGCATATTGCGCTGGCGCTGTCGGTCGCCGGGCTGCGGGTGAAGGTGCTCGATCTCGATCCACGCCAGCGCACCACGGCGCGCTATCTGGAAAACCGCGCCGGCTGGGCACAGCGGCACCAGCTCGATCTGCCGCAACCCAGCGTGCAGGTGATTGCCGAAGACGATAGCGAAGCCTTTGAAATGGCCCTGCAGCTGCCAGGCTTCGATGCCTTGGTGATCGATACGCCGGGCCGCGATTCGGCGCTTGGCCGGGCCGCGCTCGCGCGGGCCGACACGCTGGTCACCCCGATCAACGACAGCTTCATCGATTTCGATCTGCTCGGCCAGGTGGATGCCGACAGTTTCAAGGTCACGCGCCCGAGCTTCTATGCCGAGCTGGTGTGGAAGGCGCGGCAGGCGCGGGCCAAGGCCGATGGCGGCACGGTGGACTGGGTGGTGTTGCGCAACCGGCTTTCGCCGCTGGAGGCGCGCAACCGCAAGCGGGTCGGCACCGCGCTCGCCGAGCTTTCCAAGCGCATCGGCTTCCGGGTGGTGCCCGGCCTCTCCGAGCGGGTGATATACCGCGAGCTGTTCCCCAAGGGCCTTACCTTGCTGGACATGGCGCATCTGCCCGATGCTTCGCTCAGCCATGTGGCCGCGCGCGCCGAACTGCGGGAACTGATTGCGGCGCTCGATCTGCCTTTCGCGGCTCTGAGGCGACCCGGCTGATGGGCCTGCTCGCGCTGGCCGTGGTCGCCGTTATCGGCTGGCTGTGGTGGACAAAGCGGCTGGGGCGCAATCCCGCGCGGGTGATCGGCATCGCGATCGGCGGCTTTTTCGCGGTCGAGCTGATGCTTCGCGGCAACATGCTGTTTGCAGCCGGCGTAGCGGCCGCAACGGCGGCCTGGGCCTGGTCGGATGCGCTTCGGCGGCGGATAGCCGACCTGCCGATGGATGAAGTGGAAGCCCGCAGCATATTGGGTGTCGGCCCCTCGGCCGATAGCGATGAAATCCGCGCCGCACATCGCCGGCTGATTGCCCAGGTGCATCCCGATAGGGGCGGCTCGGGCGAGCTGGCGCGGCGCGTGAATGCCGCGCGCGACCGGCTGCTGAAGATTCAAAATTGACGCCGATGCCCGGGAAACCTTAACAAAGATCTGCGATAGACATGTTGGGCTGCCATGGGTGGCCAGAGAAAGGCCGACCCCCATGAACAGCCATGATTTTCACCCAACCTCGCTGCGCGAATATGACATCCGCGGCATCATCGGCGAAACGCTGGGCGAGGCAGACGCCTATGCCATCGGACGCGGCTTTGCCACGCTTATCCGTCGCAGCGGCGGCAGCCGCGTTTCGGTCGGCTTTGATGGCCGCCATTCCTCGCCGGCGCTGGAGCAGGCGCTGGTGAAGGGCGTGAAGGCCGCCGGATGCCATGCGGTGCGGATCGGGCTGGGGCCAACACCGATGCTCTATTATTCGGTGTCGGCGCTGGAAACCGATGGCGCCGTGATGATCACCGGCAGCCACAACCCGCCGAACTACAACGGCTTCAAGATGATGCTGAAAGAGCGGCCCTTCTTCGGCGCCGATATCATGGCGCTGGGTGCGGCGGCCGCGAAAGGCGATTGGGACAGCGGCGACGGATCGGAGGAAACGGTTTCGATCCTCGATCGCTATGTGGCCAGGCTGGTGGAGGATTTCAGCGGTCCTGCTTTCCGCATCGGCTGGGATGCCGGCAATGGCGCCACCGGCGAGGCGCTGGAAAAGCTGGTGAAGCTGCTGCCGGGCGAGCATCACACCCTGTTCACCGAGATCGACGGCGATTTTCCCAACCATCACCCGGATCCGACCGTGGAATCCAATCTGGCGGATCTACGCGCATTGGTGGCCGAAAAGGGGCTGGATTTCGGCATCGCCTTCGATGGCGATGGCGATCGGATCGGTGCCATTGATGGCGAAGGCCGGGTAGTGTGGGGTGATCAGCTGCTCTCGATCCTGATCGTGCCGGTGCTGCGGGCCCTGCCGGGTGCCACCATCATCGCCGATGTGAAGGCCAGCCAGACGCTCTATGATCGGGTGGCCGAGCTGGGCGGCGTGCCGCTGATGTGGAAAACCGGCCATTCGCTGATCAAGGCCAAGATGAAGGATGTGGATTCGCCGCTGGCCGGCGAAATGAGCGGCCACATCTTTTTCAAGCATCGCTGGTATGGCTTCGATGACGGCCTCTATTCCGCCGTCCGGTTGATCGAGGCGGTCGGCTCGGAGGGCGGATCGCTTACCGCGCTCAAATCGGCGATGCCGAACGTGATCAATACGCCGGAAATGCGCTTTGAATGTTCCGAGGCGCGCAAGTTCGAGGTGGTGCGTGAAGTGCTGGCCCGGCTGAAGGCCGATGGCGCCAATGTGAACGACACCGATGGCGCGCGGGTGAACACGCCGGATGGCTGGTGGCTGCTGCGGGCTTCCAACACGCAGGATGTTCTGGTGGCCCGCGCCGAGGCGCAGGATGCCGCCGCGCTGGAGCGGTTGAAGGCGGCGATAGACGCGCAACTGGCGCTTTCGGGCGTCGAAAGGGTCGAAGCCGGCCACTGAACTCCGGGTTTCTGCTGCATCGCACCAAATTTCTCTTGAAATCTGGCGCCGCGCGCACTATTGTGCAGTGCAGCAAAGATCAGGAGATGCTTGGATGGCCGAAGTCGAAACATTGGAAAAGCGGATTGCCGACACTGCCGAAGCGGCGGTGGAAGCAGCCGTTGCGGCTGCTGTACCTCCCGTCAAGGCACCGGCTGCTGCCAGCCCGGTGAAGCCGGTTGCCGCAATGGCGGCCCCGGCCACGAAACCCGCACCGGCGAAGACGGCAGCGCCCGCCACCTCGAAGGGCAAGCCCGCCGCCGTCAAGAGCAAGCCTCTTGCCGCCAAGGCAAAGCCTGCTCCGAAAACCGCTCCGAAAACCAGGCCGGCACCCGTTGCCGCTGCAAAGAAGGAACCGAAGATGACCACTGAAACCCTCACCAAGTCTTTTGAAACCCAGGTCGCGGCGATTGCCCCGGCGATGGAAAAGGCCACCCAGGAAGCCATGGCGCAAGCCAAGGTGAGCTATGATGCGCTGAACACCAAGATGCGCGAAACGATGGAGACCAGCATGAAGTCGATGACCGAAGCAACCGAATTCGCCAAGGGCAATGTGGAAGCGCTCGTCGCCTCCGCCAAGGCCGCAGCCGCCGGTGCCGAAGTGCTGGCCGCCAAGGCCAGCGAAACCAGCAAGAAGAGCATGGAAGACGCCGCCGTCGCCATCAAGTCGATGACCGCCGCCAAGACCCCGAACGAGTTCATGCAACTGCAGAACGACTTCGCCAAGACCCAGTTCGATGCTGCGGTTGCGTCCTGGTCGCACATGTCGGAAACCATGCTGAAGCTCGCCGGCGATGTCGTCCAGCCGCTGTCCAGCCGCATGGCGATTGCCGCCGAAACGATGAAGTCAGCGGTCGCTGCCAAGTAAGGCATTAGAGCATGTTCCGATCTGGTGGAATCACCAGAATCGGAAGCCCATGCGGAAAAACAAGAAGATAGAGCGGCCGTTCTGATGCAATCAGAACGAGACTCGCTCTATCCGGTCAGGCGGGCGTTCATTCGCCTGATTGCAAGGGCGGCGGGGGCAACTCCGCCGCCCTTTGCTTTTGTGCCGCCAGCAGGAACTCGATATTGCCTTCCGGCCCGGTGATCGGCGAGGGCGTGATGCCGAGCACCCGCCAGCCTTCGCCTTCCACCCAGCGCGCCACCTCGTCACAGACCCGGGCATGAACGGCGGGATCGCGCACCACGCCGCCCTTGCCCACTTCGCCGCGCCCGGCCTCGAATTGCGGCTTCACAAGCGCCACCAGATGCGCGCCTTCGCGGGCGAATCCGAGCGTAACTTTCGTAACCTTTGCCAGCCCGATGAAGCTGGCATCGCACACGATCACGTCGATGGGTTCCGGAATATGCTGCTCTGTCAATGCCCGCGCATTGGTCTGCTCCAGCACCACCACGCGCGCATCCTGCCGCAGCTTCCAGGCCAGCTGATTGGTGCCGACATCCACCGCATAGACCTTCGCTGCGCCGTTGCTCAGCAGCACATCGGTGAAGCCGCCGGTGGAGGATCCCACATCCACCGCCACCGCACCGCGCACATCCAGCCCGAAATGCGCCAGCCCATGCGCCAGCTTCACCCCGCCGCGCGAAACCCAGGGATGATCCTTGCCGCGAACATCAAGCAGCGCATCCTCCGCCAGCATCTCGCCCGCCTTGGCCAGCTTGCGCTCGCCCTGAAACACCAGCCCCGCCATGATCAGCGCCTGCGCACGGGTCCGCGTTTCCGCAAGCCCGCGCGCCACAAGAAGCTGATCGGCGCGCTGTTTCATCGTCCCTCGATGGAAGCGAAACGAAGCGCCCGTCAACCCTTCACGCACGGCGGCTGCCCCAGCGTGTGTGCAACCTCGCCCATATCGGAGAACGTGCTACTCTGCCTCGTTTGCCAACCCGCTTTTCATTCTACCCTTTCGGATATCGTCGGCATTGGCCAGCGTCCATTCGCGCTGCTTCGTCTTGTCGGTGCGAGCAATTTCATGCGCATCGGCGCACTGGGGCATTTGCAAGTGCGGGTTCGGATTTGCCTTATCCCATTCCAGCGCTGCATCAATCACCCGAACGACGCGCGCAATACTGCCATAGAGATACTCATTGATCGCTCGGCCCACCACTTCGTTCAAGGAACCGCGCAGCGTCGCGCCATTGCTGTCCTGTCTACAGCGAAGATTCGCCTGGGCGCGAATTTGGCCGACATACAGCCACATGGCTGCTTCTTCCTTCCGTCCATCACGATATAGCGTGGCAGCAAGGGTATAATAGTCAGTCCAAGGCCTGTTTTCGATGCCTTGCAGCAAGGTCTCGGCGCGTGGACCACTCTGCGCAGCATTTGCCCCGGCGGTCAGCAATCCCGCCGCTAGGAGTATACCCCAACGCCTGTGGTTCACGCCCGAGCGCCTGCGCTTACCTCCAGATTGTTGTGCCGCAGCGCCGTCAGCACGGTCTTCACAATCGCTGCCGCGTCCAGCCCGGCTTCGGCATATTGCTTCGCCGGATTGTCGTGATCCTGGAAGACGTCCGGCAGGCGCATAGTGCGGATTTTCAGGCCACTGTCGGTCAGGCCTTCGTCGGAGGCCAGCGTCAGCACATGCGCACCGAAGCCGCCGATTGCACCTTCTTCGATGGTGACGACGACCTGATGGCTCATGCACAGCTTGCGGATCAGCGCCTCGTCCAGCGGCTTGGCGAAGCGCATGTCGGCAACCGTGGTGCTGAGGCCCTTGGCGTCCAGCTCGTCGGCGGCTTTCAGCGATTCCTGCAGGCGGGTGCCGAGTGAGAGGATGGCGACCGTCTTGCCCTCTCGCACGATGCGGCCTTTGCCGATTTCCAGCCGCACCGGCGGGTTGGGCAAGGCAACGCCGACGCCCTCGCCGCGCGGATAGCGCACCGCGCTCGGCCCGCTGTCGTGCAGGGCGCAGGTGTGCACCATGTTCACGAGTTCCGCCTCGTCGGCCGCGGCCATCACCACGAAGTTGGGCAGCGTGCAGAGGTAGGTGACGTCGAATGCGCCAGCATGGGTGCAGCCGTCGGCCCCCACCAGCCCGGCGCGATCGATTGCGAAGCGCACCGGCAGGTTCTGGATCGCCACATCATGCACCACCTGATCATAGGCACGCTGCAGGAAGGTGGAATAGATGGTGGCAAACGGGCGATAGCCTTGCGCCGCCAGCCCGGCCGCAAACGTGACGGCATGCTGCTCGGCAATGCCGACATCGAAGGTGCGGGTGGGGAATTCCTTGGCGAACTTGTCCAGACCCGTGCCGGTCGGCATGGCGGCGGTGATAGCCAGGATCTTGTCGTCCCGCCGCGCCTCGTCCACCAGCGCCTTTGCAAAGACATTGGTGTAGCTCGGCGGGCCGGCCGGCCCTTTCGATTGCACGCCGGTCACCACATCGAACTTGGTGACGCCGTGATATTTGTCGGCCGCGGCCTCGGCGAAGCTGTAGCCCTTGCCCTTCTTGGTGACGACATGGATGAGGCACGGGCCCTCGGCGGCGTCGCGCACATTCTCCAGGATCGGCACCAGATGCTCGAGATTGTGGCCATCAATCGGGCCGACATAATAGAAGCCCAGTTCCTCAAACAATGTGCCGCCGGTGGCCAGCGTGCGGAACATTTCATCCGCCCGCTTGGCGGGCTTCTTCAACTGCTGCGGCAGCGCCTTCTTGGCCAGCTGGCGCACCGCATCGCGGAATTCCAGGAATGTGTTGGAGGAGTATGCGCGGGCCAGATAGGCGGACAGCGCGCCAACCGGCGGCGCAATCGACATGTCATTGTCGTTCAGGATCACGACAAGGCGATTGCCGGCCTCGCGGGCGTTGTTCATCGCTTCATAGGCCATGCCGGCGCTCATCGCGCCGTCGCCGATCACCGCGATCGCCTTGCCCGGCTGATCCGACAGCTTGTTGGCGATGGCAAAGCCGAGCGCCGCGGAAATCGAGGTGGAGCTGTGCGCAGCACCGAACGGATCATAGTCGCTTTCGCTGCGCTTGGTGAAGCCGCTCAGCCCGCCGCCCTGCCTGAGCGTCCGCATCCGGTCGCGCCGGCCGGTCAGGATCTTGTGCGGATAGGCCTGGTGGCCCACGTCCCAGATCAGCCGATCCTCCGGCGTGTTGAACACATAGTGCAGCGCAACCGTCAATTCGACGACACCAAGCCCGGCACCCAGATGGCCGCCCGTCACGCTGACCGCGTCGATCATTTCGGCGCGCAGCTCATCGGCCAGCTGCGGCAGCTGCTCGGGCTTCAGCAGGCGCAACTCCGGGGGTGTATTGACCTTGTCCAGCAGCGGCGTGTCGGGCCGACGATAGGGCAGGCTGGGGCGCGTGGCGCCGCTGTCTTTCTCAATCATCCTTCAAGCCTAGCAACTGTGGCGAAGGGGGGGAAGGCGAAAAGATGCCGCCGCCATCCCGGCTCAGGCAGCGCAGCTATGGCAGCGGCCAAGCAACTCCAGCACTGGCCGGCTTGGCTGGAAGCCACTTGCGAGAGCGCGCGCGCGCATCGCACTGGCCAGGCGGTCATCATCCAGATGATCGATCTTGCCGCACGCCTCGCACACCAGGAAAATGCAATCATGTGCGCAGGACGGATGCGTGTTGGCCACATAGGCGTTGCGGCTTTCCACCCGCTTGGCGAGATTGTGCAGCACGAACAGGTCAAGAATGCGATAGACACTGTTGGCGGCAATCCGCCTTTTGGTGCTGGCCGAAACGCGATCGGCAACTTCGTAGGCCGAGACCGGGCCACCGGCTCTGGAGAGCGCGGAGAACACATTGGCCCGCAATTCTGTCCAGGCCACGCCCTGATCGAGCAGAGACTCGCGCGCTGCGTCGTCCAGCGCAGCCGTTCCGGCGGCAAGATGGGTGTGGGCGAGGCTGGCCATCGGCAATACGATCGTCAGGGGGTCGGGGTGTCGAGCGAAGCGGTTTTGCCAGCCGCCTTGCTGTCAGCTGCGGCCAGCACTGGCGGCGGAGGCCCCTTGGCGATCGCCGCCTTCAGCCGGTCTGCGGGCGGGCAGGGTGCCGCACACAGGGTCTTCAGCCGCTCCAGATTGGCTTCCGCGCGCGCCGTGGCCCCGCGCATCATCAGCGCATTGCCCTGCAATTCCAGCGCGGTGAGATCATTGGGATCGATCTGCAAGGCTTCGCGATAGAAGCGCACCGCCTTGCCCGGCAGGCCATCCGCTTCGGCAGCGCGGGCGAGCCCGAGATAGGCGCGAATATTGCGCGGATCGGATGCCAGCGCTGCTTCGAACAGATCGACCGCCGATTGCCGTTGCCCCGCAGCCAGCAGAGTTTCAGCACGCTTTACGGTAGCTACCGATTGCGGCGCGAGCTGCGAATCGGCGGGTCCGCGCGCCGGCTTTGCATCCGCCTTGGCCAAAGCGGGCGACGCCGCCAGCAGGCACAGTGCCAAACCCAATCCCATGCGGTTCTTCATCGACCGCCCTTTCCATTGTTTTCGAATGTCCGTGTCAGTCCCGAGGCTTTTGCCATCTATCATGTCAACCTATCACCGCATCGCAAAAGATGCGACGAAAAATCCGTCGCACCCATGGGCCGCTGGCGAGAGGGCCAGCCGCGCCGTCTCCTGTGCGCCTGTCGCGATGGCAAACGCCTTTGCCTGCGCATCGCCTTCCTCCGGCAGCACCGAACATACGGCATAAACCAACCGTCCACCGGGTCGCACCAAGGATGCCCCGATGTGCATGAGCCGCGCCTGAACAGCCACCAGACGCTGCAGCCGCGCCTCGGTGAGCCGCCATTTCAGCTCGGGGTTGCGGCGCCAGGTGCCGGTGCCGGAACAGGGCGCATCGATCAGCACAAGGTCTGCCTGGCCCTGCAAATCCGCAAGCTGCTCGCTTTCCTTGCCTGGATCGAGCAGCCGCGCCTGCACATAGGAATCCGCCCCGGCACGCACCAGCCGGGACGCCATGGCCTGCAGCCGGCCGCGATCGGTATCGCAGGCGATCAGCGCGCCGATGCCGGCCATGTCGGCCGCCAGCGCCAGCGTCTTGCCGCCGGCGCCGGCGCACAGATCGACGACATTTTCGCCGGGCTGCGCGACACACAGCGCCGTGACCAGCTGGCTGCCCGCATCCTGCACCTCTACGATTCCATCACGCAGAAGCGGATGGCTATCCAGCGCAATCGGCTCGGCCATCCGCAAGGCATAGGGCAGGGCAAGGGGCAGGCCCTGCGGCGTAGCACTTGCCACTGGCAGGCTTGCCCGCACGCTCTCGACGTCGGCGGTCTTGAGCCGGTTGATGCGCAGGTCCATGGCCGCGCGGCCCAGCAGCGCCGCAGCTTCCGCTTGCAGCGCAGAGCCGAAACGAACCTGCAAACGCTGCATCAGCCAGTCCGGCGCAGCCCCCGGTGCAGCTCGCGGCTCGTCCGGCTGCGGGGCAGCGGGCGCATGCGGGCTGCCATCGAACAGCGGCAGCAGGTCCGGGGCGGTCACTTCGGCATAGCCCAGCATTGCCGCGCGACCGCTTTCCGGCAGATCGCCAAGTGCGCGAATGGCGCCATAGACCAGCGCGCGCACGGCCGCCCGGTCCTTGGATCCAGCATAGCGGCGGGCAGCGAAATAGCGTTGCACCAGCGTGTCGGCGGCCGCCCCCTCGCTGCGGGCCGAGGCGATCACCGCGTCGAGGATCTCGATTGCCGCCTGCAGGCGGGCGGGCTCACGCATGGTGTGGTTCAGCGCGTGGGATAGTTCGGCGCTTCCCGGGTGATGGTCACATCATGCACATGGCTTTCGCGCAGGCCGGCATTGGTGATCTGCACAAAGGTGGCGCGTCGGCGCAGTTCGGCCAGATCGGCAGCACCGGTATAGCCCATCGCCGCCTTCAATCCGCCGACCAGCTGGTGCAGCACGTCGCGCGCGGGGCCCTTGTAAGGCACCTGGCCTTCAATGCCTTCGGGCACCAGTTTCAGCTGGTCCTTGATGTCCTGCTGGAAATAGCGGTCTGCCGAGCCGCGCGCCATGGCCCCCACCGATCCCATGCCACGGTAGCTTTTATAAGCACGCCCCTGGAACAGGAAGGTGTCGCCCGGCGCCTCTTCCGTGCCGGCCAGCAACGAGCCGATCATCACGGCGGAAGCACCGGCCGCCATGGCCTTGGCGATGTCGCCGGATGTCCTGAGGCCGCCATCGGCGATCACCGGAACGCCGAGCTTCTCGGCGGCTTCCGCCGTATCGAGAATGGCGGTGAGCTGCGGCACGCCAACGCCGGCCACCACCCGCGTCGTACAGATGCTTCCCGGCCCGATGCCCACCTTGATGCCATCGGCACCGGCATCGATCAGCGCCCGTGCGGCGTCTGCGGTCGCCACATTGCCGGCAATCACCTGGGCATGGTTGGAGCGCGCCTTGATGCGCCGCACTGCTTCCGACACCTGGCGGGAATGGCCGTGCGCTGTATCCACCACGATGAGATCGCATTCGGCATCGATCAGCGCGGCGGAGCGTTCATAACCGGCATCGCCCACCGTGCTGGCGGCGGCAACCCGCAACCGGCCGGCGGCATCCTTGGTTGCGTTGGGATAGGTGACCGCCTTTTCGATATCCTTCACGGTAATGAGGCCGACGCAGCGATCTGCCTCGTCCACCACCAGCAGCTTTTCGATGCGCCGCTGGTGCAGGTGCCGCCGGGCCTCTTCCTGGCTGGTGCCGACTTTCACGGTTGCCAGATTCTGGCTGGTCATCAATTCCCGCACCGGTTGCGCCATGTTCTCGGCAAAGCGCACATCGCGGTTGGTGATGATGCCAACCAGCTTCCCCGGCTGTCCGGGCGGCGACGGCTCGACCACCGGGATGCCGGAGATGCGGTTGCTGCGCATGAGAGCCAAGGCATCGCCAAGCGACTGGTCGGCGGTCATGGTGATCGGGTTTACCACCATGCCGCTTTCATAGCGTTTCACTTGCCGCACCGCCTGCACCTGTTCATCCAGCGAGAGGTTGCGGTGCAGAACACCGATGCCACCGGATTGCGCCATCACGATGGCCATGTCGGCTTCGGTGACCGTATCCATGGCCGACGACAGGATCGGAATGGCGAGCTGGATCGTGCGCGTGATGCTGGTTGCCGTATCCGCCTGCGAGGGCACGATGGCGGATTCGGCCGGGACCAACAGCACGTCGTCGAAGGTCAGCCCCAGCCGTATGTCCATGATCAATCCTGTCTCGTGGTGCGAAAAATCAGCCCTGGTTGACGAGCCAGATCTGCCAGTATTTTGCCAGCTGGTCGCGCGACGCACCGGTTACCGCCTTGAAGGCTGCTTCGGCGCCCGTCTTGTCGCCGCTCTTTGCCAGCGCATAGCCAAGCCGGGTGTTTACCGTTCCGGAGTCGACGCCGCCCTTCTGCAGGGCCAGCTTGTAGAGTTCGGCGGCCTTGGAGAAATTGCCATAGCCCAGCCAGGCATCCGCCGTGTTGGCGGCCGGGCGGCCGGTCTTGGCGGCGGCGGCTTCACGCTCCAGCCCGGCAAGCGAGGCTTTGTCGGATGCAACCTTGGGCGCAACCGCTGCCTTCAGCTCTTTCACCAGCGGCTTGCCGGCTTGCAGCGCGCCCTTGGCAATGCCTTCGTCCAGCACGCTGTTGGCTTCGCCGGGCAGGCCGCGGGTGGCGGCCGTGTCGGCATATTCGGCATAGTCGCGTTCGCCAGCCAGCGCGCTGTTGGCGCGCATCAGGCGCAGGATGTCCAGATTGGCCTGATCATCGAACTTGCCGTTGTCACGGAAGATGATCAGCACGTCGCGCCAGTTGGTGGCGTTGGGATAGGCGCGCACCAGGGCTTCACTGGTGCTGGTTATCTGCGCCGGCAATTTGGCATCATAGGCGATGGCCAATGCCCGGCGATACCAGCTTTCGTCAGCCTTGGCTCCGCCTGCCTCGTGCGTCCGGATGGCCTGCTGCAAGGTGGCGACCGCCTTATCATTCTGCTTCTGGCGGCGCTGCAGTTCGGCCACTTCCACCATCATGGCGGTGTCGTTCGGGTTGAGGGCCAGCAGCTTCTCGAATTGCGCCGTTGCCTTCACATAGTCGTTGCGCTGCAGCGCCATGGCACCGATATTGCGAATATACTTGGCATTTTCTTCCGGTGTCAGCCGGCCGGACGCCACCGCCTGCTCCAGTGCCTGCTCAATCATCTGGTTGTTCTTGGAAAGAATGGCGGTGTTCAGCCGCAGCTGGCCGATCACCATCGTGTCGTCGGCGTTCTTGTTGGGCACGGCATCGGCCTGATCCAGGAACGGAACAGCAGCCATCGCCTTGGCGGCGGCGGTTGCATCGTCTCCGGCCTGCTGCGCCGTCTGGGCTTCCAGCAACAGCGGCTGCGCCTGCGCGAGATAGGACTGAACCGCCTTGGACAGCTTGACGCTGGGCGCCTTGCCGCCCTTTTGCGCCAGTACCGGTGATGCGGCTCCCGTTGCCAGGAGGGCGGCAACGATGGCCATCGATGCGGATTTGAAAGTGCGTTTCACGGTTGTGTGTTTCACGTTGGCGTCTCCTGCTCGCTTGCCGAAGGGGCCGCAAGGCGGTCCGGCGTCTGCCCCTCTCGTAATCCGTTGCCCTTGCACGCGCGGCGGTTTCGGCTTCCTGAACGCAGGCATATTTGCCCTTGCCCTGAAAAGCCTGTGTGCCTTGCGCCCGGCAATGCCGCGCGCAATCGCACCCTGCTTGCCTGCCCGTCAAGGCCGCTGTTGTCTTGCCGGTCAGCCGGTCGGCAAAACCGGCGGGGCGAGCCGTTCGCTTTCCGCCGAATCCGCCAGCAGCGCCCGACAGTTGCGCGCCAGATCCGGGCTGTGATCATCCGCCCATTCATGCACCACCCCGACCAGCGCAAGCAGCTTCCAGTAGCGCTCGTCCAGCGAAAGTCCCGAATCCTCGCGCAGCAGCAGGGCGATGTCGCGGCGCAGGGCCGGATCATCCACCTCCGTTGCTGCCAGAAAATCGGCGAGGGTCTGGCGCATGGCCGACCGGCGATCGGCGATCGTTTCGACATCGGCTGCAAGCATCAGCAGCATGGCAGCGATGGTGCCGGCCGTCTTTCCGGAATAGCCTTCGCCCACCGCGGGCACCACCAAAAGCGCCTGCCCCAATGCCAGACTTGCCAGCGTCTCGCGAAAGGTAAGGCTCATCCGCCAAGCTCCCGCAGCAGGCGCGCCACCTGCGCATTGTGAAACCGATAGGGATAGAAGCCGGCAAAGGTCATCACCGGGTCCACCGTTCGGTGGTGCGCGACCTCGAAACTGCTGGAAATCCAGATGGCAAGGCCTGCAATCCCGGCAAACAACCGCCACCACGGCCAGGCGTGGTGCGCAAAGCGGCGCCCGGCAGCCGCTTCCCATGCTGCGATGGCTTCTGCGGGCGGCAAGGTGGCAGCGACAAGATCGGCATTGCCATGGCCCCACAGCGGATCCATTGCCCAGGCCAGATCCTCCATCGGATCGCCGATATGCGCCATTTCCCAATCCAGCACGGCGAGCAGGCGGGAGCTGCCATCGACCAGCAAATTGCCGGAGCGAAAATCCCCGTGCACCAGTGTCGGCGGACCGGACGCTTCGGGAAGGTTGCGTTCAAGCCAGCGAATGGCGGCCTGCACAACCGGCTCCGGGCGAATGGCATGCGCCTTTATCTCGGCTTTCCAGTGCGCCAGCCGGCCGGCAGCATCATGATGGGCGAGCATGGCGCAATCGGCGGCATCAGGAACCAGGGCGTGCAATCGGCCAAGCGTCTCGAACATCTGCTGCCCGGTATCGGCGCGGGCGGCGCCATAGGGATCGTCTTCGAACAGGCCGGGCGCGCGGCCGCCCGGCACCTCTGCCATGATGAAGCCGGGCGTATCAAAGGCATGCTCGTCCGTTTCCAGATAGAGCGGCTCAGGCACCGGCAGGCCGGCATCGAAGGCACGGCGCAGGCTGTGAAATTCAGCCGCCCGGCTGGTGCGGATCAGGCTTGAGACCGGGTCGCGGCGCAGCACGAGCACGCGCATGCCGCGCTCGGTGCGGGCTACGAAGCGGAAGGTTTCCCGCGCGGCTCCGCCATGAAAGCGCGTCAAATCGGACACCTGCACACTCATGCCCCAGCGCGCGCCGAGGTAGCGCGCCAGCTGCCCCTCCAGGCCGTGCGGCG
>JAIMJL010000060.1:4313-4494 GCA_020693225.1 Sandarakinorhabdus sp. | reverse complement strand
GGAATGGCGGGATCCGCGTTTGCCGCATCCAGGCGTTCGCTTGCCACCATATGCTCTCCGTGAAAGCTGCCGTGCCCATGCTTTGGATGGCCGTAGCCGAGACCGCGCATGTAAAAGGATGCGGCAGGGTGCAGGTCGATGCGAACCGCTCCACCGGAGGGGTGCCCGGCGAGGATCTGTG
>JAIMJL010000060.1:536-4186 GCA_020693225.1 Sandarakinorhabdus sp. | reverse complement strand
CCACGCCATCGATCGTTGCCGTTCCCGACCATGTGCCATTCTGGGTCATCCGCGTCACGTCCATCAGCAGGCGCGACCCCAGCCGATGGGTGAAGCGCGGCTCTTCGATGGGTGCATGGCGCCCCTCGAAAACCAGGTCCGCCGCCAGTCCATCGGTTTCGGCCAGCGTGACGCGCAGCCGCTGCAGCGGCTGCAGCACTTCAACCGCAATCGGCCCGGCCCGCATCGAAAGCCGCTCGCCATGCAGGATCTGCGAGCCGAAAACGGATCTCTGGATCCCGCCTTCCATCCAGCAGAAGGCGGCATCCACGATGTTCAGATGGGGATACACGCCGAGTGCTGCCGCAAAGCCCTGCTGCCCATCGGCGCTTTGCCCCTGGAAGAAATAGCGATCGTAGAAGTTGCGGTCGGTGCCGGCAGTGGCAATGGGCTCGGGCCTCTGGTGCACCGGATAATCATCGGCCTTGCTCAGCATCTGTCCCCGCGCCTGCGGCCCGCCACCAGGCCCCAGCCTTCCCCATTAACCAATATTAACTATTTGATTCAGGCTTTTCGACCTGTTCAACTCCCTGACGATTCAATAGCCCGATGGCTGCGCTACCACAAGATGCTGCGCGGGCATCCCTTTGCTATCGGGCTGGCGCGGGCCACAGCTGGCCGCCGTTGCTGCCATGGCTTTGGCGGCCACTGTTCGCAGGTGCCCTTTGCAGGAAGCGGCTGCTGCCGCTAAGGCCCGGCGATGGCTTCTCCCGCACCACATTCTGGCAATGATGCCCGCCGCCGTCGCTCTGCCGCCCGGCTGGCCGCCGTTCAGGCGCTTTATCAACACGACATGGGCGCCAATG
Source organism: Sandarakinorhabdus sp. (assembly GCA_020693225.1). GTDB lineage: Bacteria > Pseudomonadota > Alphaproteobacteria > Sphingomonadales > Sphingomonadaceae > Sandaracinobacteroides. Next base: position 3,341 of record JAIMJL010000060.1, on the reverse strand, counting down.
CGGTGCCACAGCTGCTGAACGAATTTCATGCCCATCGGTTGGGCGAAGTGATCGATGGCGAACGGCTGGCCGACGCCGATATCGATTTCTTCGATGATCTGGTGTCCGGCGCGATCGAGCGGCGTGACGAACTGGACAGCCTGATCGGTGGGCTGTTGCAGCAGGGCTGGAGCCTTGGCCGGCTGGACCGGCTGATGCTGCAGATCCTGCGCTGCGGGGCTTATGAGCTGGTGGCGCGGCCGGATGTGCCGGCCGGGGCCGTGGTGTCCGAATATGTGGATGTGGCGCATGCCTTTTATCCCAGGGCCGAGACCGGCTTCGTGAATGCGCTGCTGGATCGGCTTGGCAAAAGCGTGCGGGAAGCCTGACCGCTGGAAGCGGAGTTCATCGCCCGGATGCGCGCGCTGGCCACACACAAGGCCGCGCGCGGCCTGCTGGACGATGCCGCCGTGCTGGACTGGCCGCTTGGTCTGCAACTGGTGGCGACCCACGATATGCTGGTGGAGGGCGTGCATTACACCGCCGACTGCCCGGCCACGGACGTTGCCTGGAAGCTGCTGGCGGTGAATCTGTCTGACCTTGCGGCAATGGGCGCGAAGCCGGTTGGTGTATTGCTGGGTGCCGCCATCGGTTCCAGCAGACCGGTGGATTGGCCCGATGCCTTTGCAACCGGGCTGGGCCGGGCGCTGGAAGCCTTTGCAGTGCCGATGCTGGGGGGCGATACCGTGCGCGGCGGGGTGCAAACGGTTTTGGCGCTAACGGCTCTGGGCAGCGTTCCCGCCGGTTCGGCTTTGTCTCGCGGCGGTGCCTCGGCGGGGGATGATCTCTGGGTCAGCGGCACCATCGGCGACGCGGGACTGGGGCTGGCGGTGGCCAATGGTGCGGGATTGCCGGCGGATGCGGGCCGCAAGGCGCTGCGGCGCTATCGCGGACCGACCCCGCGGCTGGCGCTCGGGCAGGCGCTGCGCGGGCTGGCGACGGCGGCGATGGATGTGTCCGATGGCTTGGCGCTGGATGCCGCCCGGCTGGCGCACGCCAGCGGGGCTGCGGCCGAAATTCGGCTTGCCGATGTTCCGCTGAGCGACTTTGCGCCCGGCAGCGAGGCGGATCGGTTGGCCCATGTCAGCGCCGGTGACGATTATGAGCTGCTGTTTGCCGCCCCGGCCGAGCGGCGCGACGCGATCCTTGCGGCTGCAAGTCAGGCAAAGACGCAGGTGACCCGCATCGGGCAATTGAGTCCGGCCTCACCCGGTGCTGCCATCGCCCAATCCGTGCGCTTGATCGGCTTCTCGGGGGAAAGACTGCAACCGGCCCGCCTCGGCTATGAACACGAATAGGCTCATATGGGGCATGCCTGCCGACGGGGTTGCGCCGGGCGCGCCACTTTGCCAAAGGCGAGCGCAATAGGACGCGACGTCCGGATGGTTTCGGCTGTCGCGCCACAACGATAAGGGAAGCGTCATCGACGCGCCCGGGATCATAGGGGTAAGCTACACCATGGATTATGTCCTCGTGGCCATTGCCTGCGGCGCAGCCGCAGTGCTTTACGGCCTGATTACAACGCAATCGATCCTGAAGGCGTCGCCGGGCAATGCCCGCATGCAGGAAATCGCCGCTGCCATCCAGGAAGGCGCGCAGGCCTATTTGAACAAGCAGTACACGGCGATTGCCATCGTTGGCGTGATCGTGGCGGCTGTGGTCTGGTGGGCGCTTGGCACCTATTCGGCGGTCGCCTTTGTGATGGGCGCGCTGCTTTCTGGTTTGACCGGCTACATCGGCATGAACGTATCGGTCAGGGCCAATGTGCGCACCGCCGAAGCCGCGCGCAGCAGCCTGCAGGCCGGGCTCACGGTGGCCTTCAAATCGGGTGCCGTCACCGGCATGCTGGTTGCAGGGCTCGCGCTGCTGGCGATTGCCGGCTTCTACTGGTATCTCACCAACGCGGGCTATGCCCCGACCGATCGGATCGTAATCGACAGCCTGGTGGCGCTGGCACTCGGCGCGTCGCTCATTTCCATTTTCGCCCGCCTGGGCGGCGGCATCTTCACCAAGGCGGCTGATGTCGGCGCCGATCTGGTGGGCAAGGTGGAAGCCGGAATCCCCGAAGATGACCCCCGCAACCCGGCCGTGATCGCCGACAATGTGGGCGACAATGTGGGCGATTGCGCCGGCATGGCGGCCGACCTGTTTGAAACCTATGTGGTCACCATGGGTGCCACCATGGTGCTGACCGCGCTGCTCATCACCGGCGACTATCTCAACAATCTGATGGCGCTGCCGCTGCTGGCGGGCGGGGTGGGCATTATTGCCTCGATCGTCGGCACCTTCTTCGTGAAGCTCGGCACGTCCAAGAATATCATGGGCGCGCTCTACAAGGGCTTCATCGTGTCGGCCGTGCTCTCGATCCCGCTGCTCTATCTCGCCACCAATCTGCTGTTCCCCGACATGAACCGGTTGCTCGCAGCCGATTCCAGCATCGTTGGCGGCTTCACCCCGATGGATCTGTTCTGGTGCATGATGGTGGGCCTAGCGGTCACCGGCGTGATCGTCTGGATCACCGAATATTACACCGGCACCAATTATCGCCCGGTGAAGTCGATCGCGGCGGCTTCGGTTACCGGTCATGGCACCAACGTGATCCAGGGTCTGGCGATCAGCCTGGAATCGACCGCGCTTCCGGTGCTCGTGATTTGTGTCGGCATGATCACCTCGTTCATGCTGGCCGGCGTGATCGGCATCGGATTTGCGGCAACCGCCATGCTGGCGCTGGCCGGCATGGTGGTGGCACTGGATGCCTATGGCCCG
>JAIMJL010000060.1:0-447 GCA_020693225.1 Sandarakinorhabdus sp. | reverse complement strand
CACCACCAAGGCGGTGACCAAGGGCTATGCCATCGGCTCGGCGGGCCTTGCCGCGCTGGTGCTGTTCGGCGCCTACACCACCGATCTCAACAAGTTCTTCGCCGATGTAAGCGTCGATTTCTCGCTGTCCAACCCGTATATCGTGGTCGGCCTGCTGCTGGGCGCGCTGCTGCCCTATATCTTCGGGGCAATGGCGATGACGGCGGTGGGCCGTGCGGCCGGCGCGGTGGTGGAGGAAGTGCGCGAGCAGTTCCGCACCAATCCGGGCATCATGCTGGGCACCTCCAAGCCGGACTATGCCCGGACGGTGGGTCTCGTGACGACGGCTGCCATCAAGGAAATGATCATCCCTTCGCTGCTGCCCGTGGCGGCACCACTGGCGGTCTATTTCCTGATCACCGCCGTGGCGGGACAGGCCAATGGCTTTGCGGCGCTGGGCGCATTGCT
>JAIMJL010000113.1 GCA_020693225.1 Sandarakinorhabdus sp. | reverse complement strand
GGTTCGGCCTTCCGCGTGGATGTGACGGTAACGGTCGACGGGCCGCAATTTGCCGCAAATGCCGATCCGGCGGCGCGCCATGAGGCGCAGGCGGTGCCGCACACGCGCAAGGGCGAGGCGGTGTGGGTGACCGATCTGGTGACCAACATCATGGCAAGCCTGTCTTTGCTGTGGGAGCTGATCCGGACGGCGGCGTTTGCGCAGCGGCCGATGGACGGGATCATGATGCTGCTGGGGCTGGTGTGGCAGATTGCCCGCACGGTGGTGCGCGCCGGCTGGCCGGAGAAGGTGAATGTTGAGATGCCGGCGAGCGGGGCGCCGGAGTTCGCGTTCAAGAACTGGCTGTTCACCGACCAGGCCGATTTCGCGATGAACATGCTGTGGCGGATCTTCGGCTCGCTGCACGAGCATCACGCGCCTTCGAACTGGTATCTGTCGGTGTTCCGGCGGCTGATCGGATATGTGACGCATGTGTCGAACTGGCGGATGCCGTATCAGTTTGCGCGATCGGTGTGGTATTTCATGGCGTTGCGCGACCCATACCTGGCGGCGGACGCTGCCGGCCAACCGCTGCCGCCGGTCGCACCCAGCCGACTGCTGATGCTGGCGCTGGGGCCGGCCTGGTTCGTTGCCATCATCTGCGCGATGGCAATTCCCTGGGAGGCTTATGAGCTGGAGAAGATGCAGCCTGGCGTCTATGCCTGTCTGATCATTCCGGCGGTCGTGTTCATCTTCTGCCTGATCTGCTTCCCGAAATTCTTCCTGAACGAAACCTTCCCCCCGGTGGCACTGGATCGGCTCACCAACGTGATTCTTGGTGTCGCCGCAGTGTTTGGTTGCATCGTCACTTTCCTGCTCATCGGCGAGCTGGAAATGGACAAGCCCGAATTGCAGGAGGGGCTGCGCACGGCTCTGATCGTCATTCTGGTGCTTGCGGTGGTGCTCGGCGGCCTCACCATGTTCGATCTCGCGCTGATGCAACAGATCAGCTTCAACTCGCAGGCCGCGGTGCTCGGCATCCTGATGTCGGCCATGCTGTTCTTCTTCTGGTATCACTACATCGACGAGGGTCGCGACAAGCCGGGCGTGTACGAGCCGCTGGACGCGGCGCAGTCGCCGTTCCGGCTGCCTTATCCGAAGGACGACAATTGGCTGTGCGGGCAGGGGTCGCACGGCATCTTCAGCCATGTGATGAGCAGCGCGTCCAACCATTATGCCTATGATTTCAATCATGAGCCGCGCGCCAATGGGCTGGCGGCGCGCGACGGGATCGTGTTCCAGCTGATCGAGGCGAACCCCGACGATCTGGACACCAGCAACAATTTCGCGATTCTGCACACCAGCTGGTCGAGCGCGGTGGACCCCGGAACCGACGATGAGCGCATCCTGACCTACACGGAATTCGTGCATGTCAGCCAGGGCAGCATCCGGGTGGCGCCGTTTGACCGGGTGCGGCAGGGCGACCATCTGGTGCAGATCGACAACAATGGCCGCAGCGCCCAGCACCATCTGCATTTCTGCAGCAGCGCAGCGCAAGGCAATGGCGGCAACGGTGATGTGAACGTGCCGGTGGTGTTTGCCGACGACAGCACGCAAGGGTTTCGCAACTATCCGCTGCTCGCGATGATCCCTGGCAAAGGGCATATTCCCGGCAAGCCGCTTTCCATGGCCTTCTACGTCTCGGGAAATCAGAAGCGGGCGCTGGGCATCAATCCGCGGGTGGTGCGTCTGGCGGATGCCACGCTTCCGGGGGCGGCGGCAGCGCACGGGCATGATCTGCTGATCGATGCGGCAATTCTGGGGGGTGACACGCTGCCGGTGAGCATCACCGTGCAGACCAGCATCGACGAGGGGCACGCGCACAGCATCACCCTGACGCAGGCGCAGCTGCAAGAGCTGATGGAGTGGCAGGATGCGGCGGCAGTGAGCGGCGAAACGCTGGGCCACACGCATGCGCTGGCGCCACTGCCGCACCGCCGCAACCAGATATTGGGGGGCGCGTCGGGCCGGGCGATCACCATCGCGCAGCCGCCGGGCGCCTTCATCACGGCAGACGCTGCGGCGCCCTATGCGCTTGCCGGCGCGCGCTTTGCGCTGCGGCTGGATGAGGCGCAGACCGAGTTTCACGACTACCTGGCCGATCCGGCGCGGTTTTTGGCGGATGTGGCGGTGGACGTGGGGCTGGCACCGGGCGAGACGCTGGCGGTTGGCACGGTGAATGCGGCGATGACCCATGCCAGCGGGCGACTGGGGGTGCGCGGGACGGCGACGCAGGCGGCGCGGATTTGGCGTGCCGCGGTGGTGCCGGTGGATGAGGCGCGGCCGGTGGCGCTCGCCGTTCCGGTTCTGGTGTTGGAAACGCAGCATGGTGGTAGCCTGGCCACGCTGGCGCTGGATGCGGCAAGCACCATGCCGCTGGCCGGGGTTTTGCCGGGGCCGGCGCGCGGATCGGGCGTGGTGGCCGACGGGCGGGCGGTTTCGCGTGCCGCTCTGGCCGGTTTGCTCGGGGCGGGGCTGTTGGCTCCGCAGCCGGTGGCGGCGGGGATCACGCTTGGCAAGGGCAGCCTATCAACGCAGCTGGATGTGAGCATCGGCGGCGGCGCGGTGAGCTTTTCCGGCGGCAGCAGCCGCTTGGACGGGATATTGACGCGGCTGTATGAGCCCGGCGCGCGGCGCTTGCCGAGCAACGGGACAGTGCCGATGGGGCCGGGGCGGTTCGGGATAGCCGGCATTGCCGTGCCGATCCTGGCGCGCTCGGCGCTGCAACGGTTGGCGATTGCCGGCGATGCGTTCACCGGTGCGACACTTGCCGGGACACCGCTGGTGATCACCTTGCGCGGGGTGCGGCAGGCGGTTTTTCTGGCGGCGACCGACAGCAGCGCCGAAGCGGTGGCGCGGGCGGTGAATACCCAGGCCGAAGGGGTGCGCGCCTATGCCGAGGGCGCG
>JAIMJL010000059.1 GCA_020693225.1 Sandarakinorhabdus sp. | reverse complement strand
GGAGGCGTAACCCGCTCAGCCCAAAAATCCCGCCCTAAGCCGCCAGCTTGCGCAGCACATAAGGCAAAATCCCGCCTGCATAGAAATAGTCGATCTCATTCTCGGTATCGATCCGGCACAGCGTATCGAACTGGCCGGTGGTGCCGTCGGGGCGGGTGAAGTGTACCGTCAGCGTCTGGCGCGGGCGCAGGTTTTGCAGGCCGGTGATGCTGAAGGTTTCGCTTCCCGTCAGCCCCAGCGTGGCGGCGCTTTCGCCTTCGGCAAACATCAGCGCCAGCACCCCCATGCCGATCAGGTTGGACCGGTGGATCCGCTCGAAGCTTTCGGCGATCACCGCGCGCACGCCGAGCAGGGTGGTGCCCTTGGCCGCCCAGTCGCGGCTGGAGCCGGTGCCATATTCCTTGCCGGCCAGGATCACCAGCGGCGTGCCGGCGTCCTTGTAGAGCATGGCGGCGTCGTAGATCGGCATCACCGTGCCGGTCGGCAGGTGGGTCGTCACGCCGCCTTCGGTGCCGGGGGCCATCTTGTTGCGGATGCGGATGTTGGCAAAGGTGCCGCGCATCATCACTTCATGGTTGCCGCGGCGGGCGCCATAGCTGTTGAATTCGGCGCGCGGCACCTGGCGTTCGGAAAGATGGCTTCCGGCCGGGCTGTCCAGCTTGATCGAGCCGGCCGGAGAGATGTGGTCGGTGGTGATGCTGTCGCCCATCACGGCGAGCGCCGCCGCGCCCACCACATCGGCCACCGGCGCCGGGGTCATCGTCATGCCCTCGAAATAGGGCGGATTCTGCACATAGGTGCTGCTGGGGTTCCACTTGTAGGTGTCGCCGCCGGTCAACCGGATCGCCTGCCAGTGCGCATCGCCCTTGAACACATCGGCATAGCGGGCGCGGAACATGTCCGGCGTCACGGCAGACTGCACCATCGCCGCCACTTCGGCGTTGGTCGGCCAGATATCGCGCAGGAACACATCCTTGCCCTCGGTCGATTGCCCGATCGGCTGCTCGGTGATGTCAGACCGGATGGTGCCCGCCAGCGCATAGGCCACCACCAGCGGCGGCGAGGCGAGATAATTCGCCTTCACATCCGCGGAAACCCGCCCCTCGAAGTTCCGGTTGCCCGAAAGCACGGAGACGGCAACCATGTCATTCTCGTTGATCGCATCCGAAATCGGTGGTGCGAGCGGCCCGGAATTGCCGATGCAGGTGGTGCAGCCATAGCCCACCAGGTTGAAGCCGATGGCATCCATGTCGGCGGAGAGGCCGGCGCGGTCGAAATAGTCCGTCACCACCTGCGAGCCCGGCGCGAAGCTGGTCTTCACCCAGGGCTTGGGCTTCAGCCCCAGCGCATTGGCCTTGCGCGCCACCAGCCCGGCCGCCACCAGCACGTTCGGGTTCGATGTGTTGGTGCAGCTGGTAATCGCCGCGATCACCACATCGCCGTGCCCCAGATCATGCCGGCCGCCGTCCACCGCCACGCGCCGGTCGGCCTCGCTCGCCTTGCCATAGCTGCCGATCAATTCCGCCTCGAAGGCACTGTCGGCGTCCGACAGCAGCACCCGGTCCTGCGGCCGCCGCGGCCCGGCGAGCGACGGCAGCACCGCGCCCAGATCGAGGCCCAGCGTATCGGTAAACACCGGATCGGGCGTCGACGCATCACGCCACATCCCCTGCGCCTTGGCATAGGCCTCCACCAGCGCGATGCGGTGATCATCGCGCCCCGTGAAGCGCAGATAGGCAAGCGTCGCGTCATCGATGGGGAAAAAGCCGCAGGTCGCGCCATATTCCGGCGCCATATTGGCAATCGTCGCCCGGTCGGCCAGCGTCAGCGCATCCAGCCCGGGCCCGTAAAACTCCACAAACCGCCCCACCACGCCATGCTTCCTGAGCATTTGCGTTACCGTCAGCACCAGATCGGTCGCGGTTACGCCTTCAGGAAGCGTGCCGGTCAGCTTGAAGCCCACCACTTCCGGAATCAGCATCGAAACCGGCTGCCCCAGCATGGCCGCCTCCGCCTCGATCCCGCCCACGCCCCAGCCCAAAACGCCAAGGCCGTTCACCATCGTCGTGTGGCTGTCGGTGCCCACCAGCGTATCCGGGTAAGCGATCATCGCCCCGTCCGGCGCTTCGCTGGTCCACACCGTCTGCGCCAGATATTCCAGATTAACCTGGTGGCAAATGCCGGTGCCCGGCGGCACCACGCGGAAGTTCCTGAGCGCCGACGATCCCCAGCGCAGAAACTCATACCGCTCGATATTGCGGGCATATTCCAGCTCCACATTCTGCCCGAAAGCCTGCGGCGTGCCGAATTCATCCACCATCACCGAGTGATCGATCACCAGATCCACCGGCACCAGCGGGTTGATCTTCTGCGGATCGCCGCCCAGCTTGGTCATGGCATCACGCATCGCCGCCAGATCCACCACGCAGGGCACGCCGGTGAAATCCTGCATCAGCACCCGCGCCGGACGATACTGGATTTCATGGCTGGATTTGCGCGTCTCGGCCCAGGCGGCAATCGCCTTGATATCGTCCACCTTCACCGTGCTGCCGTCTTCAAAACGCAGCAGATTTTCCAGCAGCACCTTCATCGAAAAGGGCAGGCGGGACATGTCGCCAATGGCCGCGCCGGCCGCCGCCAGGCTGTAATAGGCATAGGATTTGCCATCCACGGAAAGCGTCTGCCGGGTGTTCAGGCTGTCTTGGCCGATGGCGGTCATGCGGGATCCTTTGCGCGGGTATTCCAGAGTCTATCGGCTCTTAAAAGCCAAGCAGCAAAGGGGCAAGCCAAGGTAAAGCCGACACCCGCCGTGCCGTAAACACAGCCAACTCACAGACCAAGGATCGCCCATGCAACAGACCGGGGAATTGCGCGCCTTCGATGCCGCCAGGGCAGACACCATCAGCAGCGGTCACGGACACCCCAAGCTGGTCTGGTTCGATGATATACGCGTGCTGTTTGCCGCCACCGGCCTGCCGCCGGAACCGGAAACCTACGAGCTCTTCTATCTGCATGTGTCGCAGGCCGACGCTGCGCTCAGCCGCGATATCGAACGGCTGCTGGAAGAAGGCAAACTCGATGCCGAAGCGGTCGAAGCCCTGCGGCGCGGCCATGTCACCGAAATCGCCACCGCGGAAATCCTGGAGCTTGTGGAGTCTGCACAGAATGGCGCCAGCCGCCTCGCCGACCGGTTGGGCGTCAGCGAACAAGACCTGAAGACCTATGATGCCGCCCTATCCGCCGGAGACGAGGCCATCGCGGGCAGCCAGTCGATGCACGATCTCGGCGATCTGGTGCAGCAGCTGCGCCGGGCCAACGCCAGCATGATGGCCAGCAACCGCCGGCTGGCCGCCGATCTGGCAGACGCCGCCAACGAAACCGGCCGCCTGCTCGATCGGCTGGACGCAGCCGAAAAGGTTGCCCGCACCGATCCGCTCACCGGCCTGCTCAACCGTCGCGGGCTGATGGATGCGCTGAAGGCCGCACAACAGGTGGCCGAACAGGCCGGACACGCGCTTTCGCTGGCGATGGTGGATATCGATTTCTTCAAGCGGGTGAATGATCAATGGGGCCACCCGATCGGCGACGAGGTGCTGCGCTGCATCGGCGGGCATCTTGCGAGCCAGGCCCTGAAGAAAGACCCGGATGCCTTTGCCGGCCGCTATGGCGGCGAGGAGTTTCTGGTTGGCCTGCCAGGCCTTGGCCTTCGCGAAGCGGCCGCCGCCGTTGACGCTGCGCGCGCCGTGCTGGCCCGCCAGGTGATGCGCCGCGCCAGCGATGGCGCAAGCCTCGGCAAGATTTCCTTCTCCGCCGGCATTTCCCAGCACCGCGCAGGGGACACGCCCGACACGTTGATCGATCGCGCTGACGCGGCCCTCTATGCCGCCAAGCGCGCCGGCCGCGATCGCGTTCTGCCGGAGCTTCCCGACCGGCGCTGAAAACGGGCGCTGAAACCCCATCCTTGCAGCAGGCTCGACAATGCCCCTCCCGCCCGCTTTTATGCCGTGGGGAGAAGAGCCATGCCAATCGACAGCAGCATTACCCGGGAGGCGTTCGAAGCCGCGCTGGTTACCAGCCATCTGCCAAGCCTAGCCATTTCAGTCGCGCAAGCCTCCGGCGACAACAGCCTGCTCAGCGGCGAAACGCCGGTCTATGATTTCTTCGGCGACGGCATGGGCGGCTTCAGCGAAGCCTTCGTGGCGAAAATCCGCAGCGAGGCCGATCGGGTGCTGTGGCCGATCCTCACCGGCGAGGCAGAGATGGCGCCCATTCCCACCCCCGAACGTGCGCAGGCGATGATGACCTGGGTCGCCGGCGGCGAAATCCTGCCACACTATCTCCCTTTCCTCTCGGAAGAGCTGCAACTGGATGGCAGCGATCGCCGCGCGCCGGAGCCATTGCCACCGGGCCGCGCGCTGCACGCAATCGTCATCGGGGCCGGCATGTCCGGCTTGCTCGCGGCCTTTCGCCTGCTGCAGGCCGGTGTCGCCGTCACCGTGCTGGAGGCGAATGCGGATGTCGGCGGAACCTGGCTTCTGAACCGCTATCCCGGTGTGCGCGTGGACACCCCGAACCATCTTTACAGCTATTCCTTCGAGCCGAATCATGATTGGCCGGATTTTTATTCGCGCGGCGACGTGCTGCTTGGCTATTTCCAGCGCTTTGCCGACAGCCATGATCTGCGCCGCCACATCCGCTTCAACACAAGGGTTGAATCGGCGGTCTGGGATGCCGCGTCGTCGCGCTGGCAGGTGCGGGCCAACAAGGGCGCAATCGCCCTGTCAGCCGATATTCTGGTATCCGCAGTTGGCCAGCTGAACGAGCCGAGCACTCCCGATATCGCCGGTCGCGAGAGCTTTGCCGGCCCGGCCTTTCACTCGGCCCGCTGGGATGCCTCGGTCGATCTCGCCGGCAAGCGGGTCGCCGTCATTGGCACCGGTGCGTCCGCCTTTCAGTTCGTGCCGGAAATCGCGTCCTCCGTGGCGCATCTCGATGTGTATCAGCGCACCCCGCCCTGGCTCGGCCCGACCGACAATTATCACGATCCCGTGCCGGAAGCCTTCCAGTGGGCGGTCGCGCATATCCCGAACTACGACCGATGGTATCGCTTCTGGCTGTTCTGGATGTTGACCGACGGTGTGCTGCCGCATGTGCGCGCCGACGAAGGCTGGAACGGCCCCGCAGGCACCATCGGCGTGGCCAATGCCGAAATGCGCGCCGCCCTGGTGGAGAAGATCGCCGCCCAGATCGAAGGGCGTGCCGACCTGCGAAATGCGGTTATCCCCGCCTATCCATTTGGCGGCAAGCGGTCCCTGCGGGACAACGGCGTCTGGCTGAAAACCCTGCAGCGCGACAATGTCGCGCTGATCACCGAGCCCATAGCCCGCATCCTGCCTGATCGCATCATCACGGCCAACGGCGATGAACACTCCGCAGACGTGCTGATCTATGGTACCGGCTTCAAGGCGAGCGACTTCCTCGCCAGCTTTTCCGTGCGCGGTCTGGATGGTGCCGATCTGCACACGCGCTGGGCCGGCGATGCCCGCGCCTATCTTGGCATAACCGTTCCGAATTTCCCCAATTTCTTCATGATTTACGGGCCGAACACCAACATCGTGGTGAATGGCTCGATCATCTTCCTGTCGGAATGTGGCGTGCGCTATGTGGTGGAAAGCGCCCGCCTGCTGGCCAGCAGCGGGGCACGTGCCATGCGGGTGAAACAGGATGTCCACGATCGCTTCAATGCCGCCGTGGACGCCGAAAACCGCCGCATGGCCTGGGGCCAGCCCGGCATTTCCAGCTGGTACAAGAACGCCCATGGCCGGGTCAGCCAGAATTGGCCATTTGCGCTGGTGGACTATTGGCGCGCCACCCGCGCGCCTGACCCGCAGGATTATGAACTGGTCTAACGCAAAAGGGCGGGCACATCGCGGTGCCCGCCCCTTCGGCGTCAGCCTTTCGGCCGTTGCTTAGTTGGAAACGCTGTCCAGCGCGGTGCGCCGACGGCGCATCGAGAAGCCAACCATGCCGAAGCCGGCGATCAGCATGCCCCAGGTGGCGGGTTCCGGCACCAGCGACAGGAACGCATTGTCGATCACGGCACTGGCGCCATTGGTCGTGCCACTGACGAACGAAATGCGGTTGAGGACCGAAGTCGCCGTGAATTTGATCTCGGCTTGGGCATATTGCATGTTCGAAGCGCTGTGGCCAACCGGCACTACATAGGTGAAGCCCTGGTTGATCCGGCCACCCACGACGAACGGCACCACTGCGCGACCACCGTCCGGAACAGCCGAATAGTCGAAGGTCAGGACATATTGCTTACCGATTTGCAGAAAGACATCCTGAAAGATGATGCCCTGGCCGGTACCGTTAAGGTCAACGCTGCGGTTGCCCTCTGAAGCATTCCAGCTGGTTTCGGCGTAGAACACGCCGCCGGCGTTGGACACGGTCCAGCCCGAGATATCCGTCGAACCCGCTGCTTTGACCGAATCAGGCGAAACGCCCGTTTCGAAGCTGGGGTTGACGAGGATGTTGACGGCAGCGCCAGCCGAAGTGGCAAGCCCGGCAGCTGCGAGTGCAAAAACGAACTTATTGAACATGATTAACTCCTTGAGGCGACAAATTGTTGCACCGCGACACCAGCAAGATGTATGCCAAGTGCTTAACTCATTGATACGAAACAAACTCCGTCTTGGAGCGTCAACCGCCTTGTAAAGTGTAGTTTACAAGTGTCAACTGATTCATATTTCCGTCATACCACATTGCGCGGCTCTGAGCGCAGGTTCTCAGCCAAACACCCGCGCAAAGATGGCGTCGATCCGGGCAAAATGATGCTCCAGTGTGAACAGTCCATCCAGCTCCGCCGGCGTCAAAAGCGCCGAAACCTGAGCGTCTTCGCCCAGCAAATCTCGCAATTGCAGCATGCCGTCGGATTCCCAAACCCGCATCGCATTCTTCTGCACCAGCCGATAGCTGTCCTCCCGGCTCATGCCCGCCTGGGTCAGCGCCAGCAGCACACGCTGCGAATGGATGAGCCCGCCCATGCGGTTCATGTTCTTCGCCATCCGCTCCGGATAAATCAGCAGCTTGTCGATCACCCCGGTCAACCGAACCAGCGCGAAATCCAGCGTGATCGTCGCGTCCGGCGCAATCCCCCGCTCCACCGACGAGTGGCTGATGTCGCGTTCATGCCAAAGCGCCACATTTTCCAGCGCCGGAACAACCGCCGAGCGCACCAGCCGCGCAAGGCCCGTCAGATTCTCCGTCAGCACCGGATTTCGCTTGTGCGGCATGGCCGATGAGCCCTTCTGCCCCGGGGAAAAATACTCCTCCGCCTCCAGCACTTCGGTGCGCTGCAGATGCCGCACTTCGGTCGCCAGCCGCTCGACAGACGAAGCAATGACACCCAGCGTGGCAAAATACATCGCATGCCGGTCGCGCGGGATCACCTGCGTCGAAATCGGCTCGATCGTCAGACCCATCTGCGCCGCCACATGCGCTTCCACCGCCGGGTCGATATTGGCAAATGTCCCGACCGCGCCGGAAATGGCGCAGGTCGCAATCTCCGCCCGCGCCGCCACCAGCCGCTCGCGGCAGCGGGCAAATTCGGCATAGGCCTGCGCCAGCTTGAAGCCGAAGGTCACCGGCTCGGCGTGAATGCCGTGGCTGCGGCCAATGGTCGGCGTGAACTTGTGTTCAAATGCCCGCCGCTTCAGCGCCGCCAGCAGCGCATCCAGATCGCCCAGCAAAATATCGCTGGCCCGCGCCAGCTGCACCGAAAGGCAGGTGTCCAGCACATCCGAAGACGTCATCCCCTGGTGCACGAAGCGCGCTTCATCGCCCACATGCTCGGCCAGATTGGTGAGGAAGGCGATCACATCATGCTTCACTTCGGCCTCGATGGCGTCGATACGCTCCACCTCGAAGGCCCCGCGCGCCCAAACCGCCGCTGCGGCTTCCTTCGGGATAACGCCCAGCGCGGCCTGCGCATCGCAGGCATGCGCCTCGATTTCAAACCAGATGCGGAATTTCGTTTCGGGCGACCAGATGGCCACCATTTCGGGGCGGGAATAGCGCGGGATCATGAGCGCCCGGTTAGCCGCCCTTCATCCCATCCGCAACCGCCGCTGCCCCGCCGTCGTCCGCCCGCGCACCACCGAGGCCAGCTTCGCAGATCGCGTGGCAACCGGCGCGGTAAAGCGCCACTCGCAAACCGCCTCCACCGGCGTCAGCGTCACCTGCATGTATCCGCGCCCCGCCGTGTCGGCCCAGCGCAGCGTCGGATTGGCCTCCGTCAACGCCCGCGCCACCTCCGAAGGCGGTGCACGCAGATAGGTTTCAAAGCCCGGAGACGATATCGAATGCCCGGCAAATTCCACCCCCGCCGGGCGGCCGTCATTCTGCAGGTCATTGGCCCAGGCATTGTGGCTGTCGCCCGCCAGCACCAGCAGATCCGCGCCCGTCCGCTGCGCCGTAGCCAGCAGCCGCGCGCGCGCCGCCGGATAACCATCCCAGGCATCGAAGTTCATCGGCAGTCCGGCCTTGGCGGCCAGCGTCCCCGCGCCGATTGCCGCTGCCACCTGCGCGCTCGGATTCGGCCCGGCGAGCGCGGCGGCCCCCGGCGGCATCTTGAGCTTGCCCATCACCACCTGCTGCGCCAGCACCTGCCAGCGCACGCCCCGCCTGCTGGCCGCTGCCATCTCGTCAAACAGCCATTTCTCCTGGTTCAGCCCCAGCATCTGCCGGTTGCCGGCCAGCCACTGCTCGTCGCGGAAGCGATTGATCGCCGCCATCGTCGAAGGCCCGGCCTTGATCGCCTTCTCCAGATCCAGCTGCTCATCGCGGCCCGTCACCCGCGTTTCCAGCCGGAACAGCGTTGCCAGCCGGCCCAGATCATAGCGCGCAAAGGGCGCATCCGACATCGGCATCCAGTCAAAATAGGCCGCCTTCGCCGCCCGCAGCCGGTCGCTCCACGCCCCTTCGGTTGCCGCCTGGTGATTTTCCGCGCCGCCCGTCCAGGCATCATTGGCGAGTTCATGATCGTCCCAGATGGCAATCGCCGGAAAGCGCGCGTGCATCGCCTGCAAGTCCGGATCGGCGCGATAGCTTTGATAGCGTTGCCAATAATCCTCGCGACGGATGATCTCGCCGGCCGGCTCGATATGCCGCCCCGCCACCGTCTGCGCAGCCGATGGATAGGTGCCGCGCGGATACTCATAGATATAGTCGCCCAGATGCACGAACAGGTCGATGTCGTCGGCGGCCACGGCATGGCCATAGCCATTGAACCAGCCGAACGGCAGGTTGGAGCATGAAAACACCCCCAGCCGGAACGCCGCCACATTGCCCTCCGGCAGGGTTTTCGTCCGGCCGATCGCCGAGCGCGCCTTCTGCGGCCCCATGAAGCGGTAATAATAGGTCTGCCCCGGTTGCAGTCCGGTCACCGTGACCCGCGCAGTGTGATCGCGCGCGGCCTCCGCCACCAGGTCTGCCCGCTTGGCAATGCGCGCCATGCGGGGATCGGTGGAAATCTCCAGCTTCAGCGGCACCGATTGCCCCGGCACCCCCTGAAACCGCGTCCAGAACAGCATCGAGGTCGGCCCCGGCTCGCCGGTTGCAATGCCATGCGTGAATCCAGCCAACGGCGCCGGCTTTGCCGCCCGCACCGCGCCCGGAATCAGCAGCCCCGCCGCCGCTCCGCCCAACAGCATGCGGCGCTCGATCATCAAGGCGGTGCGCGGATCCATCATCATCTCCATATCCATCATTCCGGCCCGGCATAGCGCGCCTTCATGGCAGTCTGGTTGCACCCGCTGCCCATGCTTGCCATGTGCAGCCGATGGCAAAAATGCGCAAGAAATCCGATCTGCCGCAAAAATTGTGCGCCCACTGCGGCCGGCCCTTTGCCTGGCGCAAAAAATGGGCGCGCGATTGGGACAATGTGCGCTATTGTTCGGATGCATGCCGGGCCGGGAAGGGCCCGCCACCACCGGGGAGAGAATGATGGCCACCCAGCTGAAGCCGCCCGCAGACATCCGCGCCCAGGTATCGGACGCGGAATGGGCGCTGCGAACCGATCTTGCCTGCGCCTATCGCCTGGTCGCGCACCATGGCTGGGACGATCTCATCTTCACTCATCTCTCCGTCCGCGTGCCGGGGCCAGAGCATCATTTCCTGATCAACCCCTACAATCTCATGTTCGATGAAATCACCGCCTCGTCGCTGGTGAAGATCGATGTCCATGGCAACCCGGTGATGGAAAGCCCCTATCTCACCAACCCGGCCGGCTTCACCATTCACTCCGCGATCCACATGGCGCGCGAAGACGCCCATGCCGTCATCCACTTGCACACCCCGCACGGCCAGGCCGTTGCGGCCCAGGCCGATGGCCTGATGCCAATCACCCAGACGGCGATGCTGATCCGCGATGAAGTGGCCTATCATCATTATGAAGGCGTCGCGACCGATCTCGACGAACGCGAAAGGCTGGTGGCAGACCTTGGCCAAAAAACGGCGATGATCCTGCGCAACCATGGCACGCTCACGGTGGGTGAAACCATCGGCGAAGCCTTCCTCAAGATGTATTTCCTCGAACGCGCCTGCGAGGCGCAGGTGCTGGCGCTGTCGGGCGGCACGGCGCTCCTCAATCATCCGCCGCAAGGCACGCCGGAAAAGGCTGCCGATCAGGGCAGGGCAGGGCTGAAGATGATCGGTAACCTGCTCGCCTGGCCCGCTCTGGTGCGCAAGATGGACCGCGAAAGCCCCGGCTTCCGGGATTGATATCAGGACAGCTGGTTCAGCTTCGGCATGGTGACCAGCTTCTGCCGCTTGGCAATCGTCAGCCGCGCCAGCCAGGGGGAATCCTTGGCCACAAAGCTCGAAGGCGTCATGCCGACAAAGGTCTTGAAGTCCCGGATGAAGTGCGACTGGTCATAAAAGGCCCCCGCCGCCGCCGTCTCCCATCCCGCCTCCGGGTTCAAACCCAGCCGAACCGCCGCCTGCAAGGTGCGATATTTCCGCGCCAGCAGCTTGGGCGACGCGCCATACACCCGCTGCGTCAGCCGCTCGATCTGCCGCGCCGACATGCCCGTGGCCGCCACCAGCGCATTCACATCCGGATTGGGAGAATTCGCCAGCCACGCATCCGCCGCGCGGGTGAACCACAAGGGCGGCGCCTTCCCCTGCATCGAAAGAAGCAGGAAAAATGCGTCCGCCGCCGCCACCATTTCCCGGTGATTGCGCGCTTCCCCCAGCCGGTTGAGCGCAGTGCGGGCCACCGGCCCGGCAACCGACTCCAGATCGGTCAGCTGATCCGCCAGCTCGTTCGCCCCCGCCCCCACCAGCGCCGCCCAGCCCGCCGGCAGCAGCCCGGCGCCGAAAATCCGCAGCGGCCCCACGGCATCGAATCGAACCGCCACGGCGGTCGGCCCGCACAGCGCCGCCGCAGGAAGCGGCACGGTCGGACCACCCCCAAAGGAAAACATGCCGCTGCCCTGAAACACAAAGCGCACCTGCGGCAGTTCCGCCCGCAGTGTGTCGGTCAGATAGGGAACATTGGCTTCAAACAGATAATAGGATGAAACCCACGACCGCAGCGGAGCCGCGGGCGAAAAATAGCGCAGCGAAAACGCCGAAGCCATCACTGTTGAGCCAACACCATCGCGCGACCACCTTTTTTGCCCTGCTTTGTGCACCGGCGTTCTGCCTTGCGACAGCAGCACCGGAATCGGCATCTATCGCCCATCCCGCAGGAATATTTTGTGCAATGTCAGGCAATTGTTTGCAAAGGTCAACCCGACCGCCGGCTCCGATCGGCAATACCGTCACTCTGTAGCAAAAATCACAAAACAGGCCTAGGCCCCATCACGGCGGCGGATCAAAAAACACCCCGGTGCCTCACAGCACCGGGGTGTAAAAGTAGAGGGGCGGGGCTCAGTCAGCGCATTCAAGCTACCCCTGTAAGGCAGCCTCCCTGTACCAACGAGCCAGTCCGCGCACCTCTTGGGTCGCAGATTTCTGGATAGACGCGGCAGCGGCCGCCGTATTGGACGAATCCGACACCAATATTGTCACGCGCTCAGGGCTTTGCTCCTTCACTCCAGGCGCGCACATTCTCGGCCAGCACATCCAGCGGAACCGCGCCCGATTTCAGGATCACGTCGTGAAAACCGCGGATGTCGAAGCGGTCTCCCATCGCCAGCCGCGCTTCCGCCCGCAGCTTCAAGATCTCCAGCTTGCCGATGGTGTAGGCGGTCGCCTGCCCCGGATACACCGCATAGCGTTCCACCGCGCGCACGATTTCCTCGCGGTCCGATGGCGTGTTGTCCAGGTGATACTGGATCGCTTGTTCGCGGCTCCAGCCCTTGTGGTGCATCCCGGAATCCACCACCAGCCGGATCGCCCGCCACAAATCCATCTTCAGCCGGCCGAAATCCTGCCAGGGGTCGGTGTAGAAGCCCATCTCCTTGGCCAGCAGCTCGGTATAAAGCCCCCAACCTTCGGAATAGGCGGTAAAGCCGCCGAACTTGCGAAAATCCGGAATCCCCTTCAGCTCGGTGGCAATCGCCAGTTGCAGATGGTGCCCCGGCAGCCCTTCATGGAAGGCCAGTGCATCCACTTCGTAGCGCGGCATCTCGCGCATGTTATACAGGTTCGCATAATAGGTGCCTGGCCGCGAACCGTCCGGCGCCGGCCGCTGATAGAAAGCCTTGCCGGCCGATTTCTCGCGGAACGCCTCCACCCGCTTCACCACCAGCGGCGCCTTGGGCAAGGTGGTAAACGCCGAGGGCAGCTTGGCCGACATCGCATCAAGAGAGGCCTGCGCATGCGCCAGATAGGCGGCGCGCCCCTCGTCGCTGTCCGGATAAAAGCTCATCGGATTGTCGCGCACGGCGGCAAACAGCCCGGTCAGATCCTTTGCCTTGATGCCCATCTTCGGGGCCAGCGCCAGCATCTCGGCCTGAATCCGCGCCACTTCGGCAAGCCCCAGCGCATGCACCTCGTCCGGCGTGATGGCCGTCGTGGTGTGAAACTGCAGCCGCTCGGCATAATAGCTTGCGCCATCCGGCAGCCGGCCCACACCATCGCCCGGCCGCGCCAGTTTCTGCTGCGCTTGCATCGCCGGAATCAGCCGCCGATAGGCCGGACCAACGCTCTCCTTCAACGCCGCATCCGCCGCCAGCACCAGCCGCGCCTTCTCCGAGTCGGCAATCGCCAGCTTGCCCACCTTGGACTTGAAATCCGCCAGCAGGCTGGAATCCGCCCCCGCCTCAAACGGTGCGCCCTTCAGCAGGCTGCGCGCATCGTTGATCACATGCGGATACACCCACTCCGGCGCGGCCGCGCCCGCCTTCGCCCGCTGGTCGGCAATGGCAATCAAGGCATCGATCTGCGGCCCCAGCCCCTGCAGCCGCGCAACATAGGCTTCCGCATCGGCCACCGAATCAATCCGGTGAATGTTGATCAAAAACGCCGGCAGCCCGGTCTGGGCCCCGTTCATCTGGTCGAACGGCAGGCCCAGCTGGCGATATTTCGCCGCCGCCGCCCGCCGCTCCACCATCTTTTCAAACAGGCGATAGGATATGCGCGAAGTCTCGCTCAGCGGCGCTTCGGCGAAATCCCGGCGCATCTCGGCGAGAAACCGCTCATCCTCGGCCAGATTGGCCGCAGCCGCCGCATCCGACACATCATCCCAGCGAGCATAATCGGCATCCTTGATGCCGCGGAACGCCTTGGCCGCCGGCGACCGGTCCAGCGTCGCCTTGTCATAGCGGGCAAACAGCGCCGCCAGCGCGGCATCCGCCGGGGCGGGCGCAACGGCTGCGGCCGGCTGCGCAAAGGCTACGGGCGCGGCAAAACCAAGCGCCAGCAGCGAGACCGTGGCAAGAAAAATTCGGGGCATCGGGGTTCTCTCCTCAAACAATCCCACCCGTGTAGCGGCAAATCCCGGAAAGGGCAGCCCGAACTGCGGCTTGCCGCACCGGCCCGCAACCGGGCATGAAGCCATCCATGTTCGGATTTCTTCGCCCCGCCCTGTTCCTGCTGCCGCCCGAAGCCGCGCACAGCCTCACTTTGCGCGCCCTGGCCATGGCCCCGCTGTTGCAAGCCGCGCCGCCCGATCCGGCGCTCGCCAGCAGCATCGCCGGCCTGCACGTCCCGTCCCCGATCGGCCTGGCAGCGGGGTTTGACAAGGATGCAAGGGCCTGGAAGCCCATGCTGAAGCTGGGCTTCGGCCATGTCGAGGTCGGCACGCTCACGCCGCTGCCGCAAGCCGGAAATCCGCGCCCGCGCATCTTCCGCCTCGCGCAGGATGGTGCCGTCATCAACCGGCTTGGCTTCAACAATGGCGGCCTCGCCGCCGCACTCCCGCGCCTGCAAAGCCACCCGCAGCTCGGCGTCAACGTCGGCGCCAACAAGGCCTCAGCCGACCGCATCGAAGATTATGCCAAAGGCGTGCGCGCCGTCCGCGATGTCGCCAGCTGGATCACCCTCAATATTTCCTCCCCCAACACCCCCGGCCTGCGCGGTCTGCAAGACAGCGGCCTCGCCGAGCTGCTTGCCGCCGCCGTCGAAGCGCGCGGCGCATCCGGCCCGCCGTTGTTCCTGAAGGTCGCCCCCGATCTCGATGCCGCGCAGATCGAAGCCATTTCGGCAAATGTCGTCGATAGCGGCATCGCCGCCCTCATCGTTGGCAACACCACGCTGGCACGGCCCGCCAGCCTGCAATCGGCGCACGCGCACGAAGCGGGCGGGCTGTCCGGCAAGCCCTTGATGGCCCCCTCCACCGCCATTCTCGCAGCGTTTGCCAGGCAGCTTCGCGGTCGCTTGCCGCTGGTGGGCGTGGGCGGGGTGCGCACGGCAGACGATGTCTATGCCAAGCTGCGCGCCGGCGCGTCGCTGGTGCAGCTGTACACCGCGCTTGTCTATGAAGGCCCCGGCCTGCCGGCCCGGCTCAACGCCGGCCTCGCCGCCCTGCTGGCCCGTGATGGATTGCGCAGCGTATCGCAGGCAATCGGTGTGGATATCGCATGAGGCTTGAGCCGCCCGCCTGCCTCACCTATCGATGCAGCATGAAATTCCTTGCCCCGCTGGCGATCCTCGCCCTTTGTGCCAGCCCGCTTGCCGCGCAAACAGCGTCGGTCACCGATACCCAGCCCACCCCGCGCTTCTATGTCTCCGGCGCGGAAGACACGATTGCCCCCCGCCCGCTGGCAGAGGTCAGCGCCTCCGGCCCGGCGGTCGCCACATCCGCCGATCCGCGCGCCACGCAGGCCGGCCAAGCCATGCTGCAAGCCGGCGGCAGCGCCGCCGACGCTGCCATCGCCATGATGATCGCGCTCACCGTGGCCGAGCCGCAATCCAGCGGTCTGGGCGGCGGTGCCTTCCTGGTCTGGTATGATGCCAGGTCCGGCAAAACGATCACGCTCGATGGCCGCGAAAAGGCCCCCGCCGCCGCGACCGCCGAACGCTTCCTGGCCGAAGATGGCAAGGCGATGGGCATGGCCAAAGCCGTCCCCGGCGGCAAATCGGTCGGTGTCCCCGGCACGCTCGCCCTTGCCGCCGAAGCCCACAAACGCTGGGGCAAACTGCCCTGGGCCACCCTGTTTGCGCCCTCGATCGCGCTGGCACGCGATGGCATCATCGTCACCGAGCGGCTCAACCGCTTCACCGGCAGCCGCAAGTCGCTGCTCGCCCCCAGCCCTGCCGCCGCCGTCTTTCTCGATGCTGCGGGCAACCCCTGGCCGGTCGGGCACCGCCTGCGCCAGCCGGAGCTGCAAGCCACGCTGGAGCAGATTGCAAAAGACGGGCCCGATGCCTTCTATCGCGGCCCGATCGGCGCCAAGATCACCGAAGCGGTCGGCACCGCCTGGGCCAATCCCGTGCCGCTCACCGCGCAGGATCTCGCCAACTATCAGGTCACCGAACGGCAGCCGCTCTGCCTGCCCTATCGCAAGCTCACGCTCTGCACCATGGCCCCGCCCTCGGCCGGCGGCATCGCCGTGCTGCAAACCTTGAAGCAGCTGGAGCGCTTCGATCTGAAAGCACTGGGGGCCGACAATCTGCTGTCGTGGCACCTGTTCGCGGAATCGCTGCGCCTCGCCTATGCCGATCGAGATGCCTTCGGGGCAGATGCCGATTTCGCGCCCGTGCCCGTCGCCGGCCTGCTCGATCCAGCCTATCTCCGCGCCCGCAGCGCCCTCATCCGCATCGATCGCGCGCAAGCCGATGCCCCGCCCGGGGTCCCGCCCGGCAGCCCGCCGCGCGCCGCGCAGGTGCTGGCGGATATCCCCGCCACCTCGCACCTCGCCGCCGCCGATGCAGAAGGCAATCTCGCCAATCTCACCTCCACCATCGAAGGCCCGTTCGGCAGCGGCCTGATCGCCGGCGGCTTCATGCTCAACAACGAGCTCACCGATTTCGACATGCTCCCCATGCGCGATGGCGCGCCCGCGCCAAATCGGGTCGAACCGGGCAAACGCCCGCGCAGCTCGATGGCCCCCACCATTGTCTATGATGAAAAGGGCAGGGCAATCGCCGCCTTCGGTGCCGCAGGCGGTGCCACCATCATCGCGCAGGTCGCCAAGGCGATCATCGCGTATGCCGATTGGGGCCTTTCGGTGGAGCAGGCCATTGCCGCCCCGGTGCTGGTTGCCGATCGGCGCGGCGTGCGGCTGGAAAAGGGCAGCCGGCTTGCTGAAATGGAAGCCGGCCTGAAGGCGCTCGGCCACAGCAATGTCGGCGAATCCAGCCTGCCGCTGAAAACCAACGGCATCGCGCGCAGCGGGGAAGGCTGGCGCGCCGCCGCCGACGCGCGCAGCGAAGGCACCGCGCTTTCGCTGCCATGACAACCGATCAAAAACCGGCCAAAGGCCAGGGGGGAACCGCCACATGAGCCGCAAGGACATCATCGAAGCCGAGCGCCAGCGCGAAGCCGAACGCAAAATCTATTCCACCGGCATCGAACGCTGGTCCAACCTCGTGCAGATGTTCTTCGGCCAGGCCGCCGTGCTGGGCGACGCCCCCTTCCTGTGGCGCAAACAGGATGGCAGCTGGAACCCCACCAGCTGGAAGCGCGCGGCCGAAATCGTCGCCTCGCTGGCCGATGCGCTGGTGGCGCACGGCATCAAGCCCGGTGATCGCGTCGTGCTCGTCTCCGAAAACCGCCCGGAATTCTGCCTGTGGGATCTCGCGATCATGGCAGCGCAAGCCGTCACCGTCCCCACCTACACCACCAACACCGGCCGCGATCACCTGCACATCCTCGAAAACAGCGGCGCGGTCGCCGCGGTCGTTTCCACCAACAAGCTCGCCCGCGTGCTGGTGGAAGCCGTGTATCAGGCCGGCAACTGCAACACCGTCATCGGCATCGAGCCGCTGAAGCTCGGGCAAACCGGCGACGTCACCGTGCTGGATATGGCAGCCCTCCTCGCCTCCCACCCGGCCGATGTAAAAGCCGTGTCCGCGCGCGCGAAAATGCAGCGCGGCGATCTCGCCTGCCTGATTTACACCTCCGGCACCGGCGGCACCCCGCGCGGCGTCCGCCAGCACCACGGCGCCATCCTGCACAATGTCTCGGGCACGGTGGATATCGTGGCCAATGATTTCCCCAAAGACGGCCGCGACGTGTTCCTGTCGTTCCTGCCGCCATCCCACGCCTACGAACACACCGCCGGCCAGTTCGTCCCCATCGGTCTCGGCGGCGAAATCTATTATTCCGAAGGCCTGGACAAGCTCGCCAGCAATATCGAGGAAGTGCGCCCCACCATGATGGTGGTGGTGCCGCGCCTGTTCGAAGTGCTGAAACAACGCATGGTGCGCGGCGTCGAAAAGCAGGGCGGCATGGCCCCGCGCCTGCTGGCGCTTGCCGAATCGGTCGGCGAACGCAGCTACAAGGCCGGCAAGGTCGGCCTTTTGGACAAGCCGCTGAACTTCATCCTCGATCGCACCATCCGCGCGAAAATCCGCGCCCGCTTCGGCGGCCGGCTGAAGGCCATGGTCGCCGGCGGCGCGCCGCTCAGCCCGGAAGTCGGCCTGTTCTTCCAGTCGCTCGGCATCACCATCTGCCAGGGCTATGGCCAAACCGAAACCGGCCCCGTCATCAGCTGCAACCGCCCGGCCGCCGGCATCAAGATGCACACCGTCGGCCCGCCGCTGAAAGATGTTGATGTGCGCATCGCCGAAGACGGCGAAATCCAGGTCACCGGCGAGCTGGTGATGAAGGGCTACTGGAACAACGACGCCGAAACCGCAAAGGTCCTCTCGGCCGACGGCTGGCTCTCCACCGGCGACATCGGCATCATCGATGAAGACGGCCACATCGTCATCACCGATCGCAAGAAAGACATTCTGGTCAACGACAAGGGTGACAATGTCGCCCCGCAACGCATCGAAGGCCTGCTCACCCTGCAACCGGAAATCGGCCAGGCCATGGTCTACGGCGATCGTCGCCCCTACCTCGTCGGCGTCATCGTGCCAGACACCGAGTTCATCATGGAATGGGCCGCCAAAAACGGCGTGGATGTCGCCAGCGTCTCCGCCAACCCGGAGTTCCAGCGCGCCCTGCAAGCCGCGGTCGATCGCGTCAACAGCCAGCTCTCCGTCGTCGAACGCGTCCGCCGCGTCATCCCCGCCGACGCCCCCTTCACCGTCGACAACGAACAAATGACCCCCAGCCTGAAAATC
>JAIMJL010000112.1 GCA_020693225.1 Sandarakinorhabdus sp. | reverse complement strand
ATGAAACCGACCATGCAGCCGTTGCCGGGCGAACAAGTCTGTCGGAAGCGCAATGGCTTGCGGTGCGTGGCAATATTGCGAGCGTGGCGGAAGCCGATGGCTGGAAGGCGGTGTTTACCGGCCCGATCGCAGCGCCGGCGATCGCGGACGATGACAAGGCCTTCCTCGCTGTTGCTGCCGATGCGCTCGGGCGAATCGATTTCGGGCACGATGCCTGGAGCAAATTGACCAGCGCACTGAAGGAACAGACCGGGCGCAAGGGCAAGGCTCTCTTCATGCCGCTCCGGCTGGCGCTGACGGGCCGCGAGCATGGGCCGGACATGGCGGCGATGCTGCCGCTGATCGGGCGGGAACAGGCCCGCGCGAGACTGACCGACTGCGCAAGCTGATGCGTATGTTGATGATCCTTTCGCTGACGGCGCTGCTGGCGTCCGTGTCCACCGCCGCCAATGCCGCGCCGGCCGGACTGGAGCCGCTCGATGCACGTGTGGACGCCACCGATGCCAGACGGTTCGCCAGACTGTTTGCCGACAGCAAGGGTGTGCCGACCGCTGCCGCGCTACAGTCCTTCTATCTGGCGGGTGCCGGACGGGGGGTGGAGATTTTCACCCCGAACCGCATCGAATCCGCAGAAAATCTCGCAAAAGCGGTGGCTGCCGAGCCTGATCGCTATGCCCATGCCATCAAAACCTGCTTGCCGCTGATCGATTCGCTTTCGACTGATATGCGGGCCATTTATCTGGGATTTCGGGGGCTGATGCCGGAACGCCCGCTGCCGGCGGTGCATGTGGTCTTTGGTGCTGGCAATTCCGGCGGAACGGCTGCCAGCGACGCGCAGGTGCTCGGACTGGAAGTCTTGTGTGGGCCGGGGACGACTCCCGAACAGTTCCGCGCCACCATGCGGGACATGTTCGCGCACGAGACCGTGCACAGCTGGCAGGGCCGACTATCCCCGCTCGCGCTGGCGGATCCACTGCTGCTGTATGCGCTGTGGGAAGGGGTGCCGGACCTGCTGGCTTCGCTTGTGACCGGATCCGTCCCCGCACCCGCTCGTGACGCTTGGGCACGGCCCCGCGAGGCCGCGCTCTGGGCGCAGTTTCTGGCCGACCGCGAAACCGTGCGAGCGGGACTGCAGGCCGATGGATCGCTCTCGCCGGACGCGCGGGCGGCGCGAAGCCGCTGGTTCGCGAACTATCGCAATGCCCCGGCCGGCTGGCCGCACGAGGCCGGATATTGGATTGGCATGCGAATTGCCGAGCAATATCTGGCGCGCGCCACCGACAAGGCGGCCGCCTTGAATGCACTGCTGAATGCCGAAGATCCAGCCGCGATACTGCGTGCCAGTGGCTATGGTGCAGCTATCAAAACGCCCTGAGATCGGGCCTACTTTACCCGCTTTGCCCCGATGATCTTCACCGGTGCGGCAATCATCTGCCCCTTCATCACGCCCACCCCTTCGGTTGGTGAAGTGGCCGCGAGGTGGATTTTCTTCACCACGTCCATGCCTTCCACCACCCGGCCGAACACGGCGAAGCCGGCGGTGTCGCCCTTGCCTTCGGGATTGGCATCCAGCGAGGGCAGGCCGCCGATGATGATGAAGAAATCGCCGGCTGCCGTGCCGGGAGCCAGCCGCGCCATCGAAATGGCGCCATCGCCATGCGTCAGCCCGGTCTTGCTGGTGGGTTCGTGGGCAATAGCGGGCAGGTTCTTGGTTGAAAGCCCGCGGGTGCCGGCCTGGATCAGCCCCAGATCATCACGGCCCGGGATGCGCATGGTGCGATAGAAGCCGGTGCCGTCGAAGCGCTTCTGATCGACATATTTCAGGAAATTGGCGGTGGTGATCGGTGCCCGCTCTTTCTCCAGTGCCAGCACGATGGTTCCCATGCTCGTTAGCAGCGCAACCTTTTGCGTGGCGTATACGCGCTCGGGGACGCGCTCTGGAACGGACTCGGGCGGCGGTGGCGCAACCGGCTGCTCGGCTGCGGGCGCGGCAGGCGTTTCGGTGGTTGCCGGCGCTGTTTCCTGCGCCAGCACTGGTCCGGCCATCAACGCCAGCAAGGCCGCCGCGACAAAAGGCTTCATGCTGCAAACTCCAACCGATAATGCCTTGGAAACGGGATCCCTTCGCCATCCGGCGGCGCCACCTGCCGCAGGCCCTGCTTCGCCAGCAGCGGCATCAGCATGGCCGGAAGGATCGTCTTGTTGATGCGATCGCCCCAGCACAGATGCAGCCCCTCGCCCCACAGCTTGTACACCTCCCACGGGCGCGGCGCGAGGAAGCGCGAAGGCTCGGCGACATGAGCATCATCGAACATGGCTGACAGGTTTGCGGCGATCACCATTGTGTTGGCCGCTATCGGGGTGTCTCCCAGCATCGTATCCTTGGGCGTGCGGCGATAGATGATCGGGTTGGCCGGCGAGAAGCGAAGCGCCTCCCACAGATAGCCCGCCACCGCCTGTTCATCGCCCGCGCTGGCAGCCGCCTGCGCTTTCGCCATCTCGGCGGGCCGGCGCAGCAGCTCTTCAATTGCCAGGCAGGATGCCTTGGAGAGCGTCGGGATGGCGCCGATGACGATGCCGATGATGTTGGCGCGGATGCCGTCCGCATCGAAGGCCGGCTCTCCTGCTGCTCCCAGCGCGGCGGCGCGGCCCAGCAGCGTGTCTGGCCCGGCGGTTGCCGCGCTTGCATCGATCGCCGCGTTCACCCTGTCTTTGGCCGCCATGGCCGCCGCCGTTACGGCCGGATCGACCGCGAGATCGGAAAACAGGAAGTGGAACATGGCGGTTGCATCGGCAATCAGCTGGTCGGTTTCCAGTTGCACTCCGAAATAGCGCTGCACCATCAACGCCGGGATGCGCGCGCTCAGCTGCGGTGGCAGATCGATGGCTGCGCCGGACAGTGCGGCTTGCGACTCCTGGCGCGCCAGCGCCAGAACCGGCTCCAGGTCGGCGGGCTGGACGATG
>JAIMJL010000058.1 GCA_020693225.1 Sandarakinorhabdus sp. | reverse complement strand
TGATCACTTCGTCGATGAAGCCCATGCTTGCCGCCACGAATGGATTGGCAAAGCGTTCCTCATATTCGCGCGTGCGTTCGGCAATCGCTGCGGCATCGCCGATATCCTTGCGAAAGATGATTTCCACCGCGCCCTTGGCCCCCATCACGGCGATTTCTGCCGTTGGCCAGGCATAGTTCAGATCGCCGCGCAGATGCTTTGACGCCATCACGTCATAGGCGCCGCCATAGGCCTTGCGGGTGATCACCGTGATCTTCGGCACCGTCGCTTCCGCATAGGCAAACAGCAGCTTCGCCCCATTCTTGATGATGCCATTATGCTCCTGCGCCACTCCAGGCAAAAAGCCGGGTACGTCCACAAAGGTAACAATCGGGATGCTGAAGGCATCGCAGAAGCGCACGAACCGCCCGGCCTTCTTGCTGGCGGCAATATCGAGGCAGCCGGCGAGAACGGTTGGCTGGTTGGCCACGATGCCGATCGTATGCCCTTCAATCCGCGCAAAGCCGACCAGGATATTGCCCGCGTGGCCCGGCTGTATCTCGAAAAAATCGCCATCGTCGGCCACTTTGCGGATCAGTTCGTGCATGTCGTATGGCTTGCTGGCGCTGGATGGCACCAGCGTATCGAGCGAAGCCAGATCGCGCTCCACGGGATCGGACGACACCCTGACCGGCACGCCTGCCTGGTTGTTCAGCGGCAGGAAATCGAAGAAGTCGCGGGTTCGCAGCAGCGCCTCGACATCATCCTCCATCGCCAGATCGGCAACGCCCGATTTTGTCGTGTGGGTAATCGCGCCTCCAAGCTCTTCCTGCGTCACGATCTCGTTGGTCACCGTCTTCACCACATCCGGGCCGGTCACGAACATGTAGCTTGAATCCTTCACCATGAAGATGAAGTCCGTCATTGCCGGCGAATAGACCGCACCTCCAGCACATGGCCCCATGATGAGCGAAATTTGCGGCACCACGCCGGATGCCAGCACATTGCGCTGAAACACCTCCGCATAGCCGCCAAGGCTCGCCACCCCCTCCTGGATCCGCGCGCCGCCGGAATCGTTCAGACCGATCACCGGCGCACCGACCTTCATCGCCATGTCCATGATCTTGCAGATTTTCTGCGCATGACGCTCGGAGAGCGAGCCACCAAAAACGGTAAAATCCTGCGAGAAAACAAACACCAGCCGGCCGTTGATGGTGCCGCTACCGGTTACCACGCCGTCGCCGGGGATTTTCTGCTCCGCCATGCCAAAGTCGACGCAGTTGTGCTCCACATACATATCCAGCTCTTCGAACGAGCCTTCATCGAGCAATATATCCAGACGCTCCCGCGCGGTGAGCCGGCCTTTCCCATGCTGCGCATCGATCCGCGCCTGCCCGCCGCCCAGCCGCGCGGCGGCCCGCCGCTTGTCCAGCTCTTGCAAAACCTTCAGCATGCATCTCTCCCGTTGACCGAAGCGAGAAAGCGCACGGCCGCGGCAAATGCAACCTGTCTGTCCTCGCGTGCCGCCAAAGCGATCGGATCGTCGCCCCATTTCTCGATCTGATACGCCTCTTCCAGCTGCCCGGCTGCATAGGCGTCTTCACCAGCCAGCAAGCCTTGCTGCAATGCCAGCCCCAGCACGGCCGACCCCGTGATCGTGACAATCGGCTGCAACGGGGCCAGCTCCCATGCCGAAAGCGCAGAATAGGCATTGGCGATGCGGTTCAGCGTAGCATCTGGCTGCGCAACAAACTGCACCCCGTTTGACAGCGCAAAGCGCACATCCAGTCGTGCCTCCAGGCCGCGCAGCGGGGGATCCCACTCGGCCGCCTGCCGCGCTGCAAGATCGGCCGGATGATCGGCCCGGTAGCAAAGCAGGTCGCAGGCGGCGAAGCATGCAAGACCCTGGGCGAAGCGCACCGGGTCTGGCGCCACAAGGTCGATGGCAGCGTTGGCGAGACCCGTCAGCCGCAGGGCTTCCGCAAAAATCTCTTCGCCCTGGGTGCGCCATTCATCGGCAATCACCTCTGCCAGTTGTGCATTCGGCAGCATCAGTGGCGCCCTTTTGGGCGTCCGCACCGGGCGACCATCCAGCGCCACCCCAAAGCCCTCTTCGTCCGCCGTTACCGTGACGTCGGAATAAAAACGCCTCACGCGCGACGTTTCCACCATCGTCCCATAGACCGTGGCCCCAGGAAAAACACCGCAAGTCCCATCAGCATCACCAACAAACCACCGCCAAGCAACAGCCCGGAGCCGCCATTCGGCCCTGCTGCCGTGCCCGCCATCCACATGCCGAGCAGGATGATACCGAGCCCGAGCAGGCGAACCCCGGTCATCCACCAAAGCCGCCGCAGTGCCAGCGCCTCGTCGTCAGCCATCCAGCAAATCCTTCAAATGCGCCGCATCGAGCGCCACAGCGATGGCACCAGCCTCGATCAGCTCGTTCGCCTCGTGATAGCCCCAATCGACCCCGATTGCGCGAACGTCGGCGGCCTTGCCCATGGCAATATCGAAAATCGTGTCACCGATGATCACCGCGTTTCTGGCTACAACTCCTGCCTCGCCAAGCGCGGCCTGCAACATTGCAGGATGCGGCTTTGACGGATGCCGATCCGCTGTCTGCAGGCTCACAAAACGACCGAATATCCCATGGTGCTCCAGCACTATCCGCAATCCCCGGTCGCTTTTGCCGGTTGCCACCGCCAGCTGCCAGCCCTCGCTCTCCAGACCATCGAGCAGCGCAAGGATGCCATCATACAAGGGCTCTGGATCCAGTTGCCTGTCCGCCCGAAGGCGCTGGAATGCATGCTTGTAATCATCAGCCAAGGCTTCGTGCAGCCGGTCGTCTGCCTCCGGCAGCAGCGCTACCATGGCCTCTTTCAAGCTCAGGCCCACGATGCGTCGAACCGAATGCGGCGCGGGTGCCGGCAACGCAAACCGCGCAAAACTGTCTTCCATCGCACGCACGATATTTGCCTGGCTGTCCACCAGTGTCCCGTCGCAATCGAACACCGCGAGCTTTGCCGTCATCAGCCGCGGCTTCTCCGTTCGCCACGCCGGTTGCCGCTGGTTGCCGAACTCAGCCGCCGTCGCTTGGGCGGCCCATAGTCCGGGCCCGGTTCCGGCTCCACTGCGCTGTCCATCTCGAAGCCCATCATCGCTATCGTTTCGGCAAAATGCGTCGGCAGCTCCGCCTCGATGTCCAGCGTTCCGCCATCCGGCAGCGCGATCACCAGCCGCCGCGCGTGCAAATGCATCTTGCGGCTTACCCCGCCGGTGAGGAAAGCGGCCGCGCCGCCATATTTTCCGTCGCCCACGATCGGTGTGCCGGTGGCCGCCGCATGCACCCGAAGCTGGTGCGTCCGCCCGGTCAGCGGCTGCATTTCCATGAGCGCCGCGCGATCCGCCGCCCGATCGATCCGCCGGAAGCGCGATTTCGCGACCAATCCGTTGGCTTGATCCACGTGCATTTTTTCGCCGCCCGTGCCCGGCTGCTTGGAGATCGGCAATTCGATCATCGCGTCTTTCAAGGCCGGCACGCCTGCCACCACCGCCCAGTAGATCTTGCGGGTTTCCCGCGTGGCAAAACATTTGCCGAAGAAGGCTGCTGCCCGGCTTGTTCGTGCCAGCAGCAAGACCCCGCTGGTATCCTTGTCCAGCCGATGCACCAGCTTTGGCCGGCTGCGCTCATCGAACTGCAACGCATCTAGCAACCCGTCGACATGGACATCCACACCCGATCCGCCCTGTGTTGCCAGACCGGGCGGCTTGTTGATCACCAGCGCATGCTGCGACTTGTGGATCACCAGCGATTGCGCGAATTCGATTTCGTCATCGCTCAGCTGCACCTTGGCCCGTTCCGGTTTGGGCGCCGATACCGCCATGATCCTCGGGGCTTCTGCCGGTGGCATCCTGAGTGTCTGGCCGGCCACGATGCGATCCCCCGGAGCCACCCGCGCGCCATCCAGCCGGATCTGGCCGGTCCGGGCCCAGCGCGACACCTGGTTGAAGCTTGTGCCCGGCAAATGCCGGCTGACCCAGCGATCCAGCCGGATGCCGTCATCATCGGCGCCCACAACAAATTCCCGGCTCATGCAAAACTCCGAACAAGCAGAAGCCCGGCCCAAAGGGCAAGCACCGACAGCACAACCGATCCAAGCGCATAGGCCAGTGCCAAGCCATGGTCTCCTCGCTCGAGCATGAGCATCATGTCGAGCGAGAAAGCCGAAAAGGTGGTGAAGCCACCCAAAACGCCCACGCCGAGCAGCAGCCGCAGGGCCTCCCCCCCCGAACTGCGCGCCGCGAGCCAGCCCACCAAAAGCCCCATGGCGAAGCCGCCAACAATGTTCACCGTAAATGTCCCCAGCGGCCATCCAGCCAGCGGCATCAGCCGGACAATGGCAAAGCGCAGCATGGCGCCAACCGCACCGCCCAGCCCGACCAGCATCCACGGAAAAAAGCCTGTCATCCGGTAAGCCATAGCTTGCCCGTCAACGGATGCCAAACGTCCACCCTTCGGTCCGCGCGATCTCCGCGGTCATATCCGTCGGCATCCACAGGTCGGCATCACCAGCCAGCGTGCGAAGGGCCGCGGCCGAAACCAGCACATCGGTCTGGTGATCGGATAGGTGCCTCGGTTCAGCGGCAGGGCAGGCGGCATAGGGTGCGCTCCCGAAGCCCGCCAGCGCAGCATCCAGCGCCGCCGCATCGCGCAGCTTGGTGCCGCGACCACCGGCCAACTGCAGCATGGCGCGTGTATAAATTTCCACAACAAGGCCGCGCCTGTCGGGCGCATCAAATGGCCAGACCGCAAAGCGTCCGCGCAACCGGTGCAGCAGCCGCATGCCGGAAAAGCTTGCCTTGGCCACCTGCGCGGCGCCGACGCAATCGAACACGGTGGATGCCTTGCCGCCGCCGCCGACATTGAAGCGCGTCTCGCAAACACGGTGGTGCAGAAAGTCCCCTTTGCGCCCGTCGGCCGCGCCCATCCAGAAGTGCGCGCGCGCCGGGCCATCGATGAAGTCTGCCGCTGAGAGATGCGGATCGCGGCACTGCCGCTCCAGCCATGCCCAGAATTCCGGCCCTGTGTCGGGCGCATCCATGCCGGGCAGATAGGTCCTTCTGGCAACAAATGGTGGCGCAAAGGAAAAATCGAATCCTGCCAGCAACCGGCCCGGCTGCGCACCCAGCCACACAGCCACTTCGCCGCGCTGCCACCCGCGCGGCGAGGCGGGCGCAACCAGCTGCGGTGCCCCATTGCCCGGATAGGCGATCGCCACCGCGATCCCGGGCAAATATTGCCCGCGCGCACCAGACCAATCGATCGCCACAAACGCATCGAACGCACGACCATTGGGATTGGCACCGGCGTTCAGCATGGTGCAGCCAAAAGCTTCATGCAGCCGGCATAGTCTGCTTCGCTGTCGGCGTCTTTGGCAGAAATTGCATCAAACCCGACGTGCCGCCTCGTCCGAAGGCGATTCGATTGGCTGGTGCGCGCTATTGCGCCGCCTGACCCCCATCGGACCTTGCGCTGGATGCGTTGATCTGCACACCGTTGCGGGCCAGTGCATCCACCACGGCCTGAGCGTTGGGATTGCCGGCCGCTGCCAGTGATTGCAAACCCTTGGCCAGTGAATCCAGTTGGGCCTCTGCCTTTCGAGCGGTCTCGATCTGAGTCAGTTGCTGAGCTTGCACACTCTGCAAAGAGACATGAACGCGATTGATATCCAGCAGGTTGGACCCCAGCACCAGCACCAGCGCAGTTGCCGTCAAAATGCTTCCTATGCCTCGCGATGCGGAGGGGCTTTCCATTGGTGGCGCATCCCGACTCATCCCTGTGACCCCGTTGCAGGCGCTTGCACCTGGAACGTCACGCCATTGCTGGCCAGAAGATCACGCAAGGCTGCATCATTCTGCTCCGCCGCAGCCCTGGCCATCAGCTGGATCACGCTGTTGTTCACGTTGGTAAAAGTCTGCCCGCGCTGGACATTGGGTTGCTGTGCATCAATGTCTGCCTGCAAGGCGCGGTTGCGCTGGGCACCGGCGACATTCAATACGGCCAGCAGCAATGCCAGCACACCCAAACCCTCCCCAAGCCACCTTGCCACCGTTCGCTGAGCCATTTGTTCGCGCTCCTGTCCCCACCTCCGGATTGGTAGCCCGTCATGCAGAAGGCGTGTATGCAAGATTGGTAACAGGGGCCGTCCGGCGACGCCTAAACATGCCGCCGATCAGGCCGAAACCGACGATCAATTGCGCCCAGACGCCCGGTTCCGGCACCACGCCCATGCCATCCACGATCCGGCCTTTCACGGTGAGTTCGATTGGTGCGAGCGCCAGGTCGGCAAGGCCTGCAAAGCGGCTGAAGCCGTTGAAGCTGTACACGCGACTGTATAGTCCGATGCCAAGACCGCTGTAGTCAAAGGTCAGCACGTTGCCGGCGGAGGTTGCACCACCCGTCAGATCAGAAAAATCCGCGCTGGTGAAGCTGAACCCGTCGCCGTCGCTGCCGGAAAATCCACCGCCAAGACTTTCTGAAAAGGCCGAGGACAGAACGCTGTTCAACACGCCGAGGTCCGCGCTTGCCATGCCCAAACCCATCGCGAAACTGCCAAGATCCAGAACATAGGCCAAATCGCTGCCGCTCAGGCTCCCCGTGCCCCCAGCCTTGAACAGGACAGCGCCCGCCAGGTCGGTGACTGTGCCGCTGAAATCTAAGGCCAGCGGCGCGAGCACCAGGTCATCCATTTCAGCATTGCTGGAAACAAAACCCAGCGAGCCGCTTCCGGCAACTACGCCGGCACTGCTGGTGTCCAACGTGAACGCGACATCGCCCGTCTGGCCGGCCACCAGCGCCCCGGGTGCGCTGCCGCTCACTCCTGTCGGCGTGGTTGCCACCGAGGTTTCCAGCGAGTCGGTCAGGGCCCCGGTCGCCGTGTTGGTGATAGTGATGGCTACCATCGGGGCAGTATCCCCCTGCCGCACGGCACCAAAGGCCACGCCGGTTCCGCTCGCGACGACGCCTGCGGCCTCATACACATTTGCCTCCACCGTGACCGAATGTGAAGCCAGAGCAAGATTGCCAAGGCCAGTCCCGGCGACCGCAATCGTGCTATTGGCTATGGTGACGGTTTCGGCATAGCTTCCGGACACACCGGTGTGCTTGGAAATCGTGACTGCCTCACTGGCCCCCGGAGCCAGCTCGGCGGTCATGGCATGGAGGCCACCGTTGACCAGAAAGCTGACACCTTCGGCAACATCGGCCTGCAGCGCCTCGGTGTAACCACCCGTGTCTGCAGCGATGTTGGTGATGACGAGATCAGCCGTTGCCGCGGCATCGCCGACCCGGCGGGCCGCGAGAACCAGGGCTGCCGGCTGATCGGCGGCCATGGCAATCTGGTATACTCCGCCGCCCAGAGTGACGGTTTGCGACACCAGCGGCGTGATGCCGAGGCCCGAAGTACCTTCGCCGTTTGATGCAAAGTCGATTCTGACCGAGCCATTGGCCCCGGCGGCCGACGTGTCGATGCTGACCGAAATGGCCTGCGAACTGTCGCCGGCTGCCAACAGCGCGATCGGTCCGCCGGTCACGCTTGCCCGTCCGGTGGTGGCACCGCTGCTGGCATCCAGACTTTCCGAGAAGCCATCGGCTGCGGCGAGATTGCGGATTGTCAGCAGCTGACTTGGTGCCACGTCTCCCACCCGGCGGTTGCCGAGATCGATATCCCTTGGCATCAGTCCGGCTTCCGCCAGCCGGAACACGGTGCCGTCCGTCTCCACCGTTCCAAAAACGCTCACGGTTTTTGCAGCGAGGTCGAACAAGCCCAGCCCGGACGTGCCATCCCCGTTCGATTGTAGCAGGATTTCCACCATGCCGCTCTTGGCACCGGCAGCGGCGGTATCGAGCGTCACGGTCAGCGTTGTCATGTCACTGCCGCCTGCCACGAGATTGGAGATTGAACCGAGCGCCGAGACAATGTCGCCCGCAACGGCTCCGAATTGCGCGTTCAGCCCTTCCTGGAAGGCAGCCAGCACACCGTCGAGCAAGCGGTTTTCCACCGTGATCGAGCGGGTTTGCGTCGTTCCCTGCAAGACATTGCCGAACGACAGATTGTCGGCAATCACCGGATTGCCCAGCGCGAACACCGAGGCATTTATGGTAACATTGCCACCGGCAATCGCCGCCGGTGCCAGGCCGCTGGTTCCAAGCCCATCGGTCACGAAATCGAAAGCCACCGTGCCGGATTGTGCGCCCGTGAGAACAGTGGACAAGCCGACGGTTGCCATGCCGCTGCTGCCAGCAGCGATGATACCCAGCGGCACGCCACTAGCGTTGGCATTTGCAGATGGCGTGGTGCCGACTACCCGGAGGCCTTCGCTGAATTCACCCAGCGGTGCCGTATTGGCAATGGTGACCACTCCGCTCGCCAGATCGCCAACGCGGACATTGCCGAGGCTTATCGGATTGGGTGACAGTGTGCCCGCCGCCTTATTGTAAGCAGCACCGATGATGCCGATGCTGGTGTTGGCGACATTGTCGAAATTGTTGACGACATCCAATGTCTGCCCGGTGAGGTCGCCGGCAGCGCCACCGGCGAAATTGACGGTGACGACGGCCGAGCCGCCATTCGGCCCGATCACCCAGTCCGGCGTTCCCAGCGTGACGCCCGGCGCGCTGCTGTTCTGCACCGCTCCGCGTAGTGTCGTCAGCGTGCCGTTGTTGGTGATGGTAAGCCCGGTGCTGGTGGCTTCGCCCACCCGGATGTTGCCGAGATCGAGGATGCCGCCGGCGAAGTCCGGGCCGGACAGGTCTTGCGTGGCGCTGGCGGCGAGAATCAGCCCTGTCCCCGACACATTGGCGCGGCCGTCGAAGCCATTGCCGGTGCCGAAGGCGGTGCTGCCGTAATCGCTGGTGACGGTGATGGTGCTGGTGCCCAGCGAAAGCTGGCCAGCGTTGAAGAGAGTGCCGGCGGTTGACGTTCCGCCCAGAACGAGTGTTGCACCGGATTCAATGACAAGACTTCCGCTGGCACCCTGCACGGCCTGGGCGAATGTCAGCGTTCCACCAACGGCGCGGATGCTGCCGCTGTTGGCTACCGGCCCCGCAGAAGCGATCTGGCCAAAGCCGAAGGTTTCTCCGCTGTTGTCATACGTGGCAACCGTAAACGCGCCGCCACCAAGCTGCACCACCCCGGCGTTGGACAACATCGGGGCCACCACCGAGAAATCGCGCCCGCCAAGGATTTCGAGTCGACCGGACTGTGCGACCGAGGTGAGCGACGATTCGATCGCGGTGATCGCGCCGCCAAGCTGCACGCGGAGAAGCGAGGCTGGCCCATCAAGCGTGACGATCGTGTCGGTGCCGACTGATCCCGTGCCAATCGTCGTGATGCTGCCTATGCCGGTGGCGCGCAGGGTGATCGTGCCCTCGGTTGCGCGGTAGCGCCCGCCATTCAGCACGCCACCGGCCTGGAGGTTAAACAGTCTGGCGTCGGCCGCTGCCATGTTGAATGTGCCGCCAGAGGCCGAAAAAGTGCCCGTGCTGCTGTTCTCGTAAAGTCCGCCGGCAAGCGCGAGATTGCCACCGTTTCGCGCCTCGATCGTGCCACCGTTCAGGAAAGCGGCATTGTTGCCCGTGCCTACGCCTGTTCCGCCCAGTCCGACCGTGCCCCCCAACGCGTCGAGGTTGAGCGACTGGCCGGTCACATCCGCCGAAATCAGCCCGTTGTTGATGATGACGGCTGCATTGAGCCCCATATCGCCGCGGCCGCGCACCGTCTGTCCGCTTCCGAAGCGTGTTACACCGCCGGTGTCGAGCAAATAGGAGAAGCCTGCGGAGTCGTTCAGTACGATGGTGCCGGTGCCGTTGATGGATAGTGCGCTGCCGGCACTGCGCAGCCGCGAATTGACACCGATGGTGACGATGCCGTTGTTCGTGAAGGTTTCACCAAGGACGGTTATCGCGCTTGCATGGCCATATTGGCTGCCCGCTGCCAGTGTGACGCCATCGAGAAATCGGGTGCCAGCAGACGCGGAAATTGTGCCTGTGCCCACCGACACCAGCGTGCCGCCAACGATACGGGCATCGGAATTGAGAGCGACCGTCGAACCTTCAAGCGCCTGGATGATTGCACCGGCTTCCTGCTCATAGCGCCCGCCTTCGATATTCAGCCGGCCACCGTTTGTCGCTTGCAGTATATGGGTATTCAGCATGCCAGCCGTGCCGCTGCCGACACCGCCTGCAATGCCGCCATTGCCCCCGGACACGTCCAGGCTCAGCGCCGCGCCATTCACATCGGCGGAGAGGAGGCCGTTGTTGACGATGATCGCGTTGTTGAGACCGATATTGCCGCGGCCGCGTACAATTTGTCCGCTGCCAAACGAGGTCGTCCCGCCGGTGTCCAGCAGATAGGAGAAGCCGGCGATATCGTTCAGCACAATCGTGCCTGAGCCATTGATGATGAGCGGGCTGCCGTCGCTGCGAATGCGCGAATTGACGCCAATGGTGGCCGTGCCGTTGTTGGTGAAGGTGCCGCCAAGAACGGTGACCGTGCTGCTGTGATGATATTGGCTGCCGCTGGAAAGCGTGACGCCGTCCAGATAGCGCGTGCCCCCGCCGGCTGCGGCAATTTCGCCGGTGCCAACCGAGGTCAGTGTGCCGCCAACAATCCGGGCATCAGAATCCAGCTCCACCCTGGAATCCGCCATCGCCCGGATGACGCCGCTGTTTTCATAGCGGCCACCGCCCACGACCAGAACGCCGCCATTGCGCGCCTCCAAGATTCCGCTGTTCAGGAATGCAGCATTGCCACCCGTGCCGACCCCCGCGCCGGCCAGGCCGGCGTTTCCGCCGGCGGCATCAAGCAGGATCAATCGCCCGCCGACATCTGCCGATATCAGGCCGTTGTGGATGATGATCCCGAAGTTCAATCCGATATTGCCATGCCCGCGCACCGTCTGGCCGCTCCCAAGCGTGGTCAATGCTCCACTGCCGAGGAAGTGGGTGAAGCCGACCATATTGTTTAGCACGATGGTGCCCGTGCCATCGATCACGAGCGGACCGCCGGAGGCCAGGATGCGGGAATTGGTTCCCAGCGTGACGGTGCCGTTGTTGGTGAAACTGTTGAACAGCTGCGTATCGCCACTGGCCACGCGCAGATTGCTGCCGCCAGAAAGCGCAACGGAATCAAGATAGCGCGTGCCGCCACTGCCAAAGATTTCGCCGCTGCCAACGCTTGCCAGCGTCCCGCCGACAATCCGGGCATCGCTGTTCAAATTGACCGTCGAGCCTGCCAGGGCTCGGATTGTGCCGCCCGCGCCCTGTTCGTAGCGCCCACCCTCGATGGTCAGGATTCCGCCGTCGCTGGCCTGCATGATGGCGTTGTTGAGCATGGCGGCCGAGCCGCTGCCGACGCCGCCCACGATCCCGCCATTACCAGCGGCGGCATCCAGGGTGATCGTCTGGCCCGCCACATTTGCCGAAATCAAGGCGTTGTTGACGATGACCCCGAGGTTGATGCCGATCTGGCCCTGGCCTCGCACGGTCTGACCGCTACCGAGCGTGACCACAGTCCCGGAGCCGAAAAGCTGCGCAAAGCCGACGCTGTTGTTCAGCACGATCGTGCCGGTGCCATCGATTGCCAGTGTGGCACCCGAGCCGAACATCCGCGAATTGGTGCCCAGCGTCATGGTGCCGTTGTTGGTCAGGCTGTTGAACAGCTGCGTGTCACCACTTGCCAGGCGAAAGTTGCTGCCTGCCGAAAGGGTGATCGCATCGAGATAGCGCGTGCCGGAGATCCCCGTGATCTCGCCGCTGCCAACGCTGGTCAAGGTGCCGCCAACGATCCGGGCATCGCTGTCGATCGCCACCGTCGAACCGGCAAGCGCCCGGATCACGCCTCCGGCACCCTGCTCGTAGCGGCCGCCATTTATGACAAGTGTGCCGCCATTGCCTGCTCCCATTATTCCATTGTTGAGCATGGCGGCCGACCCGCTGCCGACGCCGCCCACGATTCCGGCATTGCCGCCAGATACATCGAGGGTGATGGTTGCACCGGACACATCGGCCGAAATCAGGCCGTTGTTGACAATGATCGCCGCGTTCACGCCGATCTGGCCGCGCCCACGCACCGTCTGGCCGGAGCCGATCGTGGTTGTGGAGGCGGTATTCAGGAACTGGGCAAAGCCGCTGGAATTGTCGAGCACGATGGT
Source organism: Sandarakinorhabdus sp. (assembly GCA_020693225.1). Taxonomy (GTDB): domain Bacteria; phylum Pseudomonadota; class Alphaproteobacteria; order Sphingomonadales; family Sphingomonadaceae; genus Sandaracinobacteroides. Next base: position 7,150 of record JAIMJL010000058.1, on the reverse strand, counting down.
TCCGGTGCCGCTGATCATCATGGACGACCCGGCCAGCGCGCGGAAGCTGCTGTTGGTTCCGATGGTGATCATGCCGTTGTTGGTGACGGCGCTGTTGTGAATGGTCAGGTTGCCGCTGACGGTGCGAAGCTCGTCTCCGGTCGAAATGGCAAGCGTCCCGGCCGCCTGTGCCCCACTCAGCGTCACGACGGAGTCGAAGGCATCCCCGCCATCGATGAACACGTCATCGATGCTGCCCGGTGCAGTACCACAGCTCCAGTTTCCGCCTGTGCCATAGGCACCAATGCCTCCGATCCAAGTACATGTGGCCGAGTCGGCGGGTGCTGGTACCCCACCGGCAATCAGTGCTGCCAGCGATACCGTTGCAGTGATTCTGTGTGAAACGGCCATTGCCACCCTCCTCATTAAACGCCGGCCATTTGCCCCCGGCCACCTCCAGCAACGCACAGATTTCCAACCCTGGTGCGCTGCTGAACCGAGGCTACCCACAGGGCAGTCCGAAAGCATGGTTCATTTGTACCAAGGGGAAACAGAAAACGGCGCCGTTGCGCGAAATTATCGTTAATGGCGGGAAGGACTTCCGCTACTTGCAGGCTCCGGCGAGCATGTCCGCGCCAGCAGCAACACCAGTTCGGATTGGCGACTCGTTGCCGTCTTTTGGTACAGGCCCTGCAGCTGGTTGCGCACTGTCTGGTAGCGGATCCCCAGTCGCTCCGACGCTTCGCGCGGGCTGTTCCCCGCCAGCAGCGCAAGCGCAATCCGCACTTCTGCTGGCGTCAGCGCAAAAAGCTGCTGCAGACGCTGCTGTGATAGTGCGGCCCGGGCTTGCGGCTCGGACACGCAGACCATGGCCAGCCGACCGGAATGAAACACATTTGCCGATTGATCGGGCAACGGATCCACGGCCACCGCAAGCCATGCACCGGTTTGCGGATTGGTTGCCGAAAAGGCACCACCGATGCGTGCATTGGCATCCGCACAGGTCGCAGCACCGATTATCCGGTCCAGGTGTCGCGCGGTTGATCCGGCGGCCAGTAACCGCCCCTGTTAAATCCGCAGTCCCGCCCCGGGTTGCAGGAGCCTTTCGGCCAAAGCATTGCAAAAGCGAACCCTGCCTCCGGCATCGACCAGCAGAATGCCCTGGCCAAGACCATTCAGCATGGCCTCCAGATCGCCCGCCAGCAAACTAACGGCTTCAAGCCGACAGGCCAGATCGAAAGCACGGCGGAAGTGAGGATGCAGTCGCTCGGCCACTGCTATTTCGTCGGCGCCAAAATCCCCCTTGGCATGCGAGCGATTGATGTTGAGCACGCAAGTGTCCAGACCATCGGCTGCCAGGCCCATCATCATCGAGGAATGGATATCCTGAGGGCGCAGGAAGTCGTTGTAATATTCCGTCCGCTCGACGGCATCGCGCGGCATCCAGTCGTGATAGAACCGGATGCGTGGTTGCCAATTTGCAATATACCGCTGCGGATCTGCCTCGTTGGAGAAGGGGTTTACGCCGGCAAAATGCGCCTGATATTCCTGTGGCTTGTCCGGATCAATTCGCGCGATGATGCCGGTTCCCATACCATCGGCAACGCTTAACCGGGAAAGCCAGACACCACTGCCGCCCACAAGGTCAGCGAAATCCTCCATCACCGGGCACCAGAGCGCAGGGTTCAGCGGCGCCGCATACAGGCGATCGAGAAACCGGTCTTCGTTGCGCTGCATCAACATGCTCGCCCCCGCCAATCGGTATTACCGTAGCATCAATCGCCGCCAAACGCCACGCAGCAGCCCGACAAGACAGGGGCAGATCAGCCATCACCTTTGCTTCGGCATCAAATCTGATGCGTCGGCGCATTCCGCTGAGGGCGAGCTCGCATTCGGGGCCAGCAGCAGCGCGATGGCAAAGGGCGCCATGCGGCCATTGTCGTGTGCGACGTCCGGCGCAAGGTAACAGCGCCATCCAAGCGGGATCTTTTGCGCCTTGGCCTGTTGCCTGGCGAAGGCAAAGAAGGCCTTGCCGCGCGCCAGCCGGTGCGGCCCCTGCGCTTGCGCCTCGGGTTGTGAGGGCAGGCTGCGATGCTTGGGGTCATTGTCTGCCGTGCCAAGCAGCAGGATGAGCGGCTGTGCCAGCGCGCGCGAGGCATCCCAGGCGCCGGGCGGAAGGCCACCGGCACCAAAGGGCCAGGCGACATCCTCCGTGGGGAACATGTAGGAGCCGGCATTGGCGGCAATGGCGCGGGTGAGCCTCGGTCCGCCGCCGGTCTGCACATGCCGATGAACAAACTGCGCCCCGGCCGAATGGCCATACAGCGCATAGCCACCGGCCTTCAGGGCTTCCCGCGCCACCACCGCATCGAAGATCGGCTCCAGTGCCGAATAGCTCCAGACGGCGCGAGGCTTCGGATGCCCCTCGGCATCGAACAGCGCGCCATTGTTGTAGCCGGCGGCACCCGGAAATGCCGCGCGGGAGAACTCCGGCACGATGATCACAATCCCGTGCTGGCGGGCCAGATCAACCCATTCACCGATGTAGCGATCGGCATCGCGACCCACCCCATGCATGACGAACAGGACCGGCGCATCCGCACCCGCACTGGCCGGGCGCAGATACCAGACCGGGATGGCTGGCCCCTGCCATCCGTTGAACAGAAACCGCTGAACGCCGGCCTTTTGCAGCTCCGCTGGAACCGGGCGCGTCCCGGGACCTGGCTCAGTTGGTTCCTGCCCAAGGCAGGGGCTGGCCAGACTCAAGGCGATCGCGGCGAGCAAGGTTCGGATCATGGCTGGTCTTTCGGGCTGGCAACGGAACGGGCTAGCAGGCGCGCAAAGGCGTCTGCCTTGGCGTGGGCTTCAGATAGCGGGGTATCATCGCCGATTTCAAAGGTGAGGCCGGATATGCCGAAGCGATCCAGTGTCCAGCCCTTGAGCGTTCCGGCATCGTTCTGGTGCGAACGCCGAATCGGCAAGCCTGCCAGGTCTGGCTCGCTGGCCAGATCGCGCGTGATCCGAAAGCCGATATCCTGCCTCTTTGGATCATCAGGCGGGGCATAGAGGATGCTGTTGCGCGTCGAATGAAAGTCGATGGCAGCGAGCAGCGGCAGCTTGCCCGTCAACGGCTCCAGCAGCGCCCCCACGCCCCAGGTTTCCGGCTGAATGAAGGTGCCCCAATCGCGATTGAGATCGGCGCCCCGGCGGTTGCCCCGCCAGTGGCCGCGGGCAATGCCGTCGGGGTTCATCACCGGTACAAACAGGATGGCGTGATCCTTGCGCAGGGCGACCATGGCAGGATCGTCTGACAGCAATGCTTGGGCGAAGCGATCAAAAGCCATCGCCCCCGGCCATTCCGGAGGGTGCTGGCGGGTGATGAAAAGCAGAAGGCCGCGGGCAGTTGCGGGGCGATGCAGAAAGGCGAGAATCGGTGCGCCATCAAGGCTGCGGCCCGCCTCGATCCGCGTCAGCCGGCCGGCGCGTGCATGCGCCTCAAATCGCGCAAGCGCGGCGGCCGGGTCATCGAGCGGCTGGGCGGCAACCTGCAACGAACCGTCAAGCGGTGGCAGGCGGAAAGTGGCGCTGCCATCTGCTGCAAGGGCAACCGCATCGTCCGGCAGTCGCCGCCACGAGCCTTGCCGGGATTGCACCCAGGGGTGATAGCGATGACCAGAGACGGCATAGCGCAGGGTTATCTCCGGGGTTGCCCTCGGCGGCCCTTCCACCCGAAAGCCATACCAGGGGCTGGGATTGATCGGCTGGATTTCCGGCGCGACCAGTCCTTCAATCCGACCATCCTTGCCAATCCGGCAGCTGGCGAGGGCGCTTTGCGAAAAGCCGGTATACACCCGGATTTCTGCGCCTTCGCACAGCTGGCTTGCAGGGGTATCGTTGGCTGCCGCCGCGCATGTCGCGCCGGCAGCCCACAGCAGTGCCAGCAGGAGTCCGGGTCGAACGATCAGAATGTCCCCCGCAGCTGAACGAAGAACTCCCGGCCCTTCAGCGAGTGATAGTCTGGCCGGTAGCCGAGCGACTCATCCACCAGCGGCGGTGCCCGGTCGGTCACATTGTTGGCACCGACCCGCAGACGGACCTCGCGGCGCTCCGGCAGCTTGAAGCGATATTCCCCGTAGAGGTTCAGCCGGAAATCCTCTGCCACCTGCCAGAACACCTGCTTGCCATCGACCAGAATGTCCGCTCCGGGATCGGTAAAGCCCGAAACATAGCGCAGAGCGCCGCCGAGGCCGAATTCCTTGAGCGTCCAGTTGAAGGTGGCCGTTGCCCGCCAGCGGGGATTGCCGTCCAGCTTCACCCGATTGACGGCGAGCGTGGCAAACTCGCCGGCAAACTCCGGCTGCTCTGCCAGGGCTGTCAGCAGGTCGTTGCGCACCACATCAAGCGTCATCAGGTAGGTTGCCTCGATCCCGAAGCGGAAGCGACCGAAATTGTCCGCATCGAACAGGGTGGAGACAGCGAAATCGAAACCGTCGGCAATCTGGCTGTCGAGGTTGATGTAGGGATCGCGCACAAACTGGATGGAGCCAGCAGCGCTGCGGATATCGCCGGGATTGGCGGCGTTCCAGGCATCGAAGGCGGCCACGTCCTCGGCGGTCGGATTGGAACGCACGACATTGGGGTTGAACTCACCTTCCTTGCGCAACAGGAAATCGAGCGCCAATGCCTCCTGATCACCGAAGGCGCCCACCACGCCGGTCTGCTCGAAGCGCCAATAGTCCAGCGACACCGTGAAGCGCCGGATCGTCTTGGAATCAAACGCCTTGGCCAGATCGAGCGTTCCACCCACGATGAAGGTCTTGGTGTTTTCATTGTCCAGATCGGGATTGGAAGTGCGCACCGAAGGAAGATAGGCCGCGCCGGTGGATTGTGGATCGCCGGTCACGTCCGAGCGCCAATAGTCTTCCACACCGAGATTGAGGCGCGAAACATCGCCACGGTTCAACTGCACCAGATTCGGCGCCCGGAAACCGCCGGAATAGGCCGCCCGCAGGTTGAAGAATTTTACCGGGAACCAGCTCAGCGCGATCTTGGGCTTCACCGCGCCGCCCTTCAAATCGTCGAAATATTCGCCGCGCAGGGCCAGTTGCAAGGTGAGGTCGTTGATCCAGGTGCCCTCGCCGCGGTGCAGCGGAATCAGCGCTTCGGCAAAGCCCGAAAACACATTGCGGCGGGCCGAGCTGTCACGGGTGGGGCTCACGCCCACCACATCGGAGATGCCGGAGACATTGCTGTCGTCGAAGATGATCGTGCCGTCGAGGCGCGGGTCGCGATCCTCCTCATAATATTCGTTCCGCCACTCGGCGCCGAAGGCAAGCCCGACCGGCCCGGCCCAAAGGTTCAGGGCTTCGGCATTGGAAATGCGGAAATCCGCAGTCGTCAGCTCGGTGCGGCCCGTATTGGTGGTCGAAATCCGCGCCCGATCCCACTGCGCCTGGGTGTTGGCATTCGGTCCGCCAAACGGATTGATGGCATCCGGCGTCGTTTTCGAAAGCTCGGCTTGCAGCAGCGTTTTGGACAGGCGGTTGCTTTCGGTGTCCGATGTGCTGTTGCCGCTGGTGGCAATCGCACCCTCCCAGTTCCAGGCGCCGAAATCGCCGCGCAGGCCACCGACAACACGATAGGTTTCGGTGTCGGTGGAAATGAAACGCACGCCCAGATCGGTCGGTCGCCAGTTCTGCAGCAGCACGTCGACCCCGCCGGCGGGCGCGTCGCTGGTGTTAAGGCCGGGCAAGCGGTTCGGGCTGCCAACCGGGCCGAACGGGTTCCAATAGTTGGTGCGCGGAATGATCAGGAAAGCGAGACCGCTATCAAGCGGCTGTGCCGCGCGGTTGGAATCGGTCGTTGCCTTGTAATACAGCACTTCGGCAAAGGCCTGCACGCCACTGCCGAAATCATGCTCGGCGGTGGAATAGATGTTGATCCGGTCCGCTTCGGATATCAGCTGGCGACCCTTGGCTGTAACCGCATCATTGGCAATGTTCACACCCTGATTCAGCGAGTTGTTCGGCTGGTTGGCGTTGAAGTCATAGCGCAGGCCAACGTCGAGAGTGGCGTCATCGAGGCCCATGCACCCCTCGGAGCCGGTGCGAAGCTCGGCGCGGGTGCCGGGAAAGCTGCAAGGCTGGATGTGGAACACGCCGGTGTTGCTGGTGAGAGCCATTGCCCCCTGGCGGACCCGGCGACCAACAAACACATTGTCCGCATTGATGAACCCGGTCTGGAACTGCCCGAACGGAGAGGACGTGGAGGTGTTGCGGAAGTCGGTTGTTTCGGTCGCAAACGGGCTGTCCCCCAGGAAGGCGCGCTTGTCGACCGTATTGAACTGGTTGCCAAGCTCGTTGGCATACAGACCGGAGCGCTTGAAATAGCTTCCGGTAAACAGGATGCGGGTGCGGTCTTCGTTGAACTTCAGGCCGAAAGCGGCGTCGGCGGAAAACTCGTTCTGGCCAGTGCCTTCCACGCCGCTGTAGCGCATCGTGGCGCCGATGCGATCGAAGCTGGCATCGAGGATGGTGTTGACGACACCGGCGGTCGCATCCGAGCCATAGAGCGCGGACGCGCCGTCGCGCAGCACTTCCACCCGGTCGATGCCGGCCGATGGAAAGGCGTTTACGTTGGTGATCTGGCGCGGGGTGGAGCCTATATCCTGGTTGACCGCGTGTGCCGCCACCCGGCGGCCATTCAGCAATACAAGCGTATTGCCGGTTCCCAGCCCGCGCAGGTTGATGGTGGCCACGTCGCCGCGCGCATCATTGGGGCCATCGGACGCGCCATTGATTTCGGCTGCACCCGCCTGGGCGATATATTCGAACAATTCGCCCGTTGAATTGGCGGAAAAGGCTTCCAGTTCCGCCTGCGACAGCACCGAAACGGCAATCGCGCCGCTGTCGAACGCGCCGCGGATATTGGAACCGGTGACGATAATCTCTTCCACCGGAGTTGCCGGTGCTGCTGCGGGCGCCTCCGCTTGCTGCGACAGCGCCGGTCCGGCAGCCAGCGCGAAGGCCAGCGCGGCAAGGCTGGGCGCGCGCAGCTGTGCCAGCCGGGCAATGCGATGTTTCTGGTAGTCCATGGTGGTTCCCCTTTCTTGTGCCCGGTCAATCCGGATCGGTTTCAATTGGTTGTGCCAGCAGCACGTCTGACGCGCCGA
>JAIMJL010000057.1:8558-19537 GCA_020693225.1 Sandarakinorhabdus sp. | reverse complement strand
GGCAAAATCGAGGCCGAAGCCCAGATTGCCCTTGCCCGGCAGCCAGTCACGGCTGGTGATGGCCGGATCGAGCTGGTCGGTCGCCATCAAGGCAAGCGTGGATGGTTGCACGATGCGCACCCCATCCAGCATGCCGCCATCCAGCAGCATGCGGGCAAAGCGCATATAGTCATCGATCGGGCCGGCCAGCCCGGCGCCGCCCATGGTGAGCCGCGCACCAGAGAAGTTCAGCGCCCGCGTCTGGGCATCCGGCTCCCGCGCGAGGCCGCCATCGGGCTGGCGCACATAGGTGGCGGCAAAGCGGCCCAGGTTTTCAGGTGGAAGCCGCCACGCCGTTTGCGTCATGCCAAGCGGTTTCAGAACATATGCCTGCACATAGTCTGCAAAGGGCATGCCCGACAGCCGCTCCACCAGCAACGCCTGCACATCCACCGCAGCGCTATAGTGCCACGCGCTGCCCGGCTCGGCGATCAGTGGCACACCGGCAATGCGGCGACCGAACTCGGCCAGATCATTGCTAAGCGCCAGCGGATCCGCTTTCACGAAAGCGGCATGTGCGGCGGTGGGGCCGGGGTCATAGCCGAAGCCGGCCGTGTGGCGAAAAAGATCGCGCACACTGATCGGCCGGCGCACCGGCTGCCAGACCGGATTGCCCGCTGCATCGGTGCCATTCTGCACCCGCATGCTGGCAAATTCCGGCAGATGCCAGTGCAGCGGATCATCCAGCCGGAAGCGCCCCTGCTCCCAAAGCTGCATCAGCGCCACGCCGGTCACTGGCTTGGTCATGGAATAGAGCTGCACCAGCGTGTCGCGCTGCATCGGCCGGCCGGCTTCGCGATCGGCGAAACCCTGCCGGCCGAAATAGATTTCGCGACCATCCTTCCACACCAGCGCCGACGCGCCGACCACGCGCCCGCTCGTCACCATGCCCGCCAGAGTCGCATCCAGCCGCTGCTGAATCGTACTGGCCGGGTCCATGGCAGGTGCGACAACATCGGTCGCCACGGCAGGGATCGGCGAAAGACTCGCCAAGGTGCAGGCGAGCAGGACGGGCCGGGTCAGCCGGTATTTGGTCATTTCAAAGCTGGCTCGCGTCGGTTGGCAAGCCCAGCAGAACACGGCCAGTCAATTCGTAGGTCGCGGGCGCCACCATGATGTGCTGCGTCATCGCGTGGGCGTCACGAAAGCGCCGTTGCAGCGGGCTTTCAAGGTATAGCGCGCTGCCGCCGCCCAGGTCATAGGCGCTGCGGGTCACATCGGCTGCGGTGCGCACCATATGCGTTGCCGCCAGCCGCAGCGAAGCGCGGGTTTCCAGATCGATGGCACCGTCTGCCTGCGCCATGGCCCATGCCTCGGCCACGCGTTGGAACAGCAGCGCCCGAGCGGCGGCAAGCCGGACTTGCGATTGGGCAAACTCTGCCAACACTGCGCCGCGCGGCTTTTTGCTGGCCAGCGAGACCTGCAAGGCCCGCAGCGCCGCGCGTGCATTGCCGCTGGCGACCGCCGCTATTCCCAACGCCAGCAGGCCGAACACCGGGAAGCTATAGAGGGCACCCTGCTCCACCGGCCGGTCGGTCATCAGCGACACCGACCGCTCGACCGGCACACGCACATCCGAAACGGAAAAATCACCCGACCCGGTGCCCTTGAGGCCGGCGGCGTGCCAGGTGTCGTGCAGGGTAACGTCACGGGCGGGGAACAGCATCATACGCTGATCCGGCTTGCCATCCGGCAGGGTTTTCACCGCGCCGTCTTGCAAAATCGTGCAGCCGCCGAAAATCCAGCCGCAGTTGGCGGTGCCGCTGCCCCAGCTCCAGCGGCCGGAAACGCGGTAGTGATCGCCCTCGCGCACCGCTTTGCCCAGCGGTGCAAACGCCCCACCTGTGATCGTGGCTAAGTCTGTCAGGATTTCGGCGGCTGTGGCATGCGGCATATAGGCCAGCGAAACGGCGGTGGTGGAGCCGATCATCAGGCACCAGCCGACCGCGGCATCGGCTTCCGCCACCACCTCGAGCGTGCGCATGATGTCGGCGGGCGGCAGTTCCTGCCCGCCGAGGCTTGCGGGCACGGCTATCCGGAACAGCCCGGCATCCGCCATCTGCTTTGCGAGGTCAGCCGGAAGCCGGCGGGCTGCCTCGATCTCGTCGGCCCGTGCGGCAATGGACGCTGCGAGCGCCTTTGCAGTCGCCAAAGCCTCGGGTTGCTGGCCGCCGGTCATAGCCGCAGCAGGCTTGCGAGGTTGTTTTTCTGCATGTCGCTCGACCCTCCCACGATCGGCATGCCCAGCAGATCGCGCACATGCCGTTCCATGTCATAGGCATCGGAAAGCCCATAGGCACCCATCACCTGCTGGCAGGCCAGCGCGATTTCCACACCGGTGTCGGCAATGAACAGCTTGGCCATCGAGGTTTCCACCGAACAGGGCCGGCCTTCATTGGCCAGCCAGGCGGCATGATAGAGCATATGACGACAGGCTTGCAGCCTGGTGCGCGCGGTGACAAGCTTGTGACGGATCGCCTGATGCTGGGCAATCGGCTTGCCGAATTGCACCCGCTCCTGCGCATAGGTCCAGGCTTCCTCCAGCGCGGCGCGCGCGATGCCGAAGCCGGTGGCGGAAATCTCGATCTTCTCCACATCCAGCGCGCGCCCGGCGAGCAGCTCCCAGCCCCGGTTCCACATGTGGGGGCCACCGACAATGGCGGATTTGGGAAGGCGAACGGAGTCGAAGAACACATCCTGGCTTTTGGTGTAGCGCAGGTTGGTGTGGGCGATGTCCTGCATGGAAAGCCCTGGCGTATTTGTCGGGATCAGCAGGAACGACAGATTCCTGTACCGCGCGTCTGCCGGGCCGGAACGGACGAGCGTGTAGATCACATCGGCCCAGTCGGCCCCGGTGCACCAGCGTTTGGCACCGGTCACAACAACGCTGTCGCCGTCCAGTTCGGCGCGGGTCTCGACGCTCGCCAGATCGCCGCCGACATTCGGCTCCGACAGGCCATAGGCGAAGAACAATTCGCCTTTCGCCAGACGCGGCAAATAGGTGGCCTTCTGCTCCGGCGAGCCGTTTTCCGACAGATTCATGCCGCCATAGAAAGCCGTGTGGATGAATGGCCCGGCCAGAAATGCGCCGGCCTGCGCCAGTTCTTCGATGACCGCGACCGCCGCTACCAGGTCCTGCCCGGCGCCGCCATGCGCTTCCGGCACCGTCAGCGCGGTAAGGCCCAGGGCATTCAGCCTGGCATAGACGTCGCGCGGCCAGCGGTGATCGCGGTCCCACTGGATGCGCTTTTCGCGCGGCGCCTCCGCGGCAACAAAGCGGCGGACTTGGTCGCGCAGCGCGGCGATGTGGGCCGGCTCGTCGGCGAAGCTCTGGAAGCCGCTCATTCGCCGGTCAGCTTCGGCGCGCGCTTATCGATGAAAGCGGCAACCGCCTCGGCGCGGTCTGCGGTCATGTTGGACAGCGTTTCATAGGCGATGCTGGCATCCATCATCTGGCTCACCAGTGCCTTCAGCGGCATGTTGGCCACCACCTTGGTCCAGCGCACCGCAAAGCGCGGGTTGGCGAGGATTTTCGCCGCGATCTCCGCCACTTTCGCATCCAGCTCACCGGCCGGCACGGCATGGTTGATCAGCCCGATTTCGGCAGCCCTTGCCGCCGTCAGCAGATCGCCGGTCAGCAGATATTCCTTCGCCCGGGCATAGCCGATCAGCTGTGGCCAGATGACCGCGCCGCCGTCGCCGGCCACCAGCCCCACCTTCACATGCGGATCGCCGATCAGCGCGCGTTCGTCGGCGACAATCACATCGCATAGCAGTGCAATCGTCGCACCCAATCCGGCCGCCGCCCCGTTCAGCCGACAGATCACCGGCTTTTCCATATCCAGCAGCGAGGTGACGATGCGCTTGGCATCCCAGCCGATGTCGCGAAATTTCGCCGGATGCGCGATCTGCTCGGCAAACCAGTCAAAATCGCCGCCGGCACAAAACGCCCGCCCCTTGCCGGTCAGGATGATGAGATCGCTGTCGGGATCGTGCTGCAAATCGGTGAACACCCGCGCCAGCTCATCATGCAGGGCGCCGTCCACGGCGTTGACCGGGCCGGGGGCGGCGATGCTTGCAGTGAGCACGCGCCCTTCGCGGGCAAATTCAAAGCGGCTGTAGCTGGAGACGTCCATCAGTGCGCGATCCTTGCCAGCCGCCGCCCGAAATCGCTTCCGGTGAACAGCTCGGCAAACAGCTGCGGCAGGGCTTCGATGCCATCGCGGATCACCTCGCGGGTGGCCAGCCGGCCGCTGCGCAACAGGGCCGCCACTTCGGCCTGCGCCGCCGGGAATCCAGCCAGATCGTCGAACACCACCATGCCCTCCATCCGCAGCCGCCGGGCAATGAACTCGCGCGTCTGGCGCAGACCCGGAACCTCGGCAAGGGGTGTGTTATAGTCGGCAACCTGGCCCGACACCACGATCCGCCCGCGCATCCGCATCATCGGCAGCAGCCGATCGATCATCGCATTGCCCACATTGTCAAACAGGATATCGATGCCTTCGGGCATGGCGGCGGCAATCTGCGCATCCAGATTGTCCGCGCGATAGTCCAGCGCCGCATCGAACTTGGCAGAGTCCAGCAGCCAGCAGCGCTTTTCCGCGCTTCCCGCCAGCCCCACCACCTGTGCCGCACCGAAATGCCGCGCCAGCTGGCCAGCCGTTGCCCCCACCGGCCCGGCCGCCGACGTCACCAGCACCCGCGCGCCCGGTTGCAGCTCCGCGACGCGCTTCAATCCGAACCAGGCGGTCATCCCCGGAACACCGAGTACGCCGATCCAGGCGCTATCGGGCACCCCCAGATCGGGCAGCGCCAGCACATAGCCGCGGCCCTTGGACAGGCTGTGGGTGGCCCAGCCGCCGCTTCCCACCGTGACCAGCGCACCTTCGGCAAAGCCCGGATGGCGGCTCTGCACCACGCGGCCCACGGCAAAGCCATCGATCGGGTCGCCCGGCTGCAGCGGCGGGGCATAGCTGGCGCCCGGGCTGAGCCGCGAGCGGGTGCCGGGATCGGCCGAAACAAAATGATGCTGCACCAGAAACTGGCCCTCGGCGAGGTCCGGGATAGGCAAAGTTTCCAGGCGAAAATCCTCCGGGCCGGGAACGCCCGCTATGTGCCGCGCCAGCACCACCCGCGTCATGCTTGCCATTGGCTCTTGCCCTCCCCGGGAACATCCTCTTTCATGCCCGTATGGAGCAACGAATCTCGATCGTCACCCTCGGAACCGCCGACATGGCGCGCTCCTGCGCCTTCTGGGAGGCGATGGGGCTGCAGCGGCGCTCGCGCAAGTCTCCGGGCATGGCCTTTTTCCAACTCGGCGGCATCGCGCTGGGCCTCTATCCGTTCGACAAGCTGGCCGAGGATTGCCACTTGCCCGGCGGGCCGCCTTCAGGATCGGTCACGCTGTGCTACAATGCGCGTGACGAAGCCGAGGTGGATGCGGTTCTGGCGGCAGCGGTGGCCGCCGGCGCAACCTTGCATGTGCCGGCGCACAAGGCCTTTTGGGGCGGCTATTCGGGCTATTTCCTGGATCCGGACGGGCACCCTTGGGAAATCGCCTTCAATCCCTTTTTCCCGCTGGCAGACGACGGGAGCTTGCAGATTCCGGCATGATTCGGGCTTTGCGATCGTTCACAATTTGCTCTAGCGTCGGATGTTCGTCGCTTTCGTGGCTTAGCAGGTAGCACAACATGGCCCTTGCCCCGCAATCCCCCAACACGGCTGCAACCGGCCAGGGTGTGGATCTCCCCGATCTGCGGATCTTCGTGTTCATCCTGTTCTTCGTGTTCGGCGGCATCACCAGCCTGAACGATATCCTGATCCCCAAGCTGAAGCATCTGTTCACGCTGAGCTTTGCGCAGGCGATGCTGATCCAGTCGGCCTTTTTCGCCGCCTATTTCTTCATTTCGCTGCCCGCCGCGCGGCTGGTGCAGCGCATCGGCTATATGCGCACCGCCGCCGTTGGCCTGATGACCATGACGGCCGGGTGCCTGCTGTTTGTGCCTGCCACGCTGACCACCTCTTTCGGCGCCTTCCTGTTTGCGCTGTTCGTGCTGGCAGCCGGCATCACCACGGTGCAGGTGGTAGCCAACCCGCTCATCTCGCTGCTGGGACCGCCGGCCACAACGCATAGCCGGTTGACGTTCGCGCAAGCCTTCAATTCGCTCGGCACCACCATCTTTCCCTATGTGGGCGCCATTCTGATCCTTGGAACCTTGTCCAGCGTGGACCCGGAAACCCTGTCTGGCCGGGCGCTGTCGCTGTATCGCGCTGCCGAGGCGCGCGTGGTGATGGAAACCTATCTCGGCCTCGCTGTCGCCATCACTTTGGTGGCTGCGATGGTGTGGCTGCGGCGCAACCGCTTGCCGCGCCCTCCGGTGGAAAACACGCGGATGCTGGATGCCTTCAACTTGCTGAAGCAGCGACGCTTCGGGTTCGGTGCGCTCGGCATTTTCCTCTATGTCGGCGCCGAAGTCGCCATTGGTTCGCTCATCGTATCCTATTTGATGCAGGCGGACGTGCTTGGCCTGCAGGAAGAAGGCGCCGGCAAGCTGGTTTCCTTTTACTGGGGCGGCGCGCTTGTGGGCCGCTTCATCGGTGCAGCGGTGCTGCGCAAGGTGTCACCGGGCAAGGTGCTGGCCTTCGTGTGCGCCGGTGCCATCACCTTGCTGCTCATCGCCTCCACGCAGACCGGCACACTGGCCGGTTATGCCCTGCTGGCGGTCGGTCTGATGAATGCGATCATGTTCCCCACCATCTTCTCGCTCGCCAGCGAGGAACTGGGGCCGCGCGCGGCGGAGGGCTCAGGGATTATCTGCATGGCGATTGTTGGTGGCGCGATCATCCCGCCGCTCACCGGCCTGTTGGCAGATGCCGCGGGCCTGCGCATGGCGCTGGCGCTGCCTGCCCTGTGCTATGCCATCATCGCCAGTTTCGGGCTTTGGGCGGCGCGACGGCATGTGCCGGCGGGGGCTGCAATCCCGGCCTGAAACGTCGCCCATGCATGGCCGTTATTCGCATCGCTGCGTTGCATTCCGCGCCGCAGCAAACTATCAGCGGCCCGCAACCCAACTCGATATTCGCTAGAAAACAGGTGACCGATGTCTGAAGCTTTTCAGCAACTTTCTGCGCGTCTGGCCGACAAAAGCCTGGTCATCGGGGTGATCGGCCTGGGCTATGTCGGGCTGCCGCTGGCAATCACGGCGGCCAACCGCGATCTCGCCACCATCGGGTTCGATGTCGATGCCGGCAAGATGGACCGGTTGGCCGCCGGGGACAGCTATATCGAGGCGGTGCCGTCGGAGCGGCTGAAGGCGGCCACGGCAGCCGGCAAATTCTCGTGGACCACGGATTTTTCTCGGCTGGCCGAATGCGATGCGATCATCATCTGCGTGCCCACGCCGCTGACCAAGCATCGTGAACCCGATCTCAGCTATGTGACCGATACCGCCGAGGAAATCGCCAAGTATCTGCGCGCCGGTACGCTCGTCGTGCTGGAATCCACCACCTTCCCCGGCACCACCGACGAAGTGATGACCCCGATCCTGGCCAAGAGCGGCCTGACGCCGGGCAAGGATTTCTTCGTCGCATTCTCGCCGGAACGCGAAGACCCCGGCAATGCGAGTTTCCGCACCGCCACCATTCCGAAGATCGTCGCCGGCGATGGCCCGGAGGCAGGCGATGCCGTTCTGAAGCTGTATTCCATGATCGTGGATGCCGTTGTCCCGGTGTCGTCCACCCGGGTCGCAGAGGCGGTGAAGATCACCGAAAATGTGTTCCGCGCAGTGAACATCGCGCTGGTGAACGAATTGAAGATCGTGTTCGATGCGATGAACATCGATGTGTGGGAAGTGATCGACGGCGCGGCCACCAAGCCGTTCGGTTTCATGCCCTTCTATCCCGGCCCGGGGCTGGGCGGCCACTGCATCCCGATCGATCCCTTCTATCTCACCTGGAAGGCGCGCGAGCACGAGCTTTCCACCCGCTTCATCGAGCTGGCCGGCGAAATCAACATCAACATGCCGCGCCATGTGATCGGCAAGCTGCGCGTTGCGCTGGATGAAAAGCGCGGCCGGGGGGTGAAGGGCGCGAAAGTGCTGATCATCGGCCTCGCCTACAAGAAGAACATTTCCGACACCCGCGAAAGCCCTTCGGTGCGGCTGATGGAAATCCTGATGGAGCAGGGGGCCGAGGTTGATTTCCACGATCCGTTCGTGCCGAAGATCCCGCGCATGCGCGAGCATCCCACACTGGAAGGCAAGCCTTCGGTGCCGTTCAGCGACATCGCCGCGCGCAACTATGATGCCATCCTGATCGCCACCGATCACGATTCGGTGGATTATGCCGCGCTGGCAAAAATGGGGCCGCACATCGTGGACACCCGCAACGCCATGTCCCGCCGCGGCCTGCCGCTGGGGAATGTCACCAAGGCCTGAGCCTGCGCGCTACCGGCTGAAAATGGTGCCTCTGATGGCCGCAATCAGCCGGTCTTCCGCGAACGGGCTGACAAGGGCGGTGTCAATCTGCCCCCCTTTTGCGCGCACGGCATCCAGCTGGGCCGGCAAATCCGCTTCGGTTGCGGCCACGAAAATGCCCGGCTTGCTGGCGAGCTTGGCGGCGGTTGCGATCTGGTGATCGTTGCGGGTTTCGGCGAGATCGCCACGCCGTGGCAGCACCACGATCGGCTTGTTGGCGCGCAGCGCCGTGATGATCGAGCCCATCCCCGCGTGGGCAATCAGAAACTCCGCCGCATCCACTTTCGCCTGATACTCACCGGGGGCAATTTTCGCCACCCAGGGAAAATTCTTCGGGGCATAGCTTGCCGCACCGCGCTCGGTAATCTGGCCAAACACCTCCACGCCGGGATGCATGGCCACCCAATCGTCCACAGCGCGAACCAGCCGGTCGAACGGCTCATGCGATCCGATGGTCAGGAAGATCACAGCACCGATCCGGCAAAATGCGGGCCATCGGGTTCCGCCACTTCGGGCCATTGCGTGAGCCAGAGCGAAGCATAGGGCCCGGCCTGGCGACCGGACAGGCTCATCTCCTCCGCATTGGCGATGCTGTCCACCCAGACGGTGCGGGCGCCCAGCAATTTGCCCAGCCGCAGCGCGAAATAGCCGGGCGCCGCCCCGGTGGTGATCACCGTATCGGGCCGAACCTTCAGCATGATCCCGATGAGCAGGGCGAGCTGCTTCAGCAGTTTCAGCTTCTGCCAGCGGTTGGCATCGGGAATCACATAATAGCCCGGCTCCGGATTACCGCGCGACCGGGCAATGGCGCGCATTTCGTCGCGAAAGGCGGGATCGGTTGCCACATAGATAACGGCGCAACCGTCCCAGGCCGGCAGCAGGCGGCAGAGCTGGATCCAGTGGCCACCACCCGACGCGACCGCAAGCACCTTCGGACGTCGGCTCATGCCGGTTCACCGTGCAACTGCGACAGGCTGACAACGCGCATGTTGCGGGCGTCGGCAAGATCGAGAATCGCAGTCGTAAGCGCCAGCACATGGTCGGCATGCGGCAACGGATCCGGCCCGCTGTCATAGCTGTCGAAATCGTGCATCAGCACAACGCCGCCCCCTTTTGCTTCGATTTCGGCCAGCACTTCGGCGATCGGCCGCCGCTTCCAGCTGTCCTGGCTGTCCACCGTCCACCAGGCAAAGCGCGTGCCGCGCTTGCGGTGCGCCAGCCAGCCGGCCAGCGTGACCTTGCCATAGGGCGGACGAAAGAGCGCAGGGCTGCCACCGGCGCTTTCGACGCTGCGCATTCCGGCATCGACATCCCGCGCCCAGGTTCCGGGCAGCGATTTCCAGCCGTTGACATGGCTTTCGCTGTGGCTGCCCAGATCATGGCCATCGGCCACCAGCTGGCGCGCGATCGCCGGCCGGGCGGAAACCCGCTTGCCCAGCATGAAGAAGCTGGCCTTCGCCCCACGGCGCTGGAACAGCTCCAAAAGCGCCGGCGTCAGCCGCTCGCCCGGCCCGTCGTCATAGCTCAGCACGATGGCCCGGGCCTTGCGGCACTGGTCCGCCAGCGCGCGCTCCTCCTGCCTGCGCCAGGAAAATGGCAACAAAATCCACGCGGCGGCTGCCGCGCCGAGGATCAGAATGGCTACCCAGATCAGCGTCAGTGTCCCAATTGCATGTTGTGCGGCGGTGATGCCCCGCAGCCCGTCGCATTGCAACATGGCAGGATGATGAATCGTTAACGGCACATCCGGGCGCTACCGGATACCCAACGCCGCCTTGACGCTCCGCCAATCGACCAGCTTGTAATTCTGCTGCCGCGTATCGCTCGCACACACCGCCGCAGGCGGGTCTTGTGGCCCCTCACCGTCGCAGGTGTCGTGCATGGCGATCGCGCCTTCGGGATAGCCGGCAATCGGGCCGGACCAGGCATCCACGCCATCGGTTTCGGTGGCCGGGTCGATGCTGCCGCCCGATACGGCAAAGCGACCAACGAAGCTGTAGCCGCCGTTTTCCAGCCGCCACACGGGATAGCTGCTGTCACCCTGGCTGGAGGCGATCAGATAGGTCTGCCCGCCATCACGCATCAATGTTATCCCCTCGACATCGGCGGTCAGGATGCGGGTGTCGATCGCGGCAATCTTCACCGGCGGCTGCGTGGCATCGGCCAGGCGCATCTTCCAGATGCCGACATCCTCCTCGCCGACATAGAGATCGCCAGTCTGGTCGTTGACGACACAGCCTTCGGTCTGGCTGCCCAGCTTGAAGCTGTGCTTCAGCGCCATGGTGGGGCCACTGGCGCCAGCCGATACGACATAGGCATTCACCTGGCCCTGCTTGTTGTTGGCGATCAGGAAGGTTTCACCGCCGAATTGGCCCATGCAGAAGCCATAGGGCTCGCCAAAGGCTTGCTCGGTCGGCAGGAAGCCATAGGAGCGGAGCTTCAGCGTTGCCGGGTCCAGCAGCC
>JAIMJL010000057.1:7159-8235 GCA_020693225.1 Sandarakinorhabdus sp. | reverse complement strand
GATAGCCATCCCGGAAGACGCCCGCCACCCGGAAGGAAAAGCCACCCTTGTCATAGCCCAGAACGGCATTGAACGTGTGCTTGGCTGCGGAGGGAAGCGGGATCCGGCGCACTTCGTCACCGATCGGGATATCCCCCTTGGCGTCGGTGTGGGTGTAGTTGAAGTTCACCAGCAGGCCGTCGAACGGGGCTGGCAGCCCGGTGAAGGCATGGCTGTAGCTGGCTTCCAGCCCGAACACGGTTGCCGTTTCGCCGTTCAGCGGAATGATCGCCTCATTGAACGGGATTCCAGCGAATTCGCCGTCGAGAAACTCCACATTGACGATGAAATTGTCGATCGTCTTGTAGAAAACCCCTGCCTGCAGAACCGCCTTGGGCGCGAAATAATATTCCAGCGTGGCGTCGAAGTTCCAGGCCCGATACGGCTTCAGCTCCGGATTGCCGAAGGTGCCGCTGCGAAAGTTTGCGTCATCCTCCTCGATCACGAAGCGTGGTGCCTGCTGGCCGAAATTCGGCCGCTGCAGCGATTTGAACACGCCGGCGCGCGCCACGATATCGTCCGACAGGTTGGCCCGCAGGTTCACACTGGGCAGCCAGTCGGTGTAGGCGGTGCGGAAGCGCACGGGTGTGATGAAAAGCGTATCCTCGCCCAGCTCCACGCCATCGACGATTGCGCCTTCTGCCACCAGATCGAGCCGGTTGCCGCTGAGGATTGTGTTGGTGCGCTCCACCCGAAGGCCGCCGACGACGCGGATGACGTCATTGTCGAACCGACCCTGGATATAGGCGGCAAGCACGTCTTCCTCGGCGCGATAATTCTCGGCATTCGACTGGAATTGGGTATCCAGCGGGTTCAGCTCGAAATTGCCGATGTTGGCGGCAACGAAATCACGCACCTTCTGCAGGTCCGCCACCGGCTCGATGGCGGCAAGGGAATAACCGGTGCTGCCCTGCACATCCGCAAGGCTGAAGGCGCCGTCAAAGCCATCGTAGATATCGAAGACGAACCGCTGGTCCTTTTCGCGCAGCCGCGCCTTGCCGCCGAACTTCAGCTCGAACTCGCCGCCATCGGTTGCA
>JAIMJL010000057.1:0-6972 GCA_020693225.1 Sandarakinorhabdus sp. | reverse complement strand
GGAACCGCTGGCGGAAGCGAATCGGATCGATCGAGCCATTTTCCTGCTGGTCGGCATAGGACCATGCGGCGCCATAGTTCAGCGTCCAAGGGCCGACTTCCGTCTTGCCGCCGGCAGAGACGGTGGCAATCGACTGCACCTCGCGGCGATCCTTCAGATCGCGGCGCACTTCGATGCGGCCGTTGGCGCTGTCAAAGGTCGCGGTGTCGTCGGTGCCGCTGGCTGGTTCTGCACTCATGCGGAAGACCAGACGGCGGCGAAGTTCGGTGTCGTTGAACTTGGAATAGAGACCGCGTGCATACAACAGGGTTGAATCGCTCACCCGCCAATCGAGGCTGAGGTTGCCGCCCCAACGGATGCGGGTGACATCATAGTCGCGATATTCCAGAGTGTCGGCAAAAACTGTGCCGTTGGCGGCCTCGCTCCAGCCATCGGCTTCCACATTGTCGGTGGAAAATTCCCGGCGATTCCAGCTGAAGCCGCCGGCAATGCCGAAATCATCGGTGATGCGCTGCGAGAAGTCCGCGCCGAACTTCGGCGACCAGGCATCGGCCAACTTGTTGTAGCTGGCTTCGGCACTTGCCGCGACAAAGCCGGTCTTGCGGTCGAAGGCGCTGGTGGTGATGATATCGATGGATCCACCGATGGTATCGCCGTCCATGTCCGGAGTGAGCGACTTCTTCAGCTCGATCGATTCGATCAGCTCGGACGGGATCACGTCGAGCGCCACCTGGCGCTCATCGCCGCCGGTTGCCAGCACCCGATTGCCGTTGATGGAAGCGGAATTCAATTCCGGCGGCAGGCCCCGCACCGAGACAAAGCGGCCCTCACCCTGATCGTTCAGAATGTTGATACCGGGCGCTCGGCGCAGCGATTCGGCGACATTCTGATCGGGAAACTGGCCGATGGCGTCGCGCGTGAGAACGGTAACCACCGTGTCGGCCCCACGCTGCCGGTTGATGGCAGACAGCAGATTGGCCTGCTGGCCAACCACCAGGATGGATTCGATCTCGGTGCCTTCCGGTGCCAGCCCGAAGGTCACGCTGGCGGTCCCATCGCTGGAAATGTCGGCAGACAGCGTTTGCGCAGCAGCGCCAGCGAAGCTGGCGGTCACGTCATAGGTGCCGGGTGGCAGATCGGAAAAGCGGAACCGGCCGGCACTGTCGGCCTGGGTGGTCCGGTTCAGCGCTGGAATGCGGACTTCGGCACCCTGCAAGGGCCGCACGCCGGTCGAATCGACCACGATGCCGGTAATGGTCGCCGCAATGGCTGCCTGCGCGAGCGCGGTTGTGGCAAGCAGCAAGGCGCCGGCCCGCAGCGAGGTGTTGAGCAATTTGGTCATGAGATGGAGGCCCTGACGAGAAAAAGATGGCAGTGCCGGTGACCAATAATCGTGTCAGGTTAGGGATAGTTTTGTTGCAAGAACATGAAACAAGGCGTTCACGCCAACTTATTGCCGATTTGAAATACTGTGTTGCAACTTTGCCAACAGGGGTCGCACGATCGGCATCGTGAGCATCGTGCTGGCCACTGCCATGAGCAGCAGCGCCGTGAAGGCGTTGCTGCTGATGATGGCCTTGTCGAGCAGGATGTTGGCGAAAATGATCATGATCAGCGCCTTGGTTTGCAGCAACCAGCCGATCAGCGACGCCTCGCCCTTGGGCCAATGCAGGATCCGCCCGGCAAGGTGGATCCCCGCCAACTTCCCGGCGACGGCCGCCAGCAGCAACAGTGCCGCCGCGCCGAACACCTGCACACCACCCACATCCCAGTTGGTGCGCAGGCCGGTGCTGAGAAAGAACACCGGCATGAAGGCCAGCAGAACCGTATCGCGAAACTGGTCCATCCGCTGCGGATCGAACCAGCGCGCTTCGCACACCGCCCCGGCCAGAAAGGCCCCCACCATGAAATGCAGCCCGGACCAGTCCGCAACGAGGCCACAGGCGATCAGCCAGATGAGCGCGACATACCAGCGATCCGACTCCGGCATGCGCGGCATCAGTCGGCGGATGACAAGCGTGGCAAGGGCGAACCCCACAAGGAAGGCCAATTGCCGGGCGATGCGATCGGCATCCAGCAGGATCAACGCCAGCATACCCCAGATGGCGATATCATCGAGGCTGGCATAGCGCAGGATGCGCTGACCCAGCGGCTGGCGCAGGATGCCCAGCTTTTCCATCAGCAGCACCAGAATCGGCAGCGCGGTCACGGCGCAGGCCATGCCAAGGCCGGCAACCAGCTGCCAGGGCTGGCCAGCCTCTCCCAGCCAGCCTGTGCTGATAGCCATCAGCAGCAGCGCAGCCGCGCAGCCAAAGAGAAACGGCACAAGCAGCGCGAGCCCGGCTGTGACCCCGGTTTCGCCCCGCCGCGCCCAGGTCTGTTGCAGATCAAGCTCGATACCGGCGATGAACACGAACAGCATCACCGCCCACCAGGCCACACCATTCAGCGCGGTGATGACCTGCGGATTGAACACGAAGGCATGAAACTCCGGCAAAGCCGCTCCCAGCACAGCCGGACCAAGCAGCACCCCACCCACGATCTGCACCACCACCAGCGGGGCGAAGCGATCGGTCTTTCCCAGGCGCCAAAAAAGCCACGGCAGGCTGAAGATGATCAGCATGGCGAGCAGGTAAATCTCGCTGGTGGTCATCGCGTGCGGCACGGCGGGCACGATCAGGCGATGCGCGCTCTGGCCCAGCCGCTGAAGCTGTCCACTGCAATCACCGCCAGCGCCAGCAGCGCGAGGATCACCCCCACTACATGCCAGTTGGACCAATCCACCGCGAGCTTCAGATCATGGCCGATGCCACCGGCACCCACGATCCCCAGAACGCTCGCCGCGCGCACATTATATTCCAGCATGAACAAGACCGATCCCGCAAACGCCGGCAGCGCCACCGGCCAGATGGCATGCACGAACCGCTGCGGGCCGGAGGCGCCAAGCTCGGCCAATGCGCCGGCGGCGGCACTGTCCGCGCCTTCGAAGGCTTCGTAGAAAAATTTGGTGAGATAGCCCATCGAATAGGCGACCAGCGCCAGCACCCCGGCCATCGCCCCCAGCCCCACGGCGGCTACAAACAGCAGCGCCCACACAATGGAGGGCACCGCGCGCCACAGGTTCAACACAATCCGCACGGGATAGCCGATCCAGGCCGGGGTGATGTTGCGCGCGGCGACGGCTGCAAGCGGCAGCGCAAAGATTGCCGCCGCCACGGTGCCCAGAATCGCCATCCGCAACGTATCCAGCAGGGCGACGGCCAGTGCGGCCCATTCGATCTCTGCCAGCTGTGCCGCGGTTGGTACCAGCCGCGCCAGAAACCGCAACGCCTCGGCAAAGGCCCCTTGGGTGGAACCGGGCGTTGCCTGCATGACGCCCCAGGACATGGCGACCGCGAGCGCAATGGCAGCGACCGCCTTCAGCGAACCGGGGACCGCCAGACCGCCAGATTGCTGCATGCCGCCAAGAGCTGCCGGTGCCGCCCCGCGCAACAAGGGTGCCGGTTCGCCAGCAACCCGGTCTGCCACCAGATGCCCGGCCTGCAGACGCAAGATGCGATCGGCATGGGCTTCGGCCAAATCGAGATCGTGCAGCACGGTGATGAGGGTGAGGTTGCGCTCGCGGCGCAGATCATCGAGCAGCGTCATGATCGCAGCGGCATTTTCCGGATCGAGGCTGGCCACCGGCTCGTCGGCCAGCAGCACATCCGGATCCTGCATCAGCGCCCGGGCAATCGCCACGCGCTGCGCTTCCCCGCCCGACAAGGTTTTGACCGGGGCGTGCAGGCGATGACCAAGACCAACCCGCTTCAGCAGGGCTTCGGCACGCGCAGTCTCCGCCGCCGGGAAGGCCAGCGATTGGGCAAAGGTCAGCCGCCCCAGCGCGCCGTGCAGCACATTGGCCAGCGCCGAGGCGCGTGGCACCAGCCGCAAGTCCTGATGAATACGGGCGACGCGCCCGGCGATTTCCACCCGCCCGCTGCTGGGCGCAAGCTGGTTGGCGAGCAGCGCGACCAGGCTGGACTTGCCGCTGCCGGAAGGCCCGGTGATGGCAACATGGCTGCCGGCCGCAACCGCGAAATCCACGCCCGACAGCGCCACGACGCTGCCACGCGGCGCGGGATAGGCAAGCGTGACGCCGACCACCCGCACCGCCACCGGCGGAGCGGGGCGAGAAACGGCCAGCCTGGCTATTTCACCAATCCTGCTATCGGAATGCCGGTCTGTTCGATGGCCCGCACCGTTGCAGCCGTGTGGGCCCGCTGATCGACGATTTGCAGCCCGCTGGCCCCATAGACATCCGACAGCAGGGCCGGGCTGGTTTTCGTCATGTCTAGAAGCGCGGCCTGCACCGCGCGCGCTTCGGCGGGCGAAAGACCGGCCGACACTGCCACGCTGTGGGTGGGCACGCCGGGCGTGCGGGCCAGGATGCGCAGCTTCGCCTGCTTGTCTTCCGGCAGATAGACCGACCGTTTCGGGCCCTCCACGGTATAGTCCGAAACGGCAGCCACATCGGCGCGACCGGCCAGCAGCTGCTCCAGCGCCTGCGTATAGCCACCGCCATAGGCCACCGTCTTGAAGATGGCTTCCGGTGGCTGCGCCTTTTTCAGCATCCCCTCCTGCACGAAGCGCGCATAGGGAAAGACATAGCCCGAAGTCGAGGTCGGGCTGGTGAACAGCATGCGCAGCGACTTCGATTGCCGCTTCAGATCGGCAAAGCTCTTGAGCGGGCTGTCGGCCGGCACCACGAACACGCTATCATAGTCGGTGCGCGCGCGTCCGGCATTGTCCTTGCGCACTTCCGCCAGGATCAGCCTTGCGCCGCCATCGCGCTGGGCCAGCAGGAAGGGCAGCGAAGACAGCCAGGCGACATCGGCGCGTTTTGAAACCAGCGCCTGCACGGTCGCGGCGTAGGCCAGCGGCACCAGAACCTCCACATCGCGGCCAAGGCGCTTCGAAAGCGCCGCCGCTACGTCATCGGCGGCCGCGCGAATGGCGGCCGGGTCCTTCTGCGGCTGAAAGGCAAATACCAGCGGGCGCGGCTTCTGCGCAAAGGCCCGGCCGGCCAAGCTGGCACCAGCGAGCGTTGCACCGGCAAGGCCGATGAGAGAACGGCGATCGAGCAGCATGAAGCAAAACCTTCTCTTGCGATTGAATCGCAAGTAGCTGGCGAAATGCGCTTAGGCAAGCGCGGGTGCATTGTGCCGCGCAAAAAAGTGCGTAAATTGGATACGCAAAACGCAGAGGATTTTCCCGATGAACGCCCCCGTCTTTCCACAGGATCTCTATCCGGCCGATCTCAAGGCCCGCGGATTTGCTGATCTGGCGCATATTCCAGGGCCGCCGCCGGCGCGCTCGAAAACTTGGCGGACGTTGAAGTTTCTCGCCGATCCCAAGGGCATGATCAATTCGCTCGCCAGCACCTACGGGCCGATCTTCCGTCGGCAGGATTATATGGGCTGGGGGGTCACGCTGCTAGGGCCGGAAGCCAATGAACTGGTGCTGTTCAACAAGGACAAGATCTTCTCGTCCAAACTGGGCTGGGATCCGGTGCTGGAGCTGGTGTTTCCCAATGGCCTGATGATGATGGATTTCGATCATCACCGGATGCACCGCAAGACGCTTTCGGTCGCCTTCAAGCCGGCGCCGATGAAAAGCTACCTCACCGGGCTGAACGAAGGCATCGGCCGCACCATCGCGCGCTGGGATGTGGGCAAGCCGTTCAAATTCTATCCAGCGATCAAGAATCTCACCCTCGATCTCGCTGCCGGCTCGTTCCTCGGCCTGCCCTGGGGGCCGGAAGCGCAGAAAATCAACCAGGCCTTCACCGACATGGTGCTGGCGTCGGTTGCGATCGTGCGCAAGCCCCTGCCCTTCACGCAGATGCGGCGCGGGGCGCAGGGCCGGGCCTATCTGTGCGGCTATTTCGGCGCGGAAATCCCGAAGCGCCGCGGCGCGCAGGGAGACGATATGTTCACCCAGATCTGCAACGCCGAAGACGAAAACGGCAAATTGCTAGGTGACCAGGAAATCATCGATCACATGAACTTCCTGATGATGGCAGCGCACGACACGTTGACGTCTTCGTTCACCTCGATGGTCTATCTGCTGGGCAGGAATCCGGAGTGGCAGGAGAAGCTGCGCGAGGAGGTGGATGCGGTCAGCGCCCGGCATGGCGGCACGCTCGGCTACGAAGCCCTGGGCGAACTGGAGCTGGTGGAAATGGCCTTCAAGGAATCGCTGCGGATGATCCCGCCGGTGCCGATGATTCCGCGCCGGGCAATCAAGGCGTTCGAGTTCAAGGGCTACAGCATTCCGGCCGGCTCCGGCGTTGGCATCAACACGCTCTATACCCACCATATGGAGGAGCATTGGCCCGATCCGGAGCGGTTTGACCCGCTGCGCTTCACCACGCAAATGTCGGCCAACCGGCACAAATATGCCTGGGTGCCCTTTGGAGGCGGCGGCCACATGTGCCTTGGCCTGCACTTTGCCTATATGCAGTCCAAGGCCTTCTTCTTCCAGCTGCTGTCGCAATACCGGATCGTGCTGCCTGAGGGTTATGAGTGCGATTTCCGCATGGTGCCGATTCCGCGCCCCAAGGATGGCTTGCCGATCACGCTTGTGGCGCGCTGATCCGCATGCTGCGCAAGCTGGTTGCGTGGGCAGCGCTGCTATGCGGGCTGCTGGTGCTGCTGTATCTTGCCGTGCGAACGCCCGATATCCCGGCTGACGAGGCGCGCACGAAATATGGCAATGCGCAGTCCCAGCTGGTGGAGATCAGCCCGGGCTTTCGTGTGCATGTGCGCGATGAGGGAAGCGGCCCGGCCCTGCTGCTGATCCATGGCTCCAACGCCTCGCTGCACACCTGGGAGCCATGGGTCGCCCGGCTGAAGGATCGCTATCGGGTCATCACGCTGGACATGCAGGGGCATGGCCTGACCGGCCCGATCCCCAGCCGCTGCTACAGCC
>JAIMJL010000056.1 GCA_020693225.1 Sandarakinorhabdus sp. | reverse complement strand
CGCCAGCAAATTGCCGGCAAAGGTCGTCGTCGTTCCAAGTGTTGCCGAGCTTCCGACATGCCAGTACAGGCTCGTGTTGGCATTGCCGTTCAAGACCGTGACAGTCGACGCACTTCCCGTTGTCAGGGTGGAGCCGATCAGAAACACGAAGGCTGCGTTGGCGTCGCCGGCAGCGTCGAGGGTCAACAAGCCCTCAAGCTGCGCTGAGCTATCAAACACGTATACGCCCGGCGTGAGCACCAGCACCGTGCCACCCGACCCCAGCACTTGCCCAGAAAGGTTGGCACTGGCACCAAGTCCGCCCAAAGTGGCCATGGCGATGGTCAGGTCGGCTTGCGCCTGAGCCGCCACCGCGTCAGTCTGATGCAGCGCGCCGTTCAGCGTGATGCTGCCCAGCCCGGTGATCGACGTCCCGGGGCTAAGGCCAAGGTCGCCGTTGATGGTGGTAGGGCCCGTATTGGTAACAGTCGATGCACCCAGCACGGCGAAGTCCTGAGCCGAGCCTAAGACTGTTGCGGCGTTGGCTGGTCCCGCGCAGATGAAAAGTGCCACGCTCATCATGAATGCGCCGCCATACAAACCCCGATGACGGCCTTGTCTTTCCAATTTAATGTCATTCTGGACGTCGTATGTATTTTCAGCCGCTGTGCTCGATATCGTGCAAGTGTCCATGGCAATGTCCAATCCGCAATATTGCGGTGAAGCGCGATACGACACCCGAATTCTGCAGTCGGTCTGCCTGTTCGAATTTCACCATACTACGACCCTGCAACGCACATAGCATGAATTAACCAAACATTTTGCACGAATTATAATGTAATATGTTCGGAACAAAAACTCAGGTTGCGACTTTCTATCCCGGTTCAACGCCTTGCCAGGGCGTGCACCTGTCCCAAGGGCAGCGAATGAGAGGCAGAAGGGGGCCTTCAGCTTCGCAAGTGGCAGGTCCGGTTCATTCAGCCGGCGCGAGGTGCGGATGACCGACATGGCTTTTGCGATAGCCATAGAAGAAGTAGAAAATCAGCCCGATTGCCGCCCAACCGAGAAACAGCATTTCCGTGTAGCCGGAAAGCTGGAAGAAAAGGAAGACGCAGCCGGCGGCCGCAACCGGCGCTGTCACCCACACCAGCGGTGTGCGAAAGCTGCGCTTGCGCTCCGGCTGCGTGCGCCGCAACACCATCACGCTGATGGCAACCAGCGCAAAGGCAAACAGCGTTCCGGAATTGGAAATATCCGCCAGTGCGCCCACGGGGAACAGCGCCGCAAACAGCGCCACAAACAGGCCGGTGCAAATGGTCACCACATGCGGCGTGCCGTATTTCGGGTGCAGCCTGGCAAAGAAGTCCGGCAGCAATCCATCGCGCGCCATCACGAAGAAGATGCGCGTTTGCCCGAAAATCATCATCAGGATCACCGAAGGCAAAGCGAGGCCGGCGGCAATCGCCACCAATTTCGCGGCCCAACCGTGGCCGATTTCCCGCAGTACAAAGGCCAGCGCTTCTTTCGATTGCGCCAGCTCACCCCCCGGCTGCGCCCCCACCGAGCCGATGGCGCCCGCTGCCACCAGAATATAGAACAATGTGCAAATGGCGAGCGAACCAATAAGCCCGATCGGGATGTTGCGCTGCGGGTTGATTGTCTCTTCTGCGGCTGTCGATACCGCATCGAACCCCACATAGGCGAAGAAGATCGAGGCCGCAGCAGCCGCCACGCCCACGGTTACCATGTTGCCGGAAATCGGATCGATCACATTGCGAGCGAAGAATCCATTGGGGGCAAAGGGCGTAAAATTCTCGGCATTGATGGCAGGCAAGGCCAGTGCCACAAACAAGGTGAGCGCCGCCACCTTGATGGCAACCAGAACGGTATTGAATCGCGCGCTTTCCCGCGTCCCGCGGATCAGCAACAGCATCACCACCAGCGCAATCCCCATGGCCGGCAAGTTGATGATACCCGGCGTGCGATCAAACGGCCCGTTGGTCAGCGTAGCGGGCACAGTGATAGAGAAAATTTCCTCCACCAGCCGAACCATATAGCCTGACCAGCCAACCGACACCGCAGAGGCCGCAATGGCATATTCCAGCACCAGCGCCCAGCCGACCACCCAGGCCACCAGTTCGCCCATCGTACCATAGCTGTAGGTATAGGCCGAACCCGAAACCGGGATCATCGAGGCCATTTCGGCATAGCACAGCGCCGCCAGCGCGCAGACGGTGGCAGCAATCAGGAAACTTATCATCATCGCCGGCCCGGCCTTTGTTGCCGCTTCCGATGTCAGCACGAAGATACCGGTGCCGATGATGGCGCCGATCCCCAGCATCGTCAGTTGAAACGCACCCAGCGTCCGCGTCAGCGCCTTGCGCTCGGCCGTTGCCAGAATGTCATCGAGAGGCTTCACCCGCCAAAACAGCATGCCGATCTCCTGAACCCCGTTTCGGGTTGTTGGTTGCAACTTCCGTGGTGCGTCAAACGGCTTCGGTCAAGCGCCGTTTCGGCTTGGGTTTCGCAGTCCCTCAGCCGCGCGACAGCATCGGCCCCAGCGCCTTCCCCGCGAAGATGTGCACATGCATGTGCGGCACTTCCTGGTGGGCATCCTGCCCGGCGTTGGTCAATATGCGATATCCGCCTTCCTCCAGCCCAAGCAGACGGGCAACGTCACCCACTGCACGCCAGAAGCCCACCACCAGATCATCCGGCGCATGCACGGAAAAATCCGCCAGGCTCACATAAGGGCCCTTGGGGATCACCAGCACATGCACCGGCGCCTGCGGATTGATATCGTGAAACGCGAAGGCAAATTCATTTTGAAACACCATCCTGGCCGGGATTTCGCCGCGAAGTATACGCGCGAAGATATTGCTATCATTATAGGTTTCGCCGTTGCTAACGCTCATTATTTGCGCCCTTCCTTCTCCGCCAGTCCCGACAGGCCTTCGCGCCGTTGCAATTCGGCGCGCACCGCGTCCAGCGCCAATCCGCGCTCGCCCAACAGCAGCAGCAGATGAAACAGCAGATCGGCCGCCTCGGAAACCAGCGCCGTATCATCCTGCGCCACCGCGGCAATCACCGTTTCAACGGCTTCCTCGCCCAGCTTTTCGGCCAGCTTCAGCCGCCCCTTTGCCAGCTGTCGGGCAGCATAGCTTGCGTCTGCCGTGCGCGGATCGGCCAACAACGCCGCCCGCCGATCGGCAATCAACGCCTCCAGCCGGGCAAGAATGTCGGTCATGTAAACCTCACAGGAATTTGTGCCGCAGCCAATACCGCCTTGGCCTCAGCGATGCTTGCCTCGCCGAAATGAAACAGACTGGCGGCGAGAACGGCGGACGCTCCGCCTTCGCTCACCCCGGCCACCAGGTCGGCGAGACTTCCCACCCCGCCCGACGCCACCACCGGCACCGGAACAGCGGCAACAATCGCCTTTAGCAGTGCAATGTCATAGCCGCTGCGGGTACCGTCGCGGTCCATCGAGGTCAGCAATATTTCGCCGGCCCCGCGCCGCGCGGCCTCGCCGGCAAAGCCCACCGCGTCCATTCCCGTCGCGCGCCGGCCACCATGGGTGAAAATCTCCCACCGATTGGGCGCCACCTGCTTGGCATCCACCGCCACGGTGATGCATTGCTCGCCGAAGATCTGCGCCAGCTCGCTGATCAGTTCGGGCCGCTCGACCGCAGCGGAATTGATCGAAACCTTGTCAGCCCCCGCCCGCAGCAGCGCGCGCACATCGTCGGCCGTCCGCACCCCGCCGCCCACCGTCAGCGGCATGAAGCAGCAGTCTGCCGTGGCCCCCACGATATCCAGCAGGATGCCGCGATTCTCGTGGCTTGCGGCAATGTCCAGAAAAACCAGCTCATCCGCCCCCTCGGCATCATAGCGGGCAGCGGCCTCCACCGGATCGCCCGCATCGCGCAGGCCAACGAAGTTCACACCCTTCACCACCCGCCCGTTGGCGACATCCAGACACGGTATCACCCGAACCGCAAGTGTCATCGGCAGGCCTCCAGCGCGTCGACAATGGCGAGCCGGCCGTCATAGATTGCCCGCCCCGCAATCACGCCTTCGATATTGGCATGCGGTTTCAGCGCCAGGATGTCGTCCACTCCGGCCACCCCGCCGCTGGCGATCACAGGTATGCGAACGGCGGCCGCCAAAGCGGCGGTCGCCGCCACATTGACCCCCTTCAGAAGGCCGTCGCGGCCCACATCGGTAAACAACAGGGCCGCGATCCCGACATCCTCGAACCGCAGGCCAAGCTCGGTCGCCGGCACCGTAGAAACATCGGCCCATCCCGCAGTCGCCACGAACCCGTCGCGGGCATCCACCGCCACCACCACGCGCCCCGGAAAGGCGCGGGCCGCGGATTTCACAAGCGCCGGATCGGTCAGCGCAGCCGTTCCGATCACCACCCGGGCAACGCCCAGCGAAAGCCAGCGCTCGATCGTTGCCATGGTGCGGATTCCGCCGCCAACCTGCACACGGGCCGGCGTAGACTGCAAAATCGCTTCAACGGCCTGAGCGTTGCGGCTGGCACCCGCAAAGGCCCCGTCCAGATCCACCACATGCAGCCAAGTCGCGCCGGCTTGGGCAAAGCTTGCCGCCTGTACCGCCGGGTTGTCGCCGTAAATGGTTGCCCGCGCCATATCGCCTTCGGCCAGCCGCACGACCTGTCCGGCTTTCAGGTCAATGGCGGGATACAAGGTCAGCATCAGCCGCGCGCCAGCCAGCGACCCAGCAGCGAAAGGCCATAGCTTTGCGATTTTTCCGGATGAAACTGCAGCCCGAGCATATTGTCGCGTTGAACGGCAGCCACGATCGGCGCGCCATAGCTGGCAAGGCCGGCAACATCGGCCGGCTCTGTCACATCAAAGGCATAGCTGTGCACGAAATAGGCATAGCCGGGCTGCACAAGACTTCCAGTCGTGGATTCCACCGCGTTCCAGCCGATCTGCGGCACCTTCAATCCGGCCGGCCTCATGCGGCGCACGCTGCCGCCGATCCATCCCAACCCCTTGTGGACGCCGAATTCATGGCCTTCATCGGCCATCAACTGCATGCCGACGCAAATGCCAAGGAAGGGTACCGCGCGCCGCCGAACGGCGGTGTTCAGCGCCTCTTCCATGCCGGAAATGCCACGCAATGCCGCAATACAGGCACCGAATGCGCCAACACCCGGCAGCACGATCCGGTCTGCCCGTGCCACCGCAACGGCGCAGCCGGTTATGTCCACCGCTTCGGCACCGGCCGCCAGCAGAGCCTTGGCGGCCGAGCGGAGGTTCCCGGCGCCATAGTCGATCAGCGTAACGCGCATCTATCCGAGCGTGCCCTTGGTCGATGGAATGGAGCCTGCCTGGCGCGGATCGAGCGCCACCGCTTCTTTCAAGGCGCGCGCCAGCGCCTTGAAGCAGCTTTCGGCAATATGGTGATTGTTGCTGCCATAGTGCGTCTGCACATGCAGGGTGATGCCGGCGGCCTGCGCAAAGCTGTGAAACACATGCCAGAACAGCTCGGTATCCATCTCGCCCAGTCGGGATTGGCTGAATGCCACTTTCCACACCAGAAAAGGTCGTCCGGAAATGTCCAGGGCCACCCGGCTCAAGGTTTCATCCATCGGAACGGCAGAATGGCCATAGCGGGTGATACCGGCCCGATCGCCCAGCGCGGCGCGAAATGCCTCGCCCAGCGCGATAGCCGTGTCCTCCACCGTGTGGTGGGCATCGATATGCAGATCGCCATCGGTGCGGATCACAAGGTCAAACAGACCATGCCGTGCCAGCTGTTCCAGCATGTGATCATAAAATCCGATGCCGGTGTGGATATCGCGCTGGCCGGTCCCGTCCAGATTGACGGTCACCTCCACGCGGGTTTCGCTGGTGCTGCGCTTGATGGTGGCGGTTCGCATCGAAATTCCTGCTTTCGGCCGCGGCTATAGCAGGGCAGGGCGCTGGTTCAACACAAGCTTGTACAGCGCATCAGCCGCCGCCCTCGATCTGCTTCAGCTCGGGAGGCACGAGCCTCAGAACCGTCTCGACGCGCGCAACGTCCGGCAGCCCCTTCTTTCCCCTGTCCACGCCGAGTTCGGGAAATTTGCGGGCTTTTGGCAAAACGTTCTTCTCCAGCGATCCCACGAAATCATTGTAAGCGTTGGCCGCATCTCCGATATTCTTGCCGACGCGGTTCAGATGCTCCGCCATGGTTGCAAGGCTGGCGTACAGCGCAGTACCCAGCTCTCCAATTTTCTTCGCTTCGTCAGCAACCTTCTCCTGACGCCACACCATCGCAACAACCCTCGCCACCGCCAGAAGATTGACCGGGCCAACGAGCAGCACCCGCTGATTCATCGCCCACAGATGCAGTTCGGGGTCCTGCTCCATGGCAGCCGACAGAAAATTCTCGCCGGGCAGGAACATCACCACAAAATCCGCAGCCTTGCCGAATTCATCCCAATAGGCCTTGGCCGAGAGGCTTCGCACATGCGAACGCACCCGCGCCGTATGCCGCAGCAGGGCCTCCGTCCGCGCGGCCTCGGATGGGGCCTCGACAGCCGCAACATGATCCTCGACCGAACATTTGGAATCGACGATCAACTCGCGATCGCCCGGTAGCTTGATGATCGCGTCGGGCCGCTTCTGCCGCCCGGCGTCATCCGTCGCGCTGGCCTGCAGTTCGAAATCGATTCCTTCCGCGAGGCCGGAAAGTTCCAACACCCGCTTCAGCTGCCCCTCGCCCCAAGCACCCGAAGCCTTGGAAGACGACCGCAGCGCAGCGACGATCTTGCCCGCTTCGGTGGTAACCGAAGCCTGGCCGGCAGCCACCGCCGCAAGCTGTTCCGAGAGTGACCCGTAGGCCTGCTCCCGCTTGCTTTCCATCGCCTTCATTTCCTCTTCATAGCGACCCAGCGTGGCTTTCATGGGGGCCACCAGATCGGCCAGCGCAACCTTGCTTTCGGTCAATCCCTTCTGCGCCTCGGCGCGGTGCAGTTTCAGGGTTTCGGCAGCCGATTCCGTGAACTGCGTGCTCGCCCGTGCCAGCGCTTCGCCTGCCAGCCGCTGAAACTCGTCTCGTATCTGCGCCAGCTGCGCGGCATGAACCCGCTCTCGTTCAGCCGTCGCTTCGGCGGTGGCCCGGTCTCGCTCCCTCTGCGCCGCCTGTGCCGCTGCCAGAGCAACCTCAAGCTCGGTCGCCCGGGCAACGAAGGGCGCAGACATTTCCGCCTGCTGTTTGTAAGCCGCCACTTCCGCGATAGCCCTGCCAAATTCTTCGCGCCGGTTGGCAAGGTCGATGCGGGTTGTGCCCAGCGGCCTGCCCCAAAGAACCCAAGCCAGCACGACAGCGACCAAGAAGCTGGCAAGCGCGACAAGGACGAAAAGCAAATCCGCTGACATCGTGGAACATTAAGCGAACAAAACGCCGCGTGTCACGCGTTTTCTTGCACCGGCGCGTGCAGTATGAAAACATCCTTGAAACCTTGGGAGGCGTCCGATGGAGTATCGCATTTTGGCAGAAGGGTTGGCCTTCCCGGAAGGCCCGGTGATGCTCGACGATGGCTCCATCCTGATCTGCGAGATAGCCGCAGGGCGCATCAGCCGCGTTTCGCCGGATGGCCGATGCCTGCCTGTCGCCACCCCGGGCGGCGGGCCCAATGGGGCCGCCATCGGCCCCGATGGTGCGCTTTATGTGTGCAACAATGGCGGCTTTAACTGGGGCGAAATGGATGGCCTGCTGATCCCCGGCGCTGCGGCAGACGACTATGAAACCGGCCGCATCGAACGGATCGATCTGGCTAGCGGAAAGGTGGAACGCCTTTACAGCGAATGTGATGGCCAGCGCCTCTCCGGCCCGAACGACATCGTGTTCGATGCGCAAGGCGATTTCTGGTTCACCGATCTGGGCAAGCACCACGCCCACCACACCGATCACGGCGGCCTCTATCACGCCAGCACCGATGGTCGGCGCATCCGCCGCGCCGTCTACGGCCCCGACATGAACGGGGTCGGCCTGTCCCCCGACGGCAAGACGGTCTACACCGCCCTCACCACCATCCGCCACATCCTCGCCTTCGATATCATCGGCCCCGGCGAAGTGGCTGCATCTCCCCTTGCAGCGCTGCCAGGGCGCATGGTGGCGCATTTCCCGGGGCGCGTCCTGCTCGATTCCATGGCGGTGCTTGCCGATGGCCAAATTGCGCAGGCAACGCTGGTCGAGCGGCCCGGCATCGCCACCGTCGATCCGGCGAACGGTGCCATCGTCTACGCCGATTTCCCGGACTTGCTCACCACCAACATCGCTTTTGGCGGCGCCGACATGCGCAATGCCGCCATCTGCCTGTCCACCACCGGCAAGCTGGCGCTTGCCCGTTGGCCAACGCCCGGCCTGAAGCTGCATTTTTCCGCGTGACAGACCTGCCAGACGCCCGCGCCATCGCGCTCTATCTCGATATGCTGGCGTCAGAACGCGGCGCTGCCGCCAACACCCTCGCCGCCTATGGTCGCGACCTGGCAGGTGCGTCCGAAGTGCTCGACGGTCGGCTTGCCACGGCCACCGCTGTTGATCTGCAACGGCTGTTTGTCCACTGGCAGCCGCTCGCGCCACCATCGCTGGCGCGCAAGCGTTCGGCGCTGCGGCAATTCTTTGCCTTCCTGCTGGCAGAAGGCGTGCGCGCCGACAATCCGGCCGCGCAGATCGCGGCAGTGAAGCCCGGCCGGCCACTGCCGAAGTCGCTGTCAGCAGACGCCGTGCAGCGCCTGCTGGCCACGCTCGACACCGAGCTGGCCGAAACCGGAACTCCTGCGGCCATTCGCCTCAAGGCGCTGCTGGAGCTGCTCTATGGCTCGGGCTTGCGGGCAACCGAGCTGGTCGCACTGCCGCGCAATGCCATCCGTCCGCCGCAACCCTTTGCCATCATTACCGGCAAGGGCGGCAAGGAACGGATGGTGCCGCTATCTCCTCCGGCATTGGCGGCAGTGGCCGCGCACCAGGCGCTTGTGCCCAAAGACAGCCGCTGGCTGTTTCCGTCCGGCAAGGCGCACCTTTCACGTATCCGATTGTATCAATTGGTGAAGTCGCTGGCGGGCAGGGCCGGGATCGATCCTGCCGGCATCTCGCCGCATGTGCTGCGCCATGCCTTTGCCACCCATATGCTGGCCAATGGTGCCGATCTCCGCAGCCTGCAGATGCTGCTGGGTCACGCCGATATCTCCACTACCGAGATATATACCCATGTCGAAGCCGGTCGGCTGGTGGAGCTGGTGCAAACCCGACATCCGCTGGCCGACACCGGCTGATCCGCCATGGAACCCTCGACCGGTTGGCCGCGTTGTGGCAAGCATGGCAAACATGACCATCGCCCACATAAACCGCATTTCCACCGCCGTTCCGGCGCATGAAGTGCACGGTGCCTTCGAAACCTTCGTTGGTGCCATGCTCGAAGGCCGCCGCGAGGCCGCCCTTTTCCGCCGAATGGCAGGCCGATCGGGGATAGAACGGCGATTCTCAAGCTTCGAGCCTGTGCAGAATCCGGATGCGTTCGTGGCCGACACCGAAGGTTTCTATGTGCCCGGCGCCTTTCCCCCCACCAGCCGGCGCATGGCGCGCTACGCCGAAGTCGCGCCTGGTCTTGCCGGCGAAGCGATTCTGGGCCTGGAAACCGATCTTTCCAGTATCACCCACCTCGTGCTGGCCAGCTGCACCGGCTTTATGGCGCCGGGTCTCGATCAGGTGCTGGTCAAGCAGTTGGGCATGAACCCCGGAGTCGAGCGAACGGTCGTCGGCTTCATGGGCTGCTATGCTGCGGTTAACAGCCTGCGCATTGCCCACCATATCGTCCGCTCCGAGCCGCAGGCCCGCGTCCTCGTCATCAACATCGAACTGTGCTCGCTGCACTTCCAGGATACGCTCGATCTGGAACGGCTGCTCGCCATGCTGCTGTTCGGGGATGGCTGCTCGGCGGCCCTCGTGACCGCCGAGAGCAACGGCATTGCGCTGGATGATTTCCTCTCGGTCGCACTGCCGGATTCGGGCGATCTCATCACATGGGACATCGGCGATACCGGCTTCGACATGCACCTGTCCGGGCAAGTGCCGCAGCGGATCGCGCAGGCCATGAGCCTCGAACGCGCCCGCAACACGCCGGATGGCGTGCTGCGGGGCCGTTCGCCGGAAGACTATGGCCTGTTTGCCGTGCATGCCGGCGGCAGGGCCATTCTCGATGCGGTGGAAAATGGCCTTGAGCTGGCGAAAGACAAGCTGGACTGGTCGCGCGGGGTGCTCAAGGACTTCGGCAACATGTCGTCCGCCACCTTGATGTTCGTGCTGCAGCGCATGCTGAAAGCCGATGTCAGCGGTCCGGGTCTGGCGCTCGCCTTCGGCCCTGGCCTCGCCTGCGAAACCTTCACCTTCCGCCGCTTGTAACCGGCATGGCCTGGCCGGACTTTTCCGCCCGCGCAGATGAGCCGGAGTGGATGGACACGCTCGAGGTGTCGGCCGAGGATTTCGCTGCCTGCCTCGCCGATCTGGAGCAGGTCAACATCCTAACCCGCGCCTGGCCACCCACGCGCCGCTTTCTTGAGCGCGCCACCGTCGGCTGGCCGCCCGGATCCGAGCTTCGGCTGGTCGATGTCGGGTTCGGCCAGGGCGAAATGCTGCGGCGCATCCATCGCTGGGCCACGACTCGCGGCTTCGTGCCAAAACTCACCGGCGTGGATCTCAATCCGCATTGCAAGGCTGCGGCAGAAGCCGCCACGCCGTCGGCCATGGGCATAGACTATCGCGTCGAAAACATCTTCGATCACACGCCCGAAACGCCGCCGCATTTCGTCACCAGCGCGCTGTTCACCCATCACCTGACCGATGCCGAGCTCCTGCGCTTCCTCCGTTGGCAAACCGGCTTTGCCTCGCACGGCTGGTTCGTCAACGATTTGCACCGGCACGGGTTTGCCTGGGGCAGCTTCTGGCTGCTGTCTCGAGTCATGCGCTGGCATCGCTTCGTGCAGCATGATGGGCCGCTTTCGGTCCGCCGCGCCTTTGTGCGGGCAGACTGGCGGGCTATCCTGGCGCAGGCGGGTGCTGCGAATGCGAAACTGTCGTGGCATATACCTTTCCGCCTGTGTGTCTCGCAGGTGAAGGCCGCTGCGCCCGCCCCGGCATGACTGCGGCTGAAGGCTATTCTGGCACGCTGGTAATCGGCGGCGGCCTGGCGGGTGCGGCGGCCGCCACCTGGCTGGCCCGCGCCGGCCGACCGGTGCGGCTGTGGGAGCGCGAGCGCATGCCCATGCACAAGATCTGCGGCGAATTTCTGAGCTGGGAGGCGCAACACTGGCTGGCGGATTTGGGCGTCGATCTGGATGCACTTGGGGCGGTGGCAATTTCCCGCGTCCGGCTTGTCACGCAGGGCAGGGTGGTCGAAGCCCCGTTGGGCTTTGTTGCCAAATCGCTCACCCGGCACCGATTGGACGCAGCGCTGCTCGCGGTGGCGGAGACCGCCGGGGCAGAAGTGCAGCGCGGAGTGGCCGCGCGCGGGCTGGCGGCAGACGGCACGGCCTCCGGCAGCCATGGCAACCTTGCCGCCGCGTCGGTCTTTCTTGCCACCGGCAAGCACAATCTGCGCGGCGTGGTGCGGGATGGCGCCGGAACGCTCAACCATCTGCTAGGGTTCAAGGCCTATTTCCGCCTCGCCCCGGCGCAGCGCGCGGCGCTTTCGGGGCATATCGAGCTGATCCTGCTGCAGGGCGGCTATGCCGGATTGCAGATGGTGGAGCGCGATGCCGCCAACCTGTGCTTTCTGGTGCCGGCTGCGCGCTATCAGGCGGCCGGCGGCGATTTTGCCACCCTTTTGCAAAGCCTGGGCAGCGAAATTCCACATCTGGGCGAACGCCTTGCGGTAGCGGTGCCGCTGCTCAGCAAGCCTCTGGCAATCAGCGGCGTGCCCTATGGCTTCCTGCACAAGCCCGGCAGCGGCGATCCTGCCCGGCTTTGGCGCCTTGGTGATCAGGCCGCTGTCATACCCAGCTTCACCGGCGATGGCATGTCGCTGGCGCTGCACAGTGCGCGGCTGGCAACCCGCAGCTTTCTGATGGGGCAGGCACCGGCAGATTATTATCGCACGCTGGGCCGAGATGTGGGCGGACCGGTGCGGCGCGCCACATGGTTGCAAAGGCTGGCCGAGGGCAGCAGCAGCAAGCTGGCGGGCCAAGACCATCCCAACAGCTCGGCGCGCATTGCGAGCGTCGCGGCGCTGTTTCCCGCGATCCTGCCGCTGGCGGCAAGGCTCACACGGATGGCACCCGGCGCACTGGAAAAAGCCGCCCGCTAAACGGGGCAACCGCCAGAGCGCCGGGGCGACAAGCCTATTTCAGATGGCGGGCGAGATGCTTGTTCATTTCAAACATCGTTACGCTGTCCAGGCCAAACACCGGCTTCAGCTTGGCATCGGCGTTGATCCGGCGCTTGTCCTTCGGGTCCTGCAAATTGTTGGCCTTGATATACTCCCACACCTTTTTCACCACTTCGCCGCGCGCCAGCTGGGCGCTGCCAACAATGGCCGCCAGTTCCGGCGACGGGGTGAGCGGGGTTTGCAGTGCGTTGGGCTTCTTGACGTCCGCCATGGTATTCCTCTCCCTAAATCCAGTCCGGCGATAGAAGGAGCCGGCCGCTGGTTGGTCGGCCCGGCAGAGGTGTCCTGCCGGGCATCGTGACACTCTCATTTCAACTCTTGTTGCCTTCGTCAAACGGGAAAGCTGCCCAATTTGCGACAAAGCGGCAGTTTTTCGCATTGACGGCGCAATTTGCCTTCCCTGACACGGTGCAACCGCGCCGGGCGTGTCACTGCGCCGTACCATCTGCCAGACCCCGCGGCGTTTCGCCGACGCGCTATTGCGCCTTCGGAGCAGCCTCGCTGGCATTCTCCGGCAGACCGCCCAGCTCGCGCACCAGATTCGTATAGGCATCCAGATACGCCAGCACGATCACCTGACCAATTTCGGTGTTCTCATAGCCGCCACCGCCACCGCCGCCGAAGCCGCCGCCCAGGAAGGCGGCACCCACGCCGAAGCCAAGGTCCTTCTTCTTGGCAAACCCCTCCACCAGGCGCTCCTGCTCGGTGGTGCGGGCATTGACCAGGGTCAGCGTGACATTGGCTTCCTTCTTCTTGACGCTCAGCCCGCCGCCGATCGCCGCCCCCAGGCTGCCGCCCAGCATGCCACCAACGACGCCTCCAAAGCCGCCACCGCCGCTGTTGGCATTGCGCGAAATGATATCCGGCACGATGAAATAGTCGGCCGCCTTGACCTGCGCGCGCCCGATGTTGCTGTTGGTCTGAAGTTCGCCGGAGTCGGCGAGCGCGCGCTCGATATTGCGGCTGGCCAGCCCCTTGGAGCGATCAACCAGTCCGAAACAGCCCGATTTCATCACAAAGACCTTGATGATGGCTTCCGGCGAGCCAAGCTGCAGCGGTGCCCACCAGTTGGTGTCCGGTTCCACGATCGCGATGGTGCCAAGCCGCTTGGTGCAGCGCGGTATTTCCTGGGTCTTGGCCACCTGCTCCTTGCGCGCGCTGGACTGCGCCTGTGCCGGCAGTCCGCAGCAAAGCATGGCCGCCAGTGCGACACCGCTCGTTGTCCTTTGAAACGCATTCCACGGCATGTTTCATCCCCTGCAATCTGGTTTGACACGGATGCAAGCCCCTCCGCATGTGCAACCGCTGCTCCACTATTAGGATGCCGGGGAGCAGGTGCGCAAGCGTGCAGCTTCCTGTCGTCATTAACGGCGCAAGGTCTTGAGCCTTGCCGCCAGCGAACAGCACCCGCAGGTTGAATCAACAGAGATGATACCCAAGTTTACAATTGGGTGACACAAATCATGCTAAAGAGTTCCAAGTTATGCGTCCCGGATATATGGATTAACCATAGTTTCCGGTTCGCGGCAGACACGGGGATACAAGATGCGCTGTGCAGTGCTCGATGACGACAAGGCCCAGACCGAGCTGGTGGTGAAGCTGCTGGCAGACGCCGGCTATGCCTGCGAGGTGTTCCACCAGGGGCGCACGCTGATCAACCGCTTGCGGCAGGACACCTTCGATCTCCTCGTTATCGACTGGAACATGCCGGGCATGAGCGGCCTCGAAGTGCTGCAATCGGTGCGCCAGGGCCAGCATGCCGCGCTGCCGGTACTGATGATTACCAGCCGCTCGGATGACGAGGATGTGGTGCAGGGCCTCGCCGCCGGAGCCGACGATTATATCGTGAAGCCACTGCACCCGCAGATCTTCATTGCCCGGGTGGAGGCCGCGCTGCGGCGCGCCATGCTCAACCGGCCGCAACGGCGCAGTGCCCGCTTCGGCAACTATGTCTTTGATGTGCCGACGGAAACGGTTGTGGTCGACGGCGAAACGGTAAAGCTCACCGCCAAGGAGTTTGCGCTCGCGCTCACCCTGTTCGAGAATATCTCGCGCCCTCTGTCGCGCAGCTATCTGCTGGATTCGATCTGGGGGC
This sequence comes from Sandarakinorhabdus sp., assembly GCA_020693225.1. Lineage (GTDB taxonomy): Bacteria > Pseudomonadota > Alphaproteobacteria > Sphingomonadales > Sphingomonadaceae > Sandaracinobacteroides. The sequence continues at coordinate 5,379 of JAIMJL010000056.1, read as the reverse complement.
AAAGCCCGGATGCCGAAACCCGCACGCTCGATGCCCATGTGTCGCGCATCCGCTCCAAGCTCAACCTGCGGGCGGAAAACGGTTTTCGCGTGACTCCGGTGTACAGCTACGGCTATCGCTTGGAGTCGACAAATGCTGCCACACATGCGTCCTTGGCCAATCCGGATGGATTGGATGAGGCGTCTGAAACCATAAACCGCTAAACCTCAGTCTATCATAGCTTTAACCAATCGTAACCAGGACAGTTCCAAACACAGATATGCCCCGCCACTCGCTCACCATCCTCAGCCTGCTGCTGGCCAGCACGGCGCCCATGCTCCCGCAAGGGGTGCAGGCGTCGTCGCGCGCGCGCGCCGTGGCGGATGCGCAGGATGAAGTGGTGCGCTATGCGGTGCAGCCGGGTGACACATTGCAGGCGCTGGCCGCGGCGCATTTTGTCGATCCCGCTGCCTGGAAGAAGGCGCAGGACTTCAACGGCCTTTCGGATGGCGCGGCTCTGGTGCCCGGCAGCATCCTGAAGCTGCGCCAGTCCTGGTTGAAGGCCGCTCCCATTCGCGCGGAAATTGTCGCCTGGCGTGGCGACGTCAGCGCGGAATCCGCTGCGGTGCGCAGGCCGGTTTCGGTCGGGATGAAACTTGGCGAAGGCGATCGGCTAGAAACCGGCGCCAATGGGTTCGTCACGCTGATGCTGCCCGATAACAGCCTGGTAACGCTGCCGTCCAACAGCCGCATCCGCATGGATCGCCTGCGCGCCGTCTCGCTGACGGACTCGATCGATCGCCGCTTCCTGCTGGAAGAGGGTCGCTCGGAAGCCAAGGTCACCCCGATGACCAATCCGGCTTCCAAATTCATGATCACCACGCCGGTCTCGGTGGCCGCCGTGCGCGGCACCCAGTTCCGCGTCAGCTACACGCCCGCCGAAATGAAGGCGCGCGAAGAAGTACTGGAAGGCAAGGTTGCAGTGGGCCCGCGCGGCGAGCCATCGGGCAGGCCCGGCGAAGTGTTGCTGCTGCCGGGCTTTGGCGCGGTTGCCAGCGCGCAGGGCGTTTCCGGCGCAATCGCCCTGCTGCCCGCCCCCGTGCTCGAAGCCCCGAAAAAGGCGCAAACCGCCGAAACGGTGCAATTTCGGCTGAAGTCCATCCCCGGTGCCGCGACCTATGCGGTGGAATTGGCAACCGACGCTGCCTTCGTCGATCGCTTCGCCGAAGTGGAATCCACCAGCACCGACATCCGCTTTGCCAATGTTCCCAATGGCAGCCTGCATGTGCGCATCGCCGCACGCGACCGCAACGGATTGACCGGACTGCCGACATCTTACGCGTTTGAACGACGTTTTTCTGGTGGCACGGCAACCAGTGAGTCTGGCAAGCCCGGCGGCAAGGCCAGTGGCTCATCCGCCAACCCGGACAAATCCGCTTCAAAAGAGTCGGCGCAGAAGGCCGATGCCAGCGAAGACAGCAGGTTGAGCCTGCTTTCGCAGTTGTCACGGAAGGCAGAAAACGCCGTCGAAGCCGCCGCTACCGCCGAAGCGGCCGACGGCGCGATAGTCGAAGAGGGTGACAGCGCATGGGACAGCGACACCTATGTGCCGATGCGCCTGCACGGCGGGCAAGGCTTCAGCGGATCGGCCGGCGAGGGATATACTGACGCTGGCAACGCTGGTGGAACGCCGCCTTGGTCTTCCCCGGGCTGGTCCTCCCCCAGCGGATCCGGCGGCGGACCGTTGCCGCCGGAAACCCCGTCACCGCCGGTGATCGGGCCGGATCTGCCGTCCCCGGTTGCGCCATCTCCGGTGCTGCCGCCTGCGGTTCTGCCGCCGGAAATCGTGCCGCCCGTTCCCGTGCCACCCTTCGGTGGAGAATCGGGCGAACAGGCGGGCCTTCCCGCCCTGCCGGTTCCCCCCAAAGAGCCGGGCGCGCCGGTCGCCGTTGTGCCAGAGCCCGCCAGTTGGGCGCTGCTGATCAGCGGCTTTGGCCTGATTGGCATCGCCCTTCGCCGTCGGCGGCTTCGGAAAGCCTGATCGCCTGCCCGGATCGGCGGCCACCCCTCTGCCGAGCGAGCGAAAGCCCCGCACCCGCGAACGGCTGCGAATCCGCAGCGGTCGCATGCTGGCCGAATGGTGGGGCGTGTTGCTGGCTGCCAGCGCGCTGATTCTCGCGATCAACTGGCTGTTTCCCCCCGTCCGGGCCGACAATCTCTTCTATGATTTCGTGGTGCGGATGAACCCGCCCACGCCTTCAGACGAGATTGTCATTGTCGGCATCGACAATCGCAGCCTGGTCGAGCTTGGGCGATGGCCCTGGCCGCGTGCCAACCACGCCGCGCTGATAGACCGGCTAACGGCTGCGGGAGCCAAGGCCGTCGGCTTCGATATCCTGCTACTGGAACCAACTGCGGATGACGAAGGCCTGGCACTTGCGCTGGCGGCAAACGGGCGTGTGGTGCTGCCGCACCTGCTGGAAATTCCCGGCCAGAATGGCGCGCTGTCGGCAACAACGCTGCCGGTCTCGCCGCTTGCAAAAGCCGCCCGCACCACGGCGCATGTGGTGGTCCGGCCGGATCGCGACGGTGTTGTGCGAGCTGTCGACAGCTTGACCGACGCAAACGGCAACCGCCTGTTGCACCTTGCCGAAGCTGTAGCCCTGCTGGCGCGCAACCCGGAAAAATTGCGTCCGCCATCGCCGGCGGCTACCAGCGGCGCGATTTTTGCGCCATCGCGTGATCTCATCCGCTTTTCCGGCGTACCCGGCGGCTATCGCCATGTCTCCTATTCCGATGTGATGCAGGGGCGGGTCCCGGAAAGCCTGCTGCGCGATCATATCGTGCTGGTGGGGGCCACGGCTTCCGGCATCGGCGATCGCTTTTCCACCCCCATGTCGGGAACGCTGGAAACCATGGCCGGGGTGGAACTACACGCCAACTATCTCGATTCGCTGCTGGCAGACCGGATGATCCGCCCCGCGCCGCCGTGGGCCTGGCAATTGTTCTCGCTGATGCCGGTCTGGCTGATGATGCTTAGCCTGATGCTGCTGGGTCCGCGCATCAATCTGTGGCTCGGTCTGGTGCTGTCGCTGCTGGTCTTCGCCGTCACCTTGCTGGCCTTCGCGGCCTTCGGTTTCTGGCTGCCGCCTGCCACGGCCCTGTTGGCGCTGGCGCTCATCTTCCCGCTCTGGGGCTGGCGGCGGCTCGATATCGCCAGCCGCTACATGGTGGCCGAATTGCGCGAGCTGTCGTCGGAAAAGGCGATCCTCCCGCGCGACCACCAGCCGCCCTCGGGCGACGCGGTGGAACGCCAGATCATCCTGATGCACGATGCGATCCGCGATGTCCGCGATCTGCGGCGATTCATTGCCCAGTCGCTCGATCGTTTCCCCGATGCCGCGCTGGTCACCGACCTTGGCGGCCGCGTGTTGATTTCCAACGATGCCGCAGATGCGCTGTTCGCCAGCCGGTTGCCAGGCCCGCTGGAAGGCCGGCAACTGGCGCAGGTGTTCGCATCGCTCGATGCCGATCCGCGCTTTCCTGATCCGCGCGCCGCTGAATTGCTGGGGGCGCTTGCGGCAGGCAGCCTGCCGCCGGAAGACGGCTATGAAACGCGTCTGGCCGATGGCACGTCGCTGGAAGTCCGGCTGGCCTTCTTTACCGATGCCGATCGCAAACCGCTGGGCTGGATTGCCCGCTTTGCCGATATCACCGCCCTGCGTGCCTCGGAAAAGCAGCGAGAGGACGCGCTGCGGCTGCTCACACACGACATGCGCGCGCCGCAAGCCTCGATCCTCGCCGTGCTCGAAGCCGAAGGCCATACGATCCCGCCCGAACTCGCCCGCAGGCTGGAACGCTATGCCCATCAAACACTCAGCCTGGCCGACGATTTCGTCCACCTTGCGCGCGCCGAATCCGGACGCTTCATCGTCGAGACCTTCAGCCTTTCGGAAGCCCTGCTGGATGCGGTCGATGATCTGTGGCCGATCGCCGAGAGCAAGCAGATGCGCATCACAACCGATGTTCCCGATGACGAGGCGCTGGTCACCGGTGACCGTTCGCTGATCACCCGCGCGCTTGCCAACCTCATCGGCAATGCGCTGAAATACAGCGAAAACGGCACAAGGGTGCAAGCTTCCGTTGCCACCGAGGGCGCCATGCATGTGGTGCGCATCGCAGATCAGGGCCGTGGCATATCGCAAGCCGATCTGCCCACCCTGTTCGAGCCCTTTAGCCGCCTCGCAGCACCCGAAGGGGCAGCACCCTCATCGGCAGCACCCGGCGCCGGCCTCGGCCTTGCCTTCGTAAAGGCCGTGGTCGAACGCCATCGCGGCAAGGTGTTCGCCTCTTCGGTGGAAGGGCAGGGCTCGGTGTTCGGGATCAGCCTTCCGGCTGCAACCGCCTAGAGCGAGTCTCGTTCTGATTGCATCAGAACGGCCGCTCTATCGTTTTGATTTTCCGCATGGGTTTTCGATGCTCGTGATTCCACGAGATCGAACCATGCTCTAGGCCGCCAACGCCTTTGCCGCCTCATAATCCGCCTTGCCATTGGGCGCGCGCGGCACCCGCTCCACCTGCACCACCCGCTTCGGAACCTTGTAGGCCGCCAGTATCGCCTTAGCATGCACTATCAGCTCATCCTGTGAAACGCGTGTTGTTGCTTCCACAACGGCGGTTACCGCCTGGCCCCATTTTTCGTCCGCCACACCGAACACCAGCGCGTCCTCGATCGCCGGGTGCGTCTTCAGCGCCTCTTCCACCTCTTCGGGAAAGATCTTCTCGCCGCCGGAATTGATGCACTGGCTCCCCCGTCCCAGCAGGATGATGGCACCATCCGCTTCGATCGTCGCCCAGTCGCCCGGCATGGTGTAGCGTTTGCCATTCACGGTGATGAAGGTCTTGGCGGACTTTTCCGGGTCCTTGTAATAGCCCAGCGGCACCAACCCGGTGCGGGCGATCCGCCCCATCTTGCCCGAGCCAGGCGCGATCGGTCTCATGTCATCATCCAGCACCAAGGTATTGGGATCGTGCAGGAATCGTGTCGGCGCATCCGGTGCCGCCGCAGTAGATACAGACGATCCATAGCCCAGCCCTTCGGACGAGCCATAGCTGTCCACGCACATCATGCCGGGCGCATGCCGCAGCAGCCCGGCTTTCACTTCCGGAGACCACATCGTGCCCGACGAGATCATCGCCTGCAAACCGCCCAGCCTGCCTTCCCCTGCCTCGATGGCACGCAGGATCGGCCGGGCAAAGGCATCGCCCACGATCACGCACATGGTCGGCGCATGCCGCTCCGACAGCCGCAACGCCTCCGCCGCATCAAAGCCGCGCGAGGCGCTGGTGATCACCGTTCCGCCCAGCGCCAGCGTGTAGATGCCAATCAGAAACCCGGTG